>NZ_SNZY01000002.1:0-408784 GCF_004364275.1 Idiomarina sp. H2
TCTGAATCGGGTTGCCCGCTTAATGGCCGTCAATGGCGTTCAGGGCTGGCCTCGTAAGAAAGGACGAGGCCGAAAGCGACAGGCCGCCAGGCCCGCTGGCCTTAAAAATCATCTGGCACGTGACTTCACAGCGGCAGAGCCTGAAACTAAATGGGTCACCGATATTACCGAAGTGACAACCACCGAAGGCAAGTTGTTTCTGTGCGTTGTGCTCGACTTGTACAGCAAGCTGATAGTGGGCTGGTCCATGCATCACCGTCAGGATCGGTACATGGTCATTCGCGCAGCGGAAATGGCCGTCTGGCAACGAACAGGCAATCAGCCCGTGATTTTACATTCAGATCGCGGGTCTCAATTTACCAGTGGTGATTATCAGCGTGCTCTCAAATTTAATAACCTGATCAGCAGTATGAGCGCAGTCGGTCATTGCAGCGACAACGCTGCCTGTGAAGGATTTTTTGGAATACTGAAGCGTGAAAGAGTGAATTACCGCCGCTATCGAACAAGAGATGAAGCACGTTCAGACATCTTTGATTATATTGAACGGTTTCATAATCCAAGAATGCGTCGTAGACTGGCAAAACAAGATCAGCAGTTTAGTGCGATTTTAAACCGTCCGTGATAAAGGGGTAGAACCCTACGCTCCAAAAGCTACCAGAATTTACCAACGGAATTCTGCTAGATAGTCAGTTTGCAGTTTACTGCACTACCCTGGCCCCAAAGAGCTAAGGGGATGTCACGAACTATCACTACTTTTAAACCCAAGTTCAAAGCTTGGCTTTTGTATTTAGAGAGCCATCCTACTGGCCTAGCCGTTTAGGGAGGGAGGTAGAAATGGATAACATGCTTGAGCAATTTCTCTCGGGGCTAATCCCAGTTGCGATTCTTACTGCTTTTGTTATATATGCCATTTATGTGTTTAAGACAAAAGTGCAGTCAGACAGTGAAAAAAATCAGAATAAGAGCAGGTCAGAAAATGGACAAAAAAACTAAGAGTGCAAAGCTCAAAACAGCAGGCCAAACCACAAAACTAAACAAAGAAGCCTGGGAAAGGTTGAACAAAATCATCAATGAACCGCCACAGCCAACAGAAGCCCTTAAAGACTTGATGAAGAGCAGCTAATTATTGCTTTGACCGGTAGCGTAGGTACTGCGGACGGTTTATGTTTACGAAACCGAAGTCAAAAACTAAAAAGCCCCCGTTCGGAGGCTAAGTCATTGCATCTTGGTCACCGTCGCATTGACTTGAAGTGAATAACGACAGATCTAAATCCCAAGTGCCTACCGCGGTAATCTTATTGAAAGCAATTAGAATTAGCAACCATAAAGTTTAAACATACCCGCTTGGTCAAGCGGGCTTTCTCAAATGCCGGGTTCTAACCCGTCATCACGGACAGGTTCAATCACAACACAACGACCTTCTACTTTTACGTCAACGGTATCGTTAACATCTAGATTTACCGCATCGGAAAAAATCAGGAATAACTATAAATCGGTGTGGATTCAAAGCTAAGAAGTTCAAATACCGCCCAAGGTATCAGAGTTCTCTGATTGATATTTTACTTTGAGATAAATTTCCTTCACTATCTCGCCAACGGACAGAGTATCTAAATCAGAATCAAGCTTAAAGATCATAGACACTGCACTATCAAACCCACAATCACTTTTAAATTCAAAGTCTACGTTATTTAGAGACTTTACTTCATCATGTGTCTGCGACTCTTCAAACAAATTACTCAAAGCTGAAAAGAAGTACCTTCCTTTAACCAAGTTAGAAACCCCTGGTTTTCTAATAAAATATCGACACTTTCCGGCAGCAAGACATGATAGCTGAGTAGCTCTTTCAATCGACAAACGCTGAGCTAGCCGCTTCATCATTAAATCAGAGCCGGCTAAGTAATTCACAGGAATATTATATTCGACACCAACTGACTTAACCATCTCCAGTAATGTTTTAGCTCTAGCATCAATTAACATACACTCTAATTCGGTTAATGTTTCTATACTAAACGCACACTCCTGAATTAGCATTTGGCAATGCTCGATACACACGTTTACGACTTCCGAGCCCATGAAATCCTTTACCGGATTTATCCGGTATCCCTCACTAATTTCTCTTATGCCCATTTTACTTAAAGACAGCGCACAATTTACTCCTAGCGTGTTGGGTTTCTTACCTTCCGGGTAGTAATTCCTTAAGAATTCCATAGACTGAATAATATCAACTGGGAAAGGAACTTTTTCATCCAGATGAAAAATATAACCTTTTCTAACTAGTTCCGGTAACAAGCTTTGGCTATATTGACGAAGAGCCTTATTTTCTTCATAGTCCTCATCCATATTAATACTGCAGGTAGTCGGTCCTACCTCTAGGTAAATTGCCAGCATTTTCAGTAAGTCTAGGAATGAGGCATCAAATAGACTCCATTTCGGCTGCTCAAGGTACTCTTCTTCATCAAAAAAGAAGACATTGCTTGAGTGTTCTAGTATTTGCTGTTCTAAGCACGCCTGATGCTCTTGTGACTTACAAAAGTTCACTTTGGAAAGTTTACTTTCTAATAGCTTTACCAAGCTGTTTCTAGAGGAAAACACTATGGGTTTGTCGCATATAGGACAAGTTAGATCTTCAGAGTTGCATGATACAAAATGCTTTTTTGTTATTTCCTTAACCGCATGCTCTCCCCACTTATCAACCACTTCTCGAACCGAGTATTTAAATCGAGGAGGCGATACACTGGTCATTTCCCAGTAGTCTTTCAGAGCTTGCTGATAAAAATAGGTTCTATTAACATTCCCCCCACTTGAGGTATCAAAACGAAAGTTAATAAAGCCGTTAACCATAGGTGCCCTCAAATTTTGTCGTCATAACCTAAACTTTCTAGATAGATCTCCGATGATTATGACCGACTTCTCTATGCTTAGGAAAGTAGAAGTAAAATGCATTTATTTTTGTGTGAATTCTAAAAGCATTTTATCTATTATCTCGAGCTGCTCATCACTCAGAGCATATAATCTCAAAGCTCTTTCAGCCTCTTCATCGGAGTCGCAAAAAAAATAGTAGGCCGGCACCTTCAGCTCATCCGCGAGCAGCTTAATGATTGAAAAATCAGGGGTATGTCTTCCTTTCTCATAATGATTCATACGGCTACTGGATGAACCTGGCTCCAGCCCAATTCTTATACCTAGCTCTTTTTGGCTTATTTTTCGCATTTTGCGAAGAGTGTGTAAGCGATACGGAAACGGGTGTTTATATGCCAACTTTTAATCATCATTATTAACTATAGATAATTAGATTGTGTAAGGATTCACAACTCACATATACTTAGGATTACTAAGCACCGTGTTGCGCCAAGCTGGCTCTATAACGGGAGTCTTGAAATTCCATAAAATTGCAATGCATGAAGAACCTTAACGGAAGGGGGCTATAAACGGTGGAGCTTAATAAACTAAATGAGCAAAAAATGAGAATAGTCGAGATTGTAACTAGTCCACCTAGTGTATCTTTTTCCAACACCGCATTCGAAGACGGAGGAGAATTATATAAAATTGAGGGCGGTATGATTTGGGTGAAGCAGATGCCACTCCTACGCTCACCTTTCGGTAAGTTCGAGGCCAAGTGGAAGTCAGTGGTTTCAGAGGAGGAGGCTGACAAAATCTTGATAAAAACTTACTACGGTAATGAAATATTGTCCGAATATTCGCTTAAAGTAAATACATCAGTGATGAACAGGCGACAGTACTGAATCTCAGAAATGAGCAAAGACACAAAGCCTCGTAAAAAGGCAGCCAAAAAAGCAATAAAAATCGCCCAAAAGTATGGGAAAAATTAAATAGAATTATTGATAAATCAACTCACCCAACTCTTGCTTTGAGGGCGTTAATGAAGAAGAATTAGTAGCTCGGTTCAATGTGACTCCCCCGAGCAAGAGCTATTAGCTAACTATTAATTCATCTAAGTTTTGTCATAACAGATATGAACTATTTTCCATTTATTTTCACTCTTTGGCCCTTTAACCGTTACCTCATCTCCTACACATTTTCCCAATAACGCCCTAGCCATAGGTGAGTTAATAGAGATAACTGAGGTTGTATCATAAATTTCATCGGGTCCAACTATCCGAAATTCCCTTTTTTCTAGAGTCAAGCTTTCGACCACCACCCACGCACCAAAATAGACTTTTCCTTCTTGTTGTGGGGAGTAATCAACAATTCTTACAGTATCTAACCTTTTGCGGAGGTGGCGAATTTTTGAGTCTATTTGCCGCAGTAGACTCTTATTTTCTTTATAATCTGCATTATCAGACCTATCCCCCAAACTTGCTGCCCACGCAACTTTCTCTGTAATCTTAGGGCGGTAATCCTTCCATAAATAGTCTAATTCTTTTTCCAACTGTTCGTAGCCGAGACGAGTGATTAAATTAGCTTTCATTAAAATCCCTTCGAGCTAGAGTTCGATTGAGCTGAGTTCTAAACTTTATTCAATATCTACAACGAACGTAAAGCCTTTCTTATCGCATCTAAAGTTCCCGACCTAAAAATCACTCCACCCTTTTCATCAACATATTCGCCAAACTCATTCTCCGTAAATCCCCATTTCTTCTTAAAAGTAAAAGATGTTACATACTCAAGAGCTTTCCTCTCAACTTGAGTTAATACCTCTCTCTCGTCTATGGGTGCCCCGGCATTGTCATAGATATAAATTTCAGAGGATGGAGTCTTTAATTCTTCAATAGTCTTTTTTGCTTCTTTCAGTTCAGCCTCCATTTGTCTTGTCAGTAGCTTCTGAGATGGATTATTAATCTGCTCAATCCAGTCATCGGCCGATCGTTTGCTGCTTTTCTCTTGAACTGTTTCAGCAAATGCATCTATTAAAACGCGATATAATTCACCAGATTTGTTATGGAGTGATTGCTTAGATGGAACCCCAAGTCCTTGGCCAACCTTAGCAATATGTGCATACGAGAAATTAGTTGCTCCAGCCTCAATTTGAGATTTACAGACCTCATAAATCGCGTCCAATGTCTTCTGGGTTCGTGTTGTGGTTTTCGACTTAAGCTTATCTAACATCATTTCAGGAGACATTTTTCAATCAACCTCTTTGAGTCTTGGCATTTCAGTGCCTTGCATAACAAGCTCCAGCTCAGATGAAATTAGTTTCCCCGAATCCTTAAAAATATCCCGAAATGATATTTCACGTTTAACAAGTCTATCCACGTTTTCCATACCCCCCAGTCGACTCTTTAATAAGTTAACAACCTGCGTTCCTAAGTTTAGCTGCTCGTCAATACTATATTGATAGAGCTTTAATTGAAGTCCATTAAAGTCCGCCATTTTATCTAATAATTGACTTCTAGGGGCTACCGCACCCTCAGCGGAGGACGATTCAAAAATCTGAGCATTTTCACATACTTCATGTAGTTGTAAAAAAGCTGAAACCTCTTCCAATTCAATTTTGAGTTCAGCATCGGGTTGCTTAATGAGTTTAAGAGAATCCTTCTCAAAATCGCCTTCTGACACACATGCTAGGGATTGTTTGATGAGCTTGTAGGCTGACTGCAGATCAGTAAGGTACATATCAAGCTTCATAGCTGAACGCTCAACCTCCGACTCTAGTTTACGTAACCTTCTTTCAACCTTATATATTTCTGTTCTATTAAAGTCCTTGCCAGTTTTCGAGGCAATATAAGACTCTCTATCGAGCTCGACCTGCTTTGCTTCTTGATCAGCGAGTTCTCCTTGAAGCTTTTTATAATGATTAGACTGCTCATTTGCATGAAAAGAAACTTCGTTTGACAACGCCTGAAGCCCTGCAATAAACGCGGGACCAGTAATAAAGTGTCGACACCTTAAGCAATTCTGAAAACCTAGATAGCCGTTCGGAACAGGGCTTCTCGCTTGAGTCCGGCCTATTAGCTGTCCCCCGTCTTCGCAGCGGGACGCTGCGAATGGGCAAATGCCATAGTCTCTAAAAATAAAGTTGCCTCTCGGAGTATTTGACATAATAGAGGCAAGAACTTCAGGGCTTGAGGCTATTAGTTGATTATCCAATGACTCTAACTTACCTTCCTCAACCTGCCGTTGGAGAGCATCAGCCTTTTCTTTCAAAGCTCGTTTATCAACCTCCTCAAGCTTTTCCCTTATATCTTCACCTTTGATTTTTACATAATAGATCGACATCAATATGCTCGAGTGACCGACGATCTTCATAACCATTTCTATCGGCATTCCAAAGTCCACCACATAAGCGGTGATTAAGCTTACTCGAAGGGAATGTGGAGTAAATCTAGATTTGTAATTGACTAATGTTTCTTTCGGACCTAAGAGCTCTGCTAAAGGCAATTCTTCGGGTTGTATATTATATAAGCCTGCAGCCACTCGGTGAACTAAAGCTGTTGATACTTCGGCAGGCTCTTCACCCCCAAACTCTCTAAAAAGAAAGCAATTTTTCCCCAGGTGCTTTCGTTGGGCTATATTATAGTTCGTACGTTTACAATCAACCCATAGCGTTGGGCTATCAATCGGATTATATTTTTGCTGCCACTTTCTTAACCTTACCAACCACTTCCCTAAGTCTTCAGGTAACCAAGGGATAGTGTACCCTCCCTGATTTGTTTTTGTTTTATTAGTAGTTGTATATAAACCAAGTTTCTCATCAGGAAGTTTTGTAATAAACCCCTGTCTTTTAGTAGTACCTCGAAGGGGCCCCTTATTCTTCTTCCAAGCAAGCTGGCCACAGCAATCAATATCGGCTATGTAATCATCGCCTTCACCACTATCATTATAAGCGAGCTGACGCCCCCTTAAAGGAACTTTCGTTAAAGCGTATGTATGGATCCAACTGATCGGTGACCAGAGAAAGTACTTACCATCAATAGTTTTAAATACGCAATCTGGATCTCTTATATCAATCTTCGACTTGTCTACTTCAAACCAGTCGGCACTGTATTGTTGAAGATGCCTCAGATCACTGAAGTCTTTTGCTTTGGGAGGAATGATCCAATCTTGAAGTTTTCGCACAAAATGGTATTGCAAACACGCTTTTGTGGACTCACTAGCCATGTTGCTCTGAGAAAGGTCATTAAACTTCAAATAATCAAGGGGGTTTTTGGCTTCTAATATACTCAGAGACTCGTTACCAGAGCCATCATCCTCTAATGTCAGATACTCATCAATAATATAGTCAAAAAACTCTCGAGTAACTCTCAAAAGTTTTCTCTGGTGTTGCTCACTAAGACTTTCCAGCTCCTGTCGTAGAGCCTGTAAGTTATGTCTGTTGACTTGCACAAACTCTATCGGACATTTTATTTTTTCGTGCTTTTCAATGTAAAGTCTCACGAACCTACATAAGTGAGGTTTCTTGCTTACTCCTCCCTTAGTTAACTCCAAAAACTCGATAATAGCAGCTCGCCACTTTATGTACTCATCATCAATATTTTCCGGGGTTAATGGTCTCACCTTGCCAAGAAAGACATACCAACTTACCCAAGAGTCTTTGTATACTTCATCAGGTGAGTATGGCAATTGCTTATCTTGTGATTCAATTATGAACTTTTTATATTCCGTGGCTGACCTAAGTTTTTTAGGGCGAATTATCTCAAGAGCCTCGTTGTAGCTATAGAATGAAAGAGAGTCAAAGAAATGTCTATATGATATCCACTGATCCTTAAAAACTCTCTCCGGATGCGCTGGGAGCCCGTTAATCTTTTTGTATCGCGCTCGATATTCGGTACTGTTGGTTATTCCATATTCTTTGCAAATTAACTTTACGTCTTCCAATGTCCTCGCTTCAGTCACTTTCATTCCCCAGTTCTACTTTAGTAAGTTCAGCTCTCAATTCATCTACAGTAGGCTGTATGTAGACCAAACATGAGTTCGGGCTTCTATGATGCATGGCCTTTTGCACCTCTACCTGACTTAGACCCGCTTTGCGACAGCGATAGCCATAAGCGTGCCTGTGGCCGTGCTCAGTAGTCCCTTGTGACTTATGAGCTGTTAGTCCTATTCTTTCGACTGCTTGTTTATGTATAAGTTGAAACCTAGAAATAGTCTCAGGATTTCCTTTCGAGTTAGTAAAAGCAAATGGATGAAAGTTTTTCGAACTCGGGTCAACCCGCTGATATTTAAGGTATAGAGCCCAGACTTTTAGAAACTCTTGTGCCATATGAGGAGGGTTAAAAATCACTTCAAAGAATCCCCTCCTGTCAGTTAAGAGGGCACCTTTCCAACCGCTACGTAACTTTTCACTAGGTAAATATCGATTACGAGGCTTATAAGAGGAAGTTGCCAATAAGTATTCTGCTCTATTCCTGTAATTTGAGTCGGGGGAACCTCCAAATTCAGGATGATAAACACGGACTAACGGTTCGCCTGGCCTATTTGGGTGCAGGGTGATATCTGATGTATACAAGTGAAAAACCTCACTTTTTCTCAATCCTCCCGCATTAAGAAGCATCGTTATGGCAATGCTTTTATAGTCCAGCTCACCACTTTTTAACTTAAAACCACGTTTGTACAATTCACTTAAGTACTTCTCTGGGAACCTAGGCACATCATTTTGTTGTACCAAAAGATCCTTTCGTAATGTTACCTCTCGCACAAACTGAGGCTTTTCATACGGACGGCTGTATGGGCTTAAATGGTTTAGAAATAAACTTTTCTTTTTATTAAGATATGCACACCAATTCAGTCGCTCTTCGTAACTTGAAGCTCGCCGAAATGGATTAATATTAGATACTTCGTAACCATCTTGGCGTGCGATAAAATCTGTATACAAGTTAATATGGTTCAATATGTTGTTCGCATCACTAATCGCTCTAGGCGACCAAAATAGTCCTTTCGGATCATCCATTGATTTATAGTCGATAGTTCCAACCAAAACAGCTTCTGAAAAATCTCTAAACATCTTTCTTGCGTTCCTGGGAGGTCCGTAGGCATGCATATATTTGACTAATAACTTTAACGCAAAAGTAGAGCGCTCCTTCCAAGCTGAACTCCTCATATCATTTTCAGCTAAATAGCGTAAATGCGAGATCAACAAACCATGGTCGGTGAGCAAAGCCGGCAACTTCTTTACAAACCTGGACTGCTGACTTTTATAATTAACTAGAATTTTTAAAACATAAGCCACAAATGGAAGTTCTCAAGGCGGTGCATTAACATAGGAATACCAAGTACTTGCTCTCCTGTAAATAGTAGTTTTAGGTGAGGGTTATTATACAAATACAATAAGCAGAAACTGCGTAAAATTGATGGCCGCATTCGTTACTTAACCAAGCGTCTGGAGCAGGTGAAGGTGGTGTATTATTCGCCACAACAGGACGGTAAGGTGTTTTTTGGTGCCTGGGTGGAAATTGAGGACGAGGAAGAGAACGTTCGCGCCTTCCAAATTGTGGGACCGGATGAAATTTATGATCGCAAAGACGCGGTGTCTATTGATTCGCCCATGGCGCGTGCCCTGCTGAAAAAGCAGGTAGACGACGAGGCTGAAGTAACGACACAGCAGGGTACTAGGACCTGGTTTATTAATAAGATAAGTTACCAACAGCCCGCGTAGCCAATTCGTGATAGTATTCGTCCCCATTATTTGTCGTAAAGTTTCAAAACTAAGAGATGTACTATGAGCCAGATACCGCAATTACTTGCTAATGAACTGAAGGTTGATGAACGCCAGATTTCGTCTGTTATCCAGTTGCTGGATGAAGGCTCAACGGTGCCCTTTATTGCGCGCTACCGTAAGGAAGTGACTGGCGGCTTAGATGACACGCAATTGCGTCAGCTGCATCAGCGCCTGAACTACCTGCGCGAGCTGGATGACCGCCGCCAGGTGATACTCAAGTCCATTGACGAGCAAGGCAAACTGACCGACGAACTGACTCAGAGCATTAAAACAGCTGACTCGAAAACCGAGCTGGAAGATTTATACCTGCCTTACAAACCGAAGCGCCGCACCAAAGGCCAAATTGCCATTGAAGCTGGGCTTGAACCGCTGGCGGACTTGCTGTGGAAAGAACCAACGCAGGACCCGGAGCAGGCCGCGGCAGAATACATTGACGCGGACAAAGGCTTTGCCGATGCGAAAGCGGTACTCGACGGTGCCCGCGCTATTTTAATGGAGCGCTTTGCCGAGCAGGCCGAGTTACTAAAACGTTTGCGCTCGCACTTATGGCAGAACGCGCACCTAACCAGCACAGTTGCGGCGGGTAAAGAGAAAGAAGGCGCTAAGTTCCGCGACTACTTTGAGTTTTCTGAGCTGTTTAAAACCATCCCCTCGCACCGCACGCTGGCCTTACTGCGTGGCCGTAACGAAGGCTTTTTACAGCTTTCTATGGACGCTGACCCGGGCAGTGAAGATAAAACCGCCGGCTCACATTGCGAAGTGATTATTGCCGACTTCCTGAACTTTGAGCATAAAGGCCGCGCTGCCGACGACTGGTTGCGTCAGGTTATTCAATGGACCTGGCGGGTGAAATTGTCACTGCACATGGAAACCGAGCTAATGGCGCGAGTGCGTGAACGCGCTGAAGAAGCAGCCATTCAGGTATTTGCCAGCAACTTAAAAGACTTGTTGATGGCGGCACCTGCCGGCGCTAAAACCACTATGGGCTTAGACCCGGGTGTTCGCACCGGCGTTAAGGTTGCCGTGGTAGACGAAACCGGTAAAGCGGTTGCCACTAACACGGTATTCCCGTTCCAGCCGCAGAACCAAATGGATAAGGCCATGCGCACGCTGGCTACCTTGTGCAAGCAGTACAAAGTTGAGCTTATCAGCATTGGCAACGGCACCCACTCGCGCGAAACCGACAAAATGGTCGGCGATATGCTGAAACAACACAGCGAAATTAAAGCCACCAAAGTAATAGTAAGTGAAGCAGGCGCCTCGGTTTACTCAGCATCGGAACTTGCCGCGCAAGAATTTCCTGATATGGACGTGTCGCTACGTGGTGCAGTCTCTATTGCCCGCCGCTTGCAGGATCCACTAGCCGAGCTGGTGAAGATTGAACCTAAGTCTATTGGTGTCGGGCAGTACCAGCACGACGTGAGCCAGTCACAACTGGCGCAGAGTCTGGATGCAGTGGTTGAAGACTGCGTAAACGCAGTGGGTGTGGATGCCAATATGGCTTCTGCCGCGTTGCTGCAGCGCGTATCCGGCTTATCGAAAACTTTGGCGAAGAACTTAGTTGAGCACCGCGATGCTCACGGTGCGTTCCGTAACCGTAAGCAATTGCTGGATGTTGCGCGCATGGGACCAAAAGCCTTTGAACAGGCAGCCGGCTTCTTACGCATTAGTAACGGCGAGCAGCCACTGGATGCGTCTTCAGTGCACCCCGAGGCTTATACCGTGGTTGAACGCATTGCTAAAGAGAACTCACTACCGGTACAGGAACTTATTGGTAATCAGCAATTGATTAAAACCTTGAACGCTAAAGACTACACCGATGAGCGCTTTGGTCTGCCAACGGTTACCGACATTTTGTCCGAACTGGAAAAACCCGGCCGCGACCCGCGTCCTGAATTCAAAATGGCAGAGTTTAAAGAAGGCGTTGAGAAAGTCAGTGATCTGAAGCCCGGCATGTTGCTGGAAGGTGTGGTAACTAACGTGGCGAACTTTGGTGCCTTTATTGATGTTGGCGTGCATCAGGACGGTCTGGTGCACATTTCAGCACTGGCGGACAAGTTCGTCAGCGATCCGCGCGAAGTGGTTAAAGCCGGCGACATTGTGAAGGTAAAAGTGCTGGAAGTGGACATTGAGCGTAAACGTATTGGCTTAACCATGCGCCTGAGCGATGAAGCCCCAGCCAATACCGCAGGCAGCGACAAGCCTAAAGCGAAAACCGGAAGCGGACCTAAGAAAAAACCTTCAGGCAATGGTGGTCGTGCGCCACAGCCACAAAACTCAGCAATGGGCAGTGCATTAGCAGACGCCTTTGCAAAAGCGAAGAAAGATTAAACAGGAATAGTTAAGCGGTAGCGCTGAATGAGTCCACGGAAGGACGAACGCGCTTATCGTAAAATGAAGAAATCATTTCGCCACGTTCGGACGATGAAAGCGTTTTTCTACCTTCTTCGGCAGGTGTTACAGCACTTGATGACGCAGATTGACTATCGCCATCACCTTTGTTTTCACCTTCCAGACTTTTATTAAACGGCGCGTTAATACTGATATCGGGGTTTTGCTTCTCGCCTTCCTCACCGCTTTCGCTTGCCTCAACTTGCATTTGAGCTAATTCCGCCCGAGCCTGCGTGGCTTTATTAGCCGCTTCGGCAGCAATTGAACGGTCGGCAGCAGAAGGTTGTGCCGGCGCTAATGCCGCGCGACGTACCAACTGCATTTTTTGAATGGTCGCTTGCGGATCACCGTTAACCGGGCTGACATCTATTTGAACTTCGCCGCCCACAGCATAAGACTTACCGTCAGGCCCGCGTTCGTATTCATAGGAAGGCGAGCCAGCATGCTGGCCGCCAACTGCCGCGTGGGCTTGTTCGTGTACACGAACTTCCTGATCACGGCTTTTTAGCTCATCGACTTTTTCAACTTCTTCTTCACTGAGCTTCTGCTGATTCTTTTCAGCATTGTCAGTAACTTCTTTGCTAGCTTTGTCGGTGGCTTTTTTGCTGTCAGGCTTTCCATCCGCTTTCGCGTCGGGTTTTCTGTCAGCCTGGGTATCGGCTTTATTACTGGATTGATCAGATTTGGCAGGTTCGTTCACCAACGGCCGCTGCAAATTATCCCTGTTCATCGACTCCGCAGGTGGTGCCGACGTTACAGGAATAGGCGGTAACGCTGGTGAGATATTCATGTTAGAACATTAAGCGCTGGTATCAATCATTGTGCCCAACATCTCGTCGGCAGTTTCTACCGTACGGGTGTTTGACTCAAAGTTGGTCTGCCCTTGGTTTAATGAAACCAAAGAATCAGTTGTGTTGGCAGCCGTAACGCTTTGGCTGGTTTCTGACGCAGTTTCAGTTGCGGCCTGGGCACCATTTGCAACGGCATTACTTTGCTGCTGAACATCATTACGACCCGATGTTGAAGCAGACGCAATTTCCTGACTCGCTTGTGATACCTGCTGGTTTGCACGTTGCATACCCTGCAGGCCTGAGTTCATTGCTGCACCAATTTCCATCGTTTCCTCCCACACACTAGGGCGTGTTACTACGAATGTATTTGTCAGTATCGTTTATATTTTAAACATTTTCAAGTACTGACAAATGCCATTCGTCGCAATTTCAACCAATAATTACGCGTGCTGCTGAATTTGATTTAATAGCGCTTTCCAGGAGCGTTTTTGCATTTCCAGCGAAGCCTTCATTTCATCAACCTGACGCTTCAACGCATCAATATCGTGATGCACATGTTCTTTCAAGGCTTTAGCTTTAGTATCCAGAAGCTTTTTACGAGCCTGATAATATGCCTTCAACTGCTGGCCCATCTGGTCATAATGTTCCTGAGCCCTTTCAAACAAAGATTCCGGCGCTGCCTGAGCTTTCAGCTGAGCTCGTTTTAACTGCATTTGCAGTTTCGCCCGCTCGACCTGATACGGCGAGCTGCGCTTTAAGTTTTTCGCCAGACCCAGCCATTTACTGGCTACGATCAGCCATTTAGTTGGGTCGAACTGCCACCAGCGAATACCGTTACGATAATCCGCGGCAAAAATGTGGTGGTAATTATGGTAACCCTCGCCAAACGTCAGAAACGCCAGCACGCCATTGTCGCGCGCAGTGTTTTTGTCGGTATAAGGCTGTTTACCCCAAATATGCGCCAGCGAGTTAATAAAGAAAGTGGTGTGGTGGTTTAGCACCAGGCGCAACACGCCAATAACCAACAATCCTGCCCACACGTCTCCCAGCATGAAACCGGCGGCAATTGGCCAGCCAAAGTTCACAAACAGAGTTAGCGGCAAGTAATACTTGTGCTGCCACATAACAATTGGGTCTTTCTGCAGGTCTTTAACGTTATCGTAGTCAGTATAACGGCTCGCCTGATATTCACGGATCATCCAGCCAATATGCGAGTACCAGAAGCCTCGCTTAGCTGAATACGGGTCTTTGTCGTTGTCATCAACGTGCTTGTGGTGCTCACGGTGGTCAGAAGACCAGTGAAGCGCACTGTTCTGCAGCGCAACCGCACCGCCAATGGCAAAAATAAAACGAATTACGGGGTTTGCATCGTATGTACGATGCGCCCACAGGCGATGATAGCCCGCAGTAATAGATAAGCCGGCGAAACACGCCGTGCCCAACATAACCCACCAAAACGCGGCACCAATGCCAACGCTGTATGCGTATAAAGGTACACCAACAATGGCGACAATAAAGGTAATAGAGAACACCAGGGTGTTTAACCAGATAATGGGGGGCTTTTCAGAAATCTTTTGCATGCATATAACCTAAAACATTCAAATAAAGGCAGGCGTCTAATAGCGTACACCTGTACGCTGAATGTACGTGTTTCGTGTTCAAATTACAAGCGGTAAAAGTGTAAAAAGCTGTGTTATCATTCTTAATATACACGCAAAGATGACTATACGACTATGGCCGGAATTCGCGCAAAGCAGAAAGAGAAAACCCGACAGGCGTTAATTAACGCGGCAATGAACCAATTAAGCGCTGAAAACGGTTTCTCCAGTTTGAGCCTGCGTGAGGTTGCCCGTGAAGCCGGAATTGCCCCCACGTCATTCTACAGACACTTTCGTGACATGGATGAGTTAGGACTCACTTTGGTCGACGAATGCGGCCTGGCTTTACGCCAACTATTACGCCAGGCGCGTCAGCGCATTGAATCCGGCGGCTCAATTATTCGGGTATCTATAGAAACTTTTATGCAGTTTGTCGCAGACAACACCGCTACCTTCAGGTTGTTGTTGCAGGAGCGTTCAGGCCGCTCACGCAGTTTTCGTTTGGCGGTAGTGCGCGAAATAGATCACTTCAAGGCCGAACTGGAAGACTATTTAGTTAACGAACAGTCGTTTAGCCGCGAGTTGGCCGAGTTACAGTCGGACACTATTGCCAAAATTGTATTCAGCGCCGGTGCCGACTGCTTTGACGTAGACGAAGAAGAGCGCGAAATTATTACCGAAAAAACGATTCTGCAAGTTCGCTTAGTTGCCCGGGGCGCCGAAGCGACTCGCCGATTACTAAAACGAGAGTCATAAAAAACAATCTTAATCAGAACAAGAAACTGGAGAACATTATGCTTTTACGTGCTGTAGGCGGTATGGCATTAGCAGTCTTGGCGGCCGATATTGATGCCCGCGAGATGACGCTAATGGAAACCGTAACCACCAAAGCCATTCGTTCGGCTCAACTGTCGCCGGATGGTCAGTTCACTGCGGTTATCCGCTCAACACCCCGTACTCCGTACGAAGATGACGACGGCTCCAGCTACAGTGAGTTAGTGCTTATTAACGCTGAAGGCGAAGAAACGTCTTACCTGAGTAAAGACAAAAAGTTCGGCCGGGTCAGCTTTGGTCCGCAAAGCGAATACCTGTACTTTACTGCCAAAGAAGAAGGCGATGAGTATCAGGAGCTTTACCGCATGCCTGTGCACGGCGGCGGTATTCAGTCGGTGTTTGAATTTGACGGCAATATTGGCAGCTACGCGTTGAGTGATGACAGCGAGCAACTGGTCTTTTTGTCTTCAGGTGCGAAAGACAGCGATGAAGAAAAACTTGAAAAGAAAGGCTTTAAAGCCGAAGTCTACGAAGAAGACTTAACCTATACTCAGGTTTACCATGTTTCATTGGGGGAGGAAGACGCTGAGGCCAAAGCGGTTACCGCCGACGACCAGCACGCGCTTTCGGTTAGCTTCCACCCGAATAACGAACAGCTACTGGTTCGTACCGCACCAACTTCGCTTATCGATGACAATTACATGAGCAGCCAATATCAGCTTATTAGTCTGGACGGCGAAGTAGTCACTTCGTTTGAAAGTGAAGGCAAGCTTGGTCGTGCAGAATTTTCACCGGACGGTCGTTATTTGGCCATGATCCGCGCTGCTGACTACAACGATCCTTCTGCTGGTTCTTTATTTGTTTACGACACTCGCGAGCAAGAACACCGCAACGTGTTGCCTGACTACAAAGGCGCAGTAAAAGACTTTACCTGGCGTACCGATGAAGAAATTATCTGGCTGGGTCATCGTGGCACCGAAACCGAAGTTCAGGCATTAACGCTTAAGTTTTTAGAAAGCCGCAGCCTGCTAGACTTGGGGGAAGCTATTTTCACCAGCCTGGACGGCGAAGCCGGCAAATCTGAATTTGTTCTGACCGGTCACCGTCCTAGCCACCCGAGCGAAGCATTCAAATACAGCAATGGTCGTCTGGAGCGTTTAACCAACTCTAACCCCTGGCTGGCCGAGATCGATATGCCGCGTCAGGAAACCATGACTTATGAAGCACGCGACGGGCTTAAGCTGGAAGGTATTGTGGTTTACCCAACCAACTACGAAGAAGGCAAGACCTACCCGACCATGATGGTGATTCACGGTGGTCCTGAGTCGCATTACAGCAACGGCTGGTTAGATCGCTATGCGTCGCCAGTTAAACATGCTGCAGCCAAAGGTTATGCCCTGTTCTTCCCGAATTACCGTGGCAGTACCGGTCGTGGTGTTGAGTTCTCTAAGCTGGGTCAGAACGACTACGCCGGTAAAGAGTTTGACGACATTGTCGATGCCAAGAAACACTTGGTCGAAATCGGATTAGCCGATGAGTCGAGCGTGGGTATTACCGGCGGATCTTACGGTGGTTACGCGTCGGCCTGGGGCGCAACAGCACAGACCGAGCATTTCGCTGCCAGCGTTATGTTTGTAGGTATCAGCGACAACTTATCTAAGTTTGGTACCACCGACATTGCCAAAGAAATGCACGCTGTGCATGCCCGTAGCTATCCGTGGGACAAGTGGGAATGGTACTTAGAGCGCAGCCCAATTTATCACGCAGAAAAAGCGCGCACGCCAATTCTTATTATGCATGGTAAAGAAGACACCCGCGTTCATCCATCACAGTCCATGGAATTGTACCGTTATCTGAAAACTCACGGCAAGGTGCCGGTTCGCTTAGTGTTGTACCCCGGCGAAGGCCACGGCAACCGCAAAGTAGCGGCACAGCTGGACTACAGCATGCGTTTTATGCGTTGGATGGATACCTTCCTGGTAGAAAAAGCTGAGGAAAAACCGTCGTTTGAGCTGCCACACGCTGAGCAGCTTAAATAAAGCCAGTTCCTAATAAAAAGCCGGGACACTTCATTTTGAAGCTCCCGGCTTTTTTGTCTCTGAAACTTTGTTATTTACCAGAAACGGCCTGCCAAATTTCCTTCCAGCCCGGTTCTTTTCCGTAATACTGAATACCCATAGCGAACAAGCGCCCCGCTACATTTCGCATCCAGTATACAAAGGCCGCCAGTAATACCAGGCTCAGCAACCATTCCCATACCGCGACATCAGTTTGCAACAAACGCGCCGGCATCATGGCAAAGGAGCTAATCGGCAGAATGCTCATTACGGTAGCTAAGGTCGAGTCAGGTGTACTTACCACACTAAAGCTCAGAAATATTGGCAACATCGGTACCAGCATCACCGTGCTTCGGGATGAGTGGTTAGGGTCATCGATGGTTGCGGAAAAACCCGCTAGTAAGGCGTTAATTAAGACTGTCCCCAATAAAACAAAGATAAGACTCAACAGACCTGTGCCAATGCCCCAGTCCAGACCTGAACCGCTCTTATCGGACAGTGCCGCAACGACCAGGCTTACGCCCAAAATCATTAAGCCGATAAAGAGCATTGATTTAAGGCTGTGCAAGGTAATACCAATAATTTTGCCATCCATCCACTGAGTCGGTGTCACGATAGTCAGCAACTGCTCGGTTACTCGCTGTTGTTTCTCGGCGGTTATGGACATCATCATCAAACCGAAACCAGTAAAAACCCCAACCATTATGATCACCAGTAGCGTACTGGCTGAACCGTCGTTAGCATCATCAATAGAAGCTTCTTCGCTTTCTTCAATAGAAAACGCAATTTCCGGCTTTTCATCAATAATCGCTTTTTCTTCCGGTGCCAGTGGTAACTGCTGAATGCGCAGATCCTGCAGTTGATCCTGTAATTCGCTGCGCAATTCCTGTTGCCAGGTCTGAGACTTCTTAACCCAGACTTTTGCGGTTAATTCCGGTGTTATGACAATTAATGTATCCAGGTCTTCCGGTAATTGTGCTTTCCACTTTTCTACTTCCATAGTGCCAGCACTGCGAAGGTTTAAGTCTTTTGGGGCCTCAAACTCCCAAGACTGGGGTTTGCCTTCTTCATAGAAAATAGCTCCGTGATATTCATCTGACAAAAGTTGGGCTATTGCGCCCCAGCCAGTGCTCACGGCAAAAATGCCGACCAAAATGACAATAGACAGAAGTTCCTGCTTCCACTTAAAGAAGCGCTTAAACTCCCACCATGAAATGGCTTTCAACTGCTTAAAATAACCCGGATTCGTCTGTTTCATGACTGCGCCTCCTCGCTGCTTCTCTCATCACTCGCTTGCCGACGAATCGTATCCAGATATAAATCATGTAACCCGGGCTGAATCGGCGCAAAGGCTTTAATCGATACCTGCTGTGCCAATTGTGGCCACAACTCGTCTATACCGGCATCGGTGCGAAAAGTTATCTCCACTTGTTCTTCACTCACCTTGCGAATGGACTCTATTTGCTCAACGCCCTGCCAGCTATCCAACGCAAGCTGAGCATTGGTTGTTACCCGGTAAACCGGCTTAGGCAGCAAGGTATTGCGAATTTCCTGCAAGCTGCCCTGAGCTACCGCCCGTCCTTTATTCATGAGCAACATGGTGTCGGCTAAGCGTTCAACCAGCTCCATTTGGTGTGCACTTAGTACCACAGTCTTGCCCCGTTCACGCAGTTCGTTCAATACCGTCAGCACGTGCTCCTGGTTTACCGGGTCCAATCCCGAAAAGGGTTCATCCAGAATAACCAGTTGAGGGTCGTGCAGGAGCGTGGCAATAAGTTGTACTTTTTGCTGGTTTCCCTTAGACATCTGACGCAAGGGCTCATCTTTGCGATCAGTCAGTTCGAACCGCTCCAGCCAATTATCAATATCGCTGCGTATATCGCTCAGCTTCAACCCGCGCAAACTGGCAATATAATTCAGGTTATCCAGTATGGTACGATCCTGATACAAACCGCGGTCTTCAGGCAGATAAGCGAAGTCGTGATAGGTCAGCTCTATACTCTCGCCGTTATTCTCAACGAGGATCTCACCTTCGTCGGGTTGGGTCAGGCCGACCAGCATACGAACCAGGGACGACTTACCGGCGCCGTTAGGACCGAGTAACGCCTGAATCTTGCCGGGCTGAATATCGAGGGAGATAGCGTCTACCGCCGTTACGGTGCGGTAACGCTTAGTGACATTATTAACTGAAAGGCGCATGTTATTTTTCTGTTATTTGCTTAAGAAGCGCCTATCTTAGAAAGACAAAGGGCCCGTAACAAGTGTTACGAGCCCTTTAATTTGTTTCAAACTATGAATTTACAGCTGAGGGCCTGCGGCAACCAGCGCTTTACCGTTATCGGTATCAGTAAATTTCTCAAAGTTTGCGACAAAACGTTCGGCTAAGTCTTTGGCGCGAACGTCCCACTCACCGTCATCTTCGTATGTTTTACGTGGGTCCAGAATGCTACTGTCTTCAACGCCGGCCAGCTCAGTTGGCATAGCCAGGTTAAAGTGAGGCAACTGCACAAATTCAGCATCTTCAATTGAACCATCTAAAATGGCGTCAATAATAGCGCGAGTCGCTTTAATAGAAATGCGCTTGCCGGTACCGTTCCAGCCAGTGTTAACCAGGTAGGCTTCTGCGCCAGCCGCTTCCATACGCTTCACTAATACTTCCGCGTACTGCGTTGGGTGCAGACTTAAGAACGCCGCGCCAAAACAGCTGGAGAAAGTAGGTGTAGGTTCGGTTACACCACGCTCAGTACCGGCTAATTTAGCAGTAAAGCCGGACAAGAAATGATACTGCGCCTGTTCTTTAGTCAGCTTAGAAACCGGAGGCAATACGCCAAAGGCATCGGCTGTCAGGAAAATAACTTTCTTTGCGTGCCCCGCTTTAGACACCGGCTTCACAATGTTTTCAATGTGATAAATGGGGTAAGACACGCGAGTGTTTTCAGTTTTCGAGTTGTCGTCAAAATCAACGATTCCGTTGTCATCGACAGCAACGTTTTCTAATAGTGCGTCACGGCGAATCGCGTTGTATATGTCAGGTTCCGCTTCTTTCGACAAGTTGATGGTTTTTGCGTAGCAGCCACCTTCAAAGTTGAATACGCCGTCGTCATCCCAACCGTGTTCGTCGTCACCAATGAGTGCGCGTTTCGGGTCAGTCGACAGGGTGGTTTTACCTGTGCCTGACAAGCCGAAGAAAACAGCCACGTCGCCTTCTTTACCAACGTTGGCAGAGCAATGCATAGAAGCAATGCCTTTTAGCGGCAGGAAGTAGTTCATCATTGAGAACATACCTTTTTTCATTTCGCCGCCGTACCAGGTGCCGCCAATTAGCTGAATTTTTTCAGTTAAGTTAAACGCAACAAAGTTTTCTGAATTCAGTTCCTGTTCCTGCCACTTAGGATTAATGCACTTGGCACCATTCATAACAACGAAGTCTGGCTCAAAGTTTTCCAGCTCTGCTTCGCTTGGGCGAATGAACATGTTTTTTACGAAATGCGCCTGCCATGCCACTTCGGTAATGAAGCGAACAGCAAGACGAGTGTCTTCGTTAGCACCGCAATAGGTATCCACTACAAACAAACGTTTGTGCGACAACTGCTCAGTGACCAAACCTTTCAGTTCATTCCAGGTTTCGGTCGACAGTGGTTTGTTGTCGTTTTTGCCTTGGTCAGCCCACCAGACGGTATCGCGAGTTGTGTCATCGCGGACAATGTATTTGTCTTTAGGGGAACGTCCGGTGAAAATTCCGGTATCGACAGCAACCGCACCCAGGTCCGTTACCGTTCCTTTTTCATAACCTTGCAGGTCGTCGCGAGTTTCCTCTTCGAATAGCAGGTCGTAGGACGGATTATGGACAATTTCTTCGACATCTGTGATGCCGTAGCGGCTCAGATCCAGATTAGGCATGACGTAAGGCTCCTGAGATTACGGTCGTTCGTTAACGTTAACAGCAGCAACACAGCGTAAAAAATCCTGTTTTACAGTTTGGTTACTGGCTCATTTTCAGGGCGCGAATATTAACCTGATTGTGTAAAAAAAGATAGAGCAAAATTTTGCCAGTTCGTTAGAATGCCCGCCTGACTTTTGTATGCAGCAGTGGGTTTCTGATCATTTATGCGTGACTCCTTTCACAGCCGAATTGGCTTTATATTAGCAGCCGCGGGCTCTGCCGTTGGCCTGGGAAATATTTGGGGCTTCCCTACTCAGGTTGCGAACCACGGCGGCGGCGCCTTCCTGCTGGTGTATCTTTGCGTAATCTTTATACTTGCCATACCCGCTTTATACAGCGAAATGCTGATAGGCCATAGTGCGCAGGCGAACCCGGTTCGCTCCTTAACGCAGCTGTCCGAAGGACGCGCCCGCCCTATTGGCCGCTTAATGGGTTACCTTAATGTGCTGGGCTCCTGCTTAATGCTCAGCTTTTATCATGTGGTGGCCGGCTGGATGCTAGTTCACGCTTTAGGCTTTCTGGCTCGTGGCTTTGGTATTGAAGTTGCTGCCGAATTTTTGCTGAACAGCTCACTAACCCGCGACTTAATTTTCACCGCTGTATTTTTACTCGCCACCGCTTACGTAGTGTTTCAGGGCGTGGAAAAGGGTATAGAGCGCTGGTCAAAGCGTCTGATGCCTACCTTAGTCGTTTTACTGGTAGCGCTTATTGCCTACATGCTGACCTTACCCGGCGCCGACGAAGGCCTGAAAAAATACCTTGTCCCCGACTTCAGCCTCATGACTGACACCAGCATTTTAGTGGCGGCTATGGGCCAGGCGTTCTTCTCGCTTTCCATTGGTTTGGGCGGCATGATGATATACGGTTCCTATCTGAAGCCCGGTGCTAACTTAGGTCGTTTAAGCTTGTCAGTGGCTGCACTGGATACTTTTATCGCTTTTCTGGCAGGGCTGTTAATTATTCCTGCTCTGTATGCGGGCATTCACCTGGGCGTTAATGTCGGCGAAGGCTCTAAACTCATTGGCGAAGGCCAGCTCATTTTTGCAGTACTGCCAGAGCTATTTAATAGCATGGGCGTTGCCGGACCTTTTGTGGCTTTTGCATTTTTTATGTTGCTGAGTATTGCCGCTCTAACCTCGACCATTGCTCAGGCCGAAGTACCGGTGTCTTACTGCATAGAAGAGCGCAAACTGAAACGGCCAGTAGCAACCGCCCTGTCACTAAGCGTTATTGCGGTGTTTTCGCTGCTACTAATACTGTTCTTTGAACCGCTGTTTGGCTGGGTTGTTACTGCGGTAACACAGTTCCAGCTGCCGCTGTCAGGGTTATTCTACTTGCTGGTGGTAGGCTGGTTATGGCACCGCAGCAATCACCTGAAAGCTATTGCTGCGGGTAGTGTCGGCTTAACCTTGTTACGCTGGCATATCCGTTATTTATGTCCGGTACTGATGAGCATCGTGTTTTATCACGTAGCCTTTGGTTAAGCTGGGTTAACTTTTACCCGGACGCTTACCGGAAAACTTCTGTTCCAGTGCTGACGCCACTCGCGCGTCAGTAAAACCGGATACGTCGCCGCCATGCAGCGCCACCTCTTTTACCAAAGAAGAAGAAATAAACGAGTTTTCCTCGGCCGGCGTCAAAAACACGCTTTCCAGATTCGGCGCCAAACGTCGGTTCATATTGGCTAGCTGAAATTCGTATTCAAAATCAGACACCGCGCGTAACCCGCGAATAAGCACTGTTGCTTCGTACTCTTTGGCAAAGTTCACTAACAGCCCGGAAAAGCCAACGACAGTGACATTATCGAGGTTTTCAGTCACTTGCTGCGCCAGCAAAACCCGCTCTTCCAGACTAAACAGCGGCTTTTTACTGGGGCTTTCTGCAATACCCACAACAATTTCACTGAACAAGTTGGCGGCCCGTTCAATTAAGTCGGCATGGCCATTTGTAATAGGATCAAAGGTTCCCGGATAAATTGCTCGGCGGTGCATAGAGTCTCCTAAACCGTTATTTGTGCAAGCACTTTATTTGCACGCTTTTCATTTGGCCTAAAGAGTACACGCAAGTGCACACTAAACAAAAGCCCGATATTCAAATTAAGGATGCGAGTTGCGACTAACATCAGTAAACTAGAGGGTAACTTACGTTTTCAAATAGTGGAGTAAAAAATGAGCTCAGCCTTTTATCAGCAACTGGCCGACCAACTGGCCGAAACCAAAGCCGAAGGCTTGTACAAGAAAGAACGTATTATCAGTTCGGACCAAAGCTCTGAAATTACGGTGAATAACCGCAAGGTACTCAACTTCTGCGCTAACAACTATCTGGGTCTGGCCAACCACCCAGACTTAATTAAAGCCGCTAAACAAGGCCTGGACGAACACGGTTTTGGTACGGCTTCAGTGCGTTTTATTTGTGGTACTCAGGATATTCACAAAACGCTGGAACAAAAACTGAGCGAGTTTTTAGGAACAGAAGACACCATTTTGTATTCGTCATGTTTTGACGCCAACGGCGGTTTGTTCGAAACCCTAATGGGCCCCGAAGACGCTATTATTAGTGACGAGCTCAACCACGCCAGCATTATTGACGGTATTCGTTTGAGCAAAGCGAAACGCTTCCGCTACAAAAACAACAATCTGGAAGACTTAGAGGCTCAGCTTAAGCAAGCTGACGCAGACGGTGCGCGCCATAAATTAATTGCTACCGACGGTGTTTTCTCAATGGACGGCGTTATTGCCAACTTAAAAGGTATTTGCGACCTGGCCGACAAATACGACGCACTGGTCATGATGGATGACTGTCACGCAACTGGTTTTCTGGGCGAAAACGGTAAAGGCACACATGAATACTGCGACGTTATTGGCCGTGTTGATATTATCACCGGTACCTTAGGTAAAGCGCTGGGTGGTGCTTCTGGTGGTTACACTTCAGGCAAGAAAGAAGTCATTGACTGGTTACGCCAGCGTTCACGCCCTTACCTGTTCTCTAACTCAGTAGCACCTGCCATTGTGCAGGCATCTATTCGTGTACTGGATATGCTTGCAGAAGGCGGCAAGTTGCGCAGCCAACTGTGGGAAAACGCCAGCTACTTCCGTGAGCAAATGACGAACGCAGGCTTTACTTTGAGCGGCGCAGACCACGCCATTATTCCTGTTATGGTCGGCGACGCCAAACTGGCCTCTGAAATGTCAGACCGCCTGTTGGAAGAAGATATTTATGTGATCGGCTTTTCCTTCCCTGTCGTTCCTAAAGGCAAAGCTCGTATCCGCACGCAGATGTCTGCGGCACACACACGTGAACAACTGGATCGCACCATTGAAGCCTTTACCCGTATTGGTAAAGAGCTGGGTGTGATTTAAGGAGTAAAGAATGAAAGCTTTATCAAAACTGCACGCAAAACCCGGCATTTGGATGACGGACGTTGAAAAGCCGGAATGCGGTTACAACGATTTGCTGATTAAAATTAAGAAAACCGCCATTTGCGGTACCGATGTTCACATTTATAAATGGGACGACTGGTCGCAGAAAACCATTCCGGTGCCTATGGTGGTCGGCCACGAGTACGTGGGTGAAGTTGCCGCTATGGGCGACGGTGTTCGTGGCTTTGAAATTGGCGACCGCGTTTCCGGAGAAGGTCACATTACCTGTGGTCACTGTCGTAACTGTCGCGCCGGCCGTCGTCACTTATGCCGCAATACCTATGGTGTGGGTGTGAATCGTCCGGGTGCTTTTGCAGAATACCTGGCACTGCCAGCTGAAAACGCTTTTAAACTTCCAGATGACGTTACTGATGAAATGGCAGCTGTATTTGACCCATTTGGTAATGCGGTTCACACCGCCCTGGCTTTTGACCTGGTGGGTGAAGACGTGCTGATTACCGGTGCGGGTCCTATTGGTATTATGGCAGCAGCCGTTGCCCGTCACGTTGGCGCACGCCACGTGGTTATTACCGACGTCAACGAATACCGCCTGGACTTAGCTCGTAAAATGGGCGTTACCCGCGCAGTGGACGTTAGCAAAGAGAAGCTGTCCGACGTAATGACTGAACTAGGCATGAAAGAAGGTTTTGATGTGGGTCTGGAAATGTCAGGTGTGCCATCAGCTTTCTCACAAATGCTGGAAACCATGAACCATGGCGGCAAAATTGCCATGCTGGGCATTCCGCCTGAAAATATCGCTATAGACTGGAACCAGGTTATTTTTAAAGGTCTGGTTATTAAAGGCATTTATGGCCGCGAGATGTTTGAAACCTGGTACAAAATGGCCAGCTTGCTGCAGTCCGGGCTGGATATTTCGCCTATTTTAACGCACGAAATGCCTATTGATGACTTTGAGAAAGGCTTTGAAACCATGATTTCAGGCCAGTCCGGCAAAGTCATACTGAACTGGGATTAATGCGTAAATGAGCAATTATCAGCTAATGGAATTACCCATCGCCGTCGAGCATTGGCAAAATGGCGATGCGGTTTTTGTTGATATCCGTGACCCGCAGTCCTTTGCTGCGGGCCACATTCCGGGCTCTCAACACCTGGATAACAGCAACCTGCCGCAGTTCCTGAGTTCGGTTGATAAAAACCAAAAAGTGATTGTGGTTTGCTACCATGGCATTAGCAGTCAGGGTGCTGCTGATTACATAGCAGGTAACGGCTTCACTGATGTACACAGCATGGATGGCGGTTACACGGCCTGGTCCATGTCTTTTCCTGAACATACTTCTCATAAAGAAACCGAAAGGGACTAAACCATGCGACGATTGCTCAGCAGCCGCGACTCAGACTGGATGCACAAGCTGTATCAGTATTTACGTCAGCAAGGCATGCCAGTCAGCGTTACTGAACGCGGTGAGCAATTGGAATTATGGTTACATCAGAGCAGTTATGAAGCTGCCGCTAAAACACTGATTCAACAGTTTAAAGATAACCCAGAGCTAGCCGCTGCGCCCGTTCAAGCAAAGCGAACTTCGGAACGAGGTTCATCATCACTGTCTTTTAGTTTGCTGCAGCAAAGCGGTTGGCTGACCCGAATTGTCGCGGTTCTGGCGTTGCTGGTGTTTGGGATGGTGCAAATGTACCCCGAAACCGTACTGGAGACACTGAGGATCAGCCAATATTTTTCGGCGCTTCCCTACGATCAGCCCTGGCGCTTTATTACGCCCGTACTGATGCACTTTACGCTGCTTCATCTGGTATTTAATATTTTCTGGTGGTGGTATCTGGGCGGTCGTATTGAACGTTCTCTGGGTATATCCTGGTTACTGGCTCTGCTGTTATTCTGCGGTATTACTGCAAACGTTATTCAGTACCTTTTCAATGGCCCTAACTTTGGTGGGCTGTCCGGTGTGGTCTATGGCTTGCTTGGTTTCTGCTGGATATACAGCTTCAATCGCCCAACGCCGCTGTATCTGCCACCGGGGCTGATTATCTTCATGCTGCTGTGGTTAGTAATTGGCTACACCGACATGCTATGGATAAATGTTGCTAACGAGGCTCATCTGGCCGGGCTGCTTTCCGGCTGTTTTGCAGGTTTTGTAGTGCGTTGGTTAAACCCTAAAATGCGGCCGCTTCACTGATAAATGTACTTGGTAAAAAGAACATCGCGGATAACTGGATTACCGGTTTCCTGCTGCATCAGTTCTTTTGCTCTTTCTATACATTTTAAACGAAGTTGATCGCGTCCCGTCATGGTTCGCACCTGACGTTCGGTCGCGGTACTTAAAATTGACACAAAGGCATTACGCAATAAAGGCGCGTGGTGTTCTACCACACTAACGTAACTGGGGTCCGGCACCATCACTTCAATAGCAACCCGAATGAAACCCAACCGGTAATCGTTTCCCTCTTTCAGGTAATTGGTGGTGATATCAGGCTCAAAGCCGTAGTACGAAACGTCGTCTGCCGACGCCACCGTTACACTGCTGAACCAAAGAAAAATACTGGCAAATACTGTTATCAGAAGTTTCATAGCCCTACCCGGCCCGATTGCTGTTCAATTAAGTTCTATCTGCTATCATAGCGACAGAGCTTAATAACGCCAACACAAATGACAACAGAGTTTTATGCTACCCCGGTTTTTCCAGTTAGCAAAGCACTGCAATGGATGCCGCCCGAACAACTTGAATTAACCTCCACACAAGCCGACTGGCTGCTTTACGAAGGTTCGCTTACAGAACGTCTGAAGCAGGTAGGCCAGCAGTTCTCCGTTAAGTTACTGGGCCAGCAATTGCTTGCCCCTAACACTGAAGAAAAGCAAAGGTTAAAAGGTAAAGACCAAGTCGTTATTCGGGAAGTTCTACTATACTGTAATGAAAAGCCTTGGGTTTTTGCGCGCAGTCTATTTTCACCCAGCGCCGAAAACGCCAATACACTGAATTTACAACAACTGGGGAATCAGTCATTGGGTGAGTCTCTATTTGCCCGTAGCGATTTATACTGCGGAGACATAGAAGTGGCAGAAGTTGCTCTGGAACACCCGGTTGCTCAGCTTAATCAGCAGTGGTTTGGGATAAACCAGAGGCTGCTCGGCAGACGCCGAATATTTTCAACGGGCGGTGAGCAACTGTTAGTCAGTGAAGTATTTCTGCAGCCCTCGCCACTTTACTCTTCGCCGAATAACAGGAGTTAGTATGCAAAAGTTAGTCGCTTTTTGGCAGTTAATGCGTGCGGACAGACCCATTGGTACCTATTTACTTGCCTGGCCGACCATCTGGGCACTCATGATAGCCGGAGCTGGCGAGCCGCCCCTGCGTATCGTCGTCATATTTTTGCTCGGTACTTTTGTCATGCGCTCTGCCGGTTGTGTTATTAACGACTTTGCCGACCGTAATTATGACGGTCACGTACGCCGCACGCGCCAGCGTCCTATTCCGGCGGGAAGAATATCGGCAACCGAAGCGATGATAGGTTTCATCGCCCTGTTAGCCATTGCCTTCGGGTTGGTTATGCAACTGAACACTGAAACGGTCATGCTCAGCTTTTTCGCCGCCGGCGTAGCGGCACTTTACCCGTTTTGTAAACGCTGGACGCATTTGCCACAAATAGTGCTGGGCATCGCCTTTAGCTTCGGCATTCTCATGGCCTTTACCGCACTGGAATCTGACCAATGGTTTATTGCTGGCTTACTATTTCTTGCCAATATTCTCTGGACGGTCGCCTACGATACCGAATATGCCATGGCAGACCGCGAAGACGACTTAAAAATAGGCCTGCAGAGCACGGCAATTTTGTTTGGTCGCTTCGACCGTCTGGCTATTGGCTTGATGCAACTCGCGACTCTGGCCTTATTGGGCTGGGTATTGCACTTAATTACCGTTGAACTTTGGGTGTGGCTAGCATTAGCGGCTATTTTTCTGTTGTTTGCTTACCAGCACTGGCTAATACGACACAGAGAGCCCGGAAAGTGCTTCCAGGCTTTTCTGCATAACCATTATATTGGCATGGTATTCGCTATTGGCTTAGCCGTGCATTACTGGTTCTGATTACTCTCAGTCGGCTTTTGCTCTTCTTTGGGTGCTTCTTTTTGTTCATGTTCGGCCTGCTCTTTCAACTGCTGAACGAACTGCTCAACCGACTGACGAATGGTTTGTAGCACAGGACCGTCAATGAGCTCATCGACCTGATCGCTGAGCTCGCCCACCGGCTCGGCAGCAATTTGCTGGCCGTCGTCATTAATTTCTACCAGACCTTGCTGTTTTAAACTGGCAATGAGCGTCGACATGACTTTCTTATCGTAAAATTCCGGCGCATCGATGCCGTGAATGGAACTTAAACGTTCGGCCAGGGTAATAGACTGCTTTTCGAGATCCGCGCGCATGATGGGCTGCGCCTGTTGCAGCAACTCAAGTACAATACAATAACGCTGCAAGGTTTCACTGGCACTGTTGGCCAATAACCGCAACCGATACCACTGCGCACTTTCCCGTTGCGCAATGGTGCAAATGCCATCTTCCAATGTAATTAACTGCTGGCGTGCCAACTCTTCGGCAAGAGCCTCTGTCCAGAGCGGTAGGTCTTCAACATTATGACTCAAATAAAGTTCAGCTTTTAACGACGGATAAATTGCCTGTGTCCGCGCCGCAATTTCAGCCACGCTCACTTTTTTCTTCGCCATGATAATTGACGCAACAATGCCGGGAACCACCATCAAGTGAAGAATATTATTCCGATAGTAAGTCATGGCTATGGCTGTCATGTGCTCCAGCGAGACGACTTCACCCATAGTATCGCTATTGACCGTAAATTTGTCAGTACGCAAAGCTTGCTGCCAAAGCTCTTCCGGTGTCTCGTCCGGCACGCTCATCATATTGCTGTAAGGTACTTCGCGCAGCACACCCAAATAAACGTCCAGCTGAGCAAGCAGCTCTTCTTTCATCAACGCATGGTGCTCTGAACTTAGCAAAGCTAATGCGGTAAGGTTAACGCTGTTAGCCGCCGCGGAATCGTTAATGCCCTGCATAACTTGCTCGGCTAAGCCACTCACCACCGGGTTCAACCAGCCTGGACGTTCCGGTTCCTGCGCCCCACGGGTGACCGACTCATGCCAGTTCGGCGCCACTTTGTCCAAATGGTGTTTTAAATTAATAGGCTGACCGAAAGTCACAAAACCCTGACCAAAGTTGCGCAGCTTGGCAACGGTTTTCAGAATTTGAAAAACCGACTCTTTTTCTTTGTCCTTACCTTTAAGCTCTTTCAGGTAAGTCGCTACTTCCATAATATGCTCGTAACCAAGGTAAACCGGCACCAGCGACACCGGCCGTTGCTGGTCACGCAACATGCCCTGCACGGTCATTGCCAGCATACCGGTTTTAGGCGGTAATAAGCGGCCAGTTCTGGAGCGGCCGCCTTCACTGAAGTATTCCACCGGGTAACCCTTTTGGAACAACCAGCACAAATATTCGCGAAAAACCGCTGAATACAGTTTATTGCCACGAAAACTGCGGCGAATAAAGAACGCACCACCACGGCGGAAAATACCGCCAACAGGGAAAAAGTTAAGATTCACGCCAGCCGCGATATGCGGCGGTACAAGGCCTTCTTTATAAATAACGTAGCTGAGCAGCAAGTAGTCCATATGACTGCGGTGACAAGGCACATAGATAACTTCGTGCCCTTGTTGCGCCAGTCGTCTAATCGTATCCCCGCCTTTTACATGGATGCCGTTGTAAATCCGGTTCCACATCCAGGTCATAAAACGATCTAACACCCGGATAAGTGTTGAATTATAGTTGGCGGCTATTTCATCGATATAAGATAAAGCGCGCTTGCGGGCGGCTTCTTCACTAATCTTTTTGCCTCTGACTTCATCCGATACAGCCTTTTTTAACGCCGGCGTATTAATGAGTGCTGACATCAGCTCTTTGCGCTGACTCAGTTTAGGGCCGGCAACGGCATGGCGCATACGTACGAAATGAACACGCGCTACCCGCGCTAATTTGTGCGCAATACGCATATCAGTGCCGTGGTCACGCGCCATAGTGCCCAGACTCACCGAACGAGAGAAACGCAGCAACACTTGTCGACCAGAAAAAATTACCAGCCAGAATTTACGCCAATGGCCCGGGTTATCTAAGTCACCGGTCATGGTGTTACCGGCATGCGCCTCTTCTCCTGCCTGGCGGCCCCAGAATACGCCCGCAGGTATCAGTTGCACATCCAGCTCCGGCTGGTCTTTATGCAGGGTTAATAACTGGTGAAATTCGGATACCGTTTGATCAGATACCTCGTTCGCCAGCTCTTCCAGGTACATGATTCGGTTATAGGTTTTACCATTAACCTCAAGAGGGTCGACAGGGTCTGGCAAACCGCGCTTCTGCGCCGCCCGCTGCAAAATGGATAGATCCGCTTTAGAGGTTGAACGCATTACATAGACAATTGGCTTGCCAACAGTTGCTGAATGCTCTTCTTCAGTACCATCCCAAATTTCCTGAAAGCGCGTTAACCAGCGTAACGGGTATTTAAAAATTGGGAAAAAGCGGCTTATTCCTTTCATATAGAGACCTCTGTTTTAAACAGAAATACAGGATACCAACTTCGTGTAAAAATGTCGTTCAAGAAATTACTTGCGAAATCAATTTACCTGTATATACTCACAGTATCACTGTACAAATAAACAGGTACATTATGCGCCCGTTAACACCAAGACAATCTGAAATTCTTGAGCTTATTAAGGATAATCTGCACGCAACCGGTATGCCGCCGACTCGTGCCGAAATTGCTCATAAGCTGGGTTTTCGCTCTGCCAACTCCGCAGAGGAGCACCTGAAAGCGCTGGCCCGTAAAGGCGTTATTGAAATACTACCCGGCATGTCTCGCGGCATTCGCCTTGTCGGCGATGACTACGATATCGCCGATGGTCTGCCGTTAATAGGCCAGGTTGCAGCGGGCGAACCTTTATTGGCTGAACAACATGTTGAAGGTCATTACAAAATTGACGAATCACTGTTTCATCCTGCCGCCAGTTTCTTACTAAAAGTAAACGGTATGAGCATGAGAGACATTGGAATTTTAGACGGTGACTTACTGGCTGTACATAAAACCGAACAAGCACGTAACGGACAAATAGTCGTTGCACGAGTTGAAGACGAAGTCACTGTAAAGCGTTTTGAACAGCGCGGAAAAACTATTTTGCTTCACCCCGAAAATAACGATTTCTCGACCATTACTGTCAATCTTGCAGAGCAAGTTTTTGCCATTGAAGGGCTTGCGGTGGGTGTGATCAGAAACGGAGCGACCTTATGAAAACTCAATATCAGCAAAAATTACATCATCCGGGTCTGTGGACTGCTGAAACGTCAGTATCACCCTTCCCTATGGATGCGAAAAGTAATCCGGATTCATTTGATGTTGATACCCTTTCTCCAGTTATACAGCGGGCTTTACAGCAAAAACCCAGCCAGTGGATAACGGTTATTGGCGGCGACAAAAACGTCATTCAACAGCTTATCGCTTGTGGCGTTGCTGAGTCTCAAATTCGCTGGTTACGGAGTCACTCGGTTGAGCGCTGTGAATGGGCGCTGGAGCAAGCTCTACTCGCTGGTACCAGCAGTATGGTTATCGGTTATCTTGATTCTGTTTCCAGTCGCACCTGGCAGCGTGCGAAAATGGCCAGTAAATTAAGCGAAACACAGTATTTTCTGTTTGATAAAAACACACTGACATCCCACCTGCACTAACCCCACCTTTGTTAGTGTGTTTTCTTCCCCAAGGCTGCTTTTGCAGCCTTTTTTTAACAGATCCGCTTATTTTTTGTTCGTTCGTGTGATTTGATCTGGATCTTTCGTTGTAAATTCGTTAATAAATGCAGTACCCGAATATAAAAATAATATAACAACGATAACTACAACAAAGAGTCAGTAGAGAAAGCGATTTCTGGGGAGAAGCTGTACCTTTTTCTGCTTACCTCTTTGTTCTTCTAATTCAGGCTAGCAAAACTTGCTTTGCTGTCTCATTGAAGAATAAGAGGAGAAGCCACGTGAAAATGAAGCCTTTGTGGGCACTATTGGCGCTAACGAGTCTACCGGCTGCTGCTCAGTCGCGTCTCAATATGACCCAAGGTGTCACTGAAGTGAGTAACCGGGTTTACGATCTCCACATGACGATTTTCTACATCTGCTGTGTGATTGGCGTGATTGTATTTGGTCTCATGTTTATTTCGATGATCCGACACCGGAAGTCGAAGAACCCAACCCCCTCCAATTTCCATGAAAACGTCAAAGTAGAAATAGCCTGGACTATAGTGCCGCTGCTGATACTTGCAGGTATGGCAGTGCCGGCGACCACGACACTAATTGCCATGGAAGACACTTCAGATGCAGATGTAACGGTGCAAGTCACCGGATCGCAATGGAAATGGCACTACAAATACTTTGAAAATGAGGTCGAATACTTCAGCCGTTTAGCCACTCAGCAAGAACAAATTGATAATCAGTTTGAGAAAGGCGAAAACTACCTGCTGGAAGTGGACCGTCCGTTAGTTATTCCAACCAATAAGAAAGTGCGTTTTCTGGTTACCTCAGATGATGTTATTCACAGCTGGTGGGTTCCTGACTTCGCCATTAAAAAAGACGCGAACCCCGGTTTTATTAATGAAACCTGGACTAGGGTAGATGAGCCCGGAATTTATCGTGGTCAATGTGCCGAGTTGTGTGGCAAAGACCATGGCTTCATGCCCATCGTTGTTATAGCGAAGGAGCCCGCCGAGTACGAAAAATGGATTACCGAGAAAGAAGAAGAGCAACGTAAAGCACGCGAACGTGAACAAGAGTTGCTTGCTATGGAAATGTCAGAAGACGAACTCATGGACCTCGGTGAGAAAGTATACAACAGTACTTGTGCAGCTTGTCACCAGGCTAACGGTCAAGGCGTAAACGGCGTGTTCCCGGCACTTGCTGGTTCAGGCGTTGCGGTAGATCCTGAAGCCATAGACAAACACATCGACACCGTTGTTAACGGCGTTACCGGCACGGCTATGCAAGCCTTTGGAAGTCAGCTTTCCATGCGCGAGTTAGCCGCAGTTATCACCTACGAGCGTAATGCCTGGGGTAACGATACCGGAGACCTGATTCAGGCCGCCGATATTAACGAAGTCATGAATCAATAAGGAGACGGTGATGAGCACTGTAGTGGAAGAGACACATCACGATACACACCACGATCATAAGCCGTCTGGTATTGGTCGCTGGCTATTTACAACGAACCATAAAGATATTGGTTCGATGTATTTATGGTTTAGCTTCACCATGTTCCTGGTGGGCGGCGCTATGGCAATGATCATTCGCGCGGAACTGTTCCAACCCGGATTACAACTTGTTGAACCCCAGTTTTTTAACCAAATGACCACGGTGCATGGTCTGGTTATGATTTTTGGTGCCGTTATGCCTGCTTTTACGGGCTTGGCTAACTGGATGATCCCCATGATGATTGGCGCACCAGATATGGCGCTGCCCCGGATGAATAACTGGAGCTTCTGGATTTTACCTTTTGCTTTCATGATTTTGCTGGGTTCTTTGTTTATGGAAGGTGGCGGCCCGGCATTTGGCTGGACAGCTTACGCACCGCTTTCCACAACTTACAGCTCGGATTCAACGGCATTGTTCGTATTTTCAGTACACATTATGGGTATTTCATCCATTATGGGCGCTATTAACGTCATCGTTACTATTATGAACATGCGCGCACCGGGCATGAATTACATGAAAATGCCATTGTTCGTCTGGACCTGGTTTATTACGGCTTTTCTGCTTATTGCCGTAATGCCAGTACTGGCGGGTGCCGTTACCATGTTGCTTACCGACAAATACTTCGGTACGAGTTTCTTTGACGCCGCTGGCGGTGGTGACCCAGTGATGTACCAGCATATATTCTGGTTCTTTGGGCATCCGGAAGTTTACATCATGATTTTACCGTCCTTCGGTATCATTTCAGCAATTATCCCGGCCTTTGCCCGCAAACGATTGTTCGGCTACTCCTCCATGGTATATGCCACGGCGGCCATTGCCTTACTGTCCTTCCTGGTCTGGGCTCACCATATGTTCACCACCGGTATGCCAGTGTTTGCTGAGCTGTTCTTTATGTACTGCACCATGCTCATTGCGGTTCCCACCGGGGTGAAGATCTTTAACTGGGTAGCCACTATGTGGCGCGGCTCCATGACCTTTGAAACACCCATGCTGTTTGCGCTGGCGTTTGTGATCCTGTTTACCATAGGTGGTTTCTCCGGCTTAATGCTGGCTATAACTCCCGCTGACTTCCAGTATCACGACACGTACTTCGTCGTCGCCCACTTCCACTATGTTTTGGTCACAGGTGCCATTTTCTCTATTATGGCAGCGGCTTATTACTGGCTACCTAAGTGGACCGGGCATATGTACGACAGTACGCTGGCGAAAACTCACTTCTGGACATCGCTTATTTCCGTAAACGTGCTGTTCTTCCCTATGCACTTTGCAGGACTTGCCGGTATGCCAAGACGTATTCCGGATTACGCCACGCAGTTTGCTGATATTAACCAGATAGCAAGTATCGGTGGTTTTGCCTTTGGGCTATCACAGCTTATTTTCCTTTGGGTGGCTATTAAGTGCGTTAAAGGCGGCGAAAAAGCAGCGGCTAAACCCTGGGAAGGCGCGGAAGGACTGGAGTGGACAGTTCCGTCACCAGCGCCTTATCACACCTTTGAAAAACCGCCCAAAGTGGAGTGATAAATCATGTCTGAACAGCGTCCCGACAACAGCATTCTGGTTAAGCGACTGTTACTGACAGTCGCTGGAATGTTCGCATTCGGCTTCGCCCTGGTACCACTTTACGACGTATTTTGTGAAGTGACCGGCTTTAACGGTCGTACCAGTAACGAAGCAGCGGTTTATCAACAGGTTGAAGTGGATGAATCACGCACGGTCACGGTGCAATTCCTGACACGTAATGCCAAAGGTATTCCGTGGAAGTTTGAGCCATCGATCAAGCAAGTCAAGATTCATCCAGGTGAAGTTAAAGTAGTTAATTTTTTAGCAGGAAACCCGACTTCCTCAAACATGATCGCTCAGGCTATTCCATCTGTAGCGCCTGCGGAAGCCTCTCTTTACCTGAACAAAGTAGAATGCTTTTGCTTTAACCAGCAACCGCTGGCCGCTGGCGCTGAAACAGAAATGCCAATGCAGTTTTATCTGGACCCGGACATTCCCGATCATATTACGACCTTTACCCTGTCATACACGCTGTACGATATGACAGCCAATACGTCGGCTGAAGCAATTGCTCAGCTGTTAAAAACAGAATAAGGAAACGACGTTATGGCAGAACAACAAAGTTATTATGTTCCTGCTTCCAGTCCCTGGCCAATTGTTGGTGCAGTTGGGCTAGGCTTAATTGCCTGGGGCGCTGGACACACTGTTATTGATATGAGCAAAGAGCAGGATGGTTATGGCAGTACTGTATTGACCATTGGCTTAGTCGTTATAGCCGTCATGCTCTTTGGTTGGTTTCGTGACCAAATCAACGAATCCATGAGCGGTAAATACAGTAACCAACTCGGCGACTCCTACAAACAAGGTATGAGCTGGTTTATTTTCTCCGAAGTCATGTTCTTTGCTGCTTTTTTTGGTGCCCTTTTCTACGCTCGCGTTATTGCCGTTCAGTGGCTGGGAGGAGACAGTAACAATGCTATGACCAATGAGGTTCTGTGGCCAGAGTTTGTTGCGCAATGGCCGTTGGTAAAAACACCAGGCGGCACTGAAACCCAGGCTATGGGTTGGTATGGTCTGCCGGCTATCAACACGCTTATTTTGTTGGCCAGTTCAGTGACCTGTCACTTTGCTCACACAGGCCTGGAACAAAATAAACGTAAACAGCTAACCGCAATGCTGGGCGTTACCATTATTCTGGGTTGCATTTTCCTCTATCTGCAAGGCGCTGAGTATGTGCATGCCTACCAAGATTTAAATCTAACGCTTGATTCCGGTGTTTATGGCAACACCTTTTATATGCTCACCGGGTTCCACGGTATGCACGTAACCTTAGGAACCGTGATGCTTATCATCATGTTCCTGAGGGTTTTGAAGGGGCATTTTACACCAGATAACCACTTCGCTTTTCAGGCGACCAGCTGGTACTGGCACTTTGTTGATGTCGTTTGGTTATGCCTGTTCGTCGTGGTTTACATACTCTAAAAAAACGCCCCGTCTAATAGGGGCGCGGGTTTAAAGGTAAAAAGCCACTAACCGTCGCCGCTATCAGTATCACAAGGATAACGGCGGCCACTCCCACCCGTTTCCCCAGATAATGGGACATGGGTGGTTTATTCGGGTCGTTGCGCAGCATACTGAATAATGCGCGGAACAGATTCACCACCATATAACCAAGCAGCAGTACAATAATGATTTTAAAAAAGACCAACATACGTTTTCCTCTTATCGCTACGTTAGTTACTCTGCTGGCAATTGCGGTGTTGGTCAAGCTAGGTTTTTGGCAACTAGAGCGCGCAGAAGAAAAACGTAAGCTATTTTCCGATTACGAACAGCAACAATCGAAAGGGGATGCAACGGCACTGTCTCAGCTAGGAACAATATCTTCTGAGTCTGATCGCTTTCTTTTTGCCAAAATGGAAGGCGAATTTGTTAAACAACCGGTCTTTTTTCTCGATAATAAAATGACCGATGGCATTGTCGGCTATCAGGTTATTGCCTTGTTTCGCCCTGACGCCAAACCCAATAATTACATTCCTGTTAATATGGGCTGGGTACCTGCTCCTGCATCCCGGCAAGAACTGCCCGAAATAAATGTTCCCGAGAGTAGACAGAATCTTACGGGCTACCTGTACTTTCCCTCGAACAACAAATTTGTCAGTAATACTTATGAAACCGAGTTAGCTGATGACCGAATACGAGTACAAGAGTTTCAGCCTAACGCCATTAGTAAAGAACTCGACATTCCATTAACCGACTACACCTTTTTATTGAAATCACCAGACACCCTGGGTTGGCAACGTAACTGGAAACCCCAGGTAATGTCGCCGCAAAAACATCAGGGTTACGCTGTTCAGTGGTTTTCGCTGGCCATTGCGTGCTTGGTGATTTTTGTATTTGCTGTTATAAAACTGAATAAACAACCAAAAAAAGAGGAGACCCGATGAGCTCCCTGAATCGCTCTCGCCGTTCCATGATTATTGTTTTCCTTGCTTTTATAGTCCCCGTTTTGGCCGCGTGGCTTTTTTTGTCTCAAAACTGGTATGAGGCGGGAACCAATAAAGGCATTTTATTGCAACCCACCATTACCTTAGAACAACAAGCCGAACAGCTACCAGAAGGTTGGCAAGTGGGATATATCGCCCCGCAGAACTGTGCAATCACCTGCGAAAATGCTTTATACGTTATGAACCAAATCGATGTCGCTATTGGCAAAGACACCGATAGGCTAACCCCTGTAGTGTTGCACCAAAGCGAAAGCCTTCAGGCTGGCTTTAATCATAGTGCCCCGCATATTACCCAGCTGGTAACGCCTGAACTGATCGAACAACTTTCAGCTCTGCCCGAAAACACCTTGTTTATTATCGACCCGATGCATAACGTCATGCTGTATTACCCCACCCATGAGGACAAAGAGCAAATGATAACGGAAGGTAAAAACGTGTTGGCGGATCTTCGTAAACTGCTTAAATTGTCCAGAATTGGGTAGGGAAATGACATGCGTTTACTGGTAAAAATTAGTGTTTTTTTTGCTTTTATCGTTATTGTTCTTGGCGCCTTTACCCGGCTCACTGAAGCAGGCCTGGGTTGTCCTGACTGGCCCGGCTGCTACGGTTTTTTGAAGGTACCGTCGCAGGAGGAGCACGTTCAGCAGGCGGAACTTAGGTTCCCGGATGCACCTGTGGAGCACGCCAAAGCCTGGAACGAAATGGTGCACCGCTACTTTGCTGGCACCCTGGGGTTATTAATATTGACCATTGCCATTATTTCCTGGGTTAAAAGCCGTCGCTACAGTCATTACCCGACTCCGGTTAAATTGCCCACTTTGCTTCTCGGGCTAGTAATATTTCAGGCGGCTCTGGGTATGTGGACAGTTACCATGAACCTGCAACCGCTCATAGTCATGGGGCATTTGCTGGGCGGCTTTTCGGTTATATCGCTGCTATATCTGCTCTCGCTGCGGCTGTCGTCATTTCGGCTGGCCGGTGGTGACCCGGAACTCAGGCGCTATCGAGGGCTGGCATTTTTTACGCTACTGGTGGTTATTGGTCAAATAGCCTTAGGTGGTTGGGTTGCTGCAAACTATGCCGCCGTAGCCTGCACTGAGCTACCTTTTTGCGAAGGTAACTGGACGGCGCAGCTGGACTTTGCCGGAGCCTTCAGCATACCCGAGGCTGACACCTATCAATACGGTGCTCATGACTACAACGACCGTATGACTATGCACGTAATGCACAGAGTGGGCGCTATTATTACTTTTTTAGTGATTTGTACTCTACTCTTTAAATGCTGGCGAAAAGCGAAGTCGCACTTTTTCCGGCGCTCATTAATTGTTATTGGCTTGTTATTATCTTTGCAAATTCTGCTGGGTATTAGTAACGTAGTCTTTCAATTACCGCTTTGGAATGCAGTGGCACATAATGCCGTAGGGGCTTTATTGTTGCTGTCGCTGGTCGCGTTGAACTACAACTTGTCCAGAAAAGCGTAGAGGAGTTGAAACTATGCAATCCGTTGCCACAAATAATATAACAAAAACGCGCAACGCTCATTGGCGGGACTACCTTGAACTGACCAAGCCCCGTGTCGTCGCCTTGCTGTTACTCACCGCCGTGGTTGGTATGTGTCTGGCCACTGAAGAACTGGTGTCGCTGAAAGTGCTAGTGCCGGCGCTGACCGGTATTGGACTCATGTCTGCCGCAGCAGCAGCCATTAACCACTTGGTTGACCGCCATATTGACGCGAAAATGGCGCGTACACTTCGCCGCCCGCTACCGCAGGGGAATTTGTCACCGACAAAAGTCACCGTTTTTGCCGCATCTATTGGTGCTATTGGTTTTGTCACCCTGTATGCCTGGGTTAATCCATTAACTGCCTGGTTAACCTTTGCCAGCATGGTGGGTTACGCTGTGGTTTATACCATGTTCTTAAAACGCGCTACGCCGCAGAACATTGTTATTGGTGGGTTAGCCGGTGCTGCACCACCATTACTGGGCTGGACTTCGGTGACCAACGAAATTAATGCGCCGGCGGTGCTGTTGGTGATGATTATTTTCACCTGGACTCCGCCCCACTTCTGGGCACTTGCGGTACACCGCGCTAAAGATTATGCCCGTGCCAAGGTGCCTATGCTGCCGGTAACCCACGGTATTGAATTCACCAAAACCTGTATTTTTCTGTATACCGTTTTGTTAACCGTGGTCTGCCTTATGCCGTTTTTAATTGGCATGACAGGCATGATTTATCTGATCGGCGTCAGTGTACTTAACGCTATTTTTCTGGCTTATGCCTGGAAGTTGAAATACGCGCCCAGCAAGAAAACAGCCTTTAACATGTTTGCCTTCTCTATCTGGCACCTCATGCTGCTGTTTGTGATTTTACTGGTCGATCACTACGTATAACTGGAGTAAGAAATGAGTCGTATCGTTACGCTGCTGGCGGCGCTTATCGCCCTTGCAGCCGGGTTCGCGGTTTACAACTTTTGGCCGGAAGAAAAGCCGGAAGCTTTAATATACGAGCCCCCTCGTGCCTTAAAATCGTTTAAGTTAAACAGCACAGCCGACGGCGCTATTGAAAACGATGCACTGAAAGGGCAGTGGACCTTGCTCTTTACCGGTTATACCTTCTGTCCCGATATCTGTCCAACCACCATGTCGGACTTAAAAGGTGTGCTTCCGGCGTTACAGGAAGAAACCTCCGATCCGGTTAAAGTCTGGATGATTTCGGTTGACCCTAAACGCGATGATATTGAACGTTTAACTCAATACGTTAACTATTTTGGTGATGACTTTGTTGGTGTACGCGCCGAACACAAAGAACTGTTCCCTTTCGTACGTGATTTAGGCTTAATGTACTCCATTCCCGATGAAGGTGAAGAAAATTATCTGGTGAACCACAGCGCCGCTATTATTCTGGTTAACCCCAACGGTCACCGTAAAGCCATTTTTAATGCCGACCACCAGCGCGGAGAAGTACCGGTAGTCGACATGGAACAACTGGCAAAAGATTTTGCCATTATCGCCGATTAGTCAGGCCAACTGCCTGACTCGTCCGGACGAATAAGGGCTACTGAGTACCAATAATAGCGCGACTCTGAGGCACTGGGCGCAGTACAGTTAATACGTGAACGCCCAATGTTAACGTCCTTTTCAAGCGTCACACTAAACTGAGTATCGCTTTCCCACTCAGGTTTTAAAACCGAACTACCGGCAAAGCATTGCAGTGCATCGGTACGCATATCATCTAGTGTATCGCCCGCTTCCAATGTCACACTAATAGTTGGGCGCTTATTTTCATGTGCGACTAAAGGCTCTTCCGGTTGATAACCACTTACCGGCATGGCTTTAGAATTCAACTTGGCTTTCAGCGTATTTAAGTTCGCATAGATACCCGAGGCCGGAAAGCGAGTAATAACCGTATCTTCGCTCCATTTGGACCATGGGCCTGAATGCTGAGCAAAAGCCAGAAAGCCCCATTCATCCAGTAAAGCCCGCAATTCGTTGTTATACTCACCGTAAGGGTAGGCAAAGTACTTCTGCTGTGCGCCTAAGTTCTCATCAATGGCTTCTTGTGCCGTAATAACGTCGTAACGCATACGCTCCTGCCACTCTTCATCGCTTTCGCCTTCCTGCTTGCGAATAAGGTGTGCGTGAGTCTGTCCATGATTAGCAATGGTAGCGCCGTTCTGCTGAATTTCTTTAAGCTCTTCCCAGCCCATGTAATGGCCGCTGTGCTTACGCATGAGTTCAGGGTTAACGAACACCGTATAAGGCATCTCAAACTCTTCCAGAACCTCTACAGCGTTCTCATAGACGTTTTGGTAGCCGTCGTCGAAGGTAATAACAACGGCTTTTTCAGGAAGTTCTTCGCCTTTTTCAATGGCATCGCGCGCGACGGTAATATCAATAACATTAAAGTTGTTATCCTGCAGGTATTGGAGATGCTCGCGAAACGTCTCCGGGTCAATTGACGTTACGGCTGGAGTTGAGTCACTGACGTGGTGGTACTGCAGCACCACCACGCTATCGGCGCTGCCGGCCTGAGCCAATGGTGAGCACCCCAGCAATAAGCCCGATGCGGCACTCAACGTCATTTTGTTCAACATCTTCATACTGACTCCTGATAAAGTATAAAAGCCGTTATTAACCGAGTTTACTTAAGGATAGTTATGCACAAGCTGTTTGGATTTTCATTGTCTGATCACAGCCGCGTTTTTGCGATTGCCCTGCCAATGATCATTTCCAATATTGCTGCGCCGCTTCTCGGTCTGGTCGATACTGCCATCATAGGTCATTTACCCGATGCTATCTACTTATCCGCCGTTGCCGTTGGTGCCATGGTGGTCAGTTTTATCTATCTGCTGGCGGTGTTCCTGCGCATGGCCACAACAGGTTACATAGCTCAATCGTACGGAGCCGATGACATACATGCTCAGCGCCAGCACTTTAATAACGGCATAATTATTGCGCTGGGTTTAGGTGTTTTAATAGCGGTTGCTAGTCCCTTAATTAACGATTTAGCCATGTGGGTTATCGCCCCTTCTGCCGAGCTCGAAGGCTACGCCCGCGATTACATTGAAATTCGCTTATGGTCGGCACCCGCTTCGTTGATTACGCTCGTCGCTCTGGGGGTATTATTAGGCCGACAAAATAGCCGCAAAGCCATGCTTCTGGTGATAATTACCAACGCCGTTAATGTGGTTATGGACGTCATACTGATACTGGGCTTTGGACTGAATGTAAAAGGCGCCGCCTGGGCGTCGCTTAGTGCTGAGTGGGTGACCGCTATTGTCGGCTTCTACTGGACCGCCCGCGCGCTGGGCTGGCACTTACGCCACTGGCAGCTGAAGTTTCAGCAGCTGCGTCAGTTTTTAGGCGTTAACGGTAATATTTTTATACGCAGTCTGATACTGCAGCTCTGTATGGCAACCATGACCGGCTACGCCACTCGCTACGGCAGTACCATGGTGGCGGTTAACGCCGTACTAATGCAATTTCTTATGTTGATATCGCTGGGCTTAGACGGCATTGCTTATTCTGTGGAAGCTTTAGCTGGCGAAGCTAAAGGTCAGAAGCGCTACGATAAAATCCGTTACTGGTGCAAAATTACTTTGCTCTGGTCATCACTCTTTGCTGTGGTTTATACGTTGGTTTTTGCCCTGGTCGGCAGTGCAATTATTCGCCTTATTACCGATATTCCTGAAATCATCCGGGTTGCCGAAAACTACCTGCCATGGATAGTGGTGTTGCCACTCATTGCTCACTGGAGCTATTGGTTTGACGGTGTTTTCATTGGTTTATCGTTCAGCCGTGGTATGCGTAATACGATGATATTAAGCGCTTTAATTGGCTTTCTGCCTTTATGGTGGGCGGGATTGCCGCTGGAGAACCACGGGTTGTGGTTAGCTCTCAGCGGCTTTTTATTCATGCGTGGTATTACCCAGGCAATTTGGCTTAAATACTTTAGTTCGCCAGGTCATCCATCAGGATAAGCTGCGGAGGTAAGCCGCCACTGGTTGCATCAACGGCAACTGCCGTGTAGATACCACCGCCTTCTAATGTCAGTAAAGGCGTCTGAATAGCAATGTCCTGCGTACCTGTTGCGGTTACAGTAACCACGTAGTCACCTGGTGTTAAAGCAACATTACCTGTGCTCACCAGACCTTCTGCGTCAAACGGAACATCGGTAAAGGCAGCGTCTGCGCCACTAATGTCGTCTGTTGCCGTTACGTAGATATCAACATTACCGGCACTGGGTGCAGCATGAACCAACTGTATTTTAGCTTCAGTCGCCACGCTGCGACGTTCTTCAGTCAACACTTGCAGACCAATAGTACTCAGTTCACCGACAGCATAAACTGAATAACTCATTGCGTTTTCTACTTCCAGAGGCAGGTCCTCAAGCACTACGGGAGAACCTCCGGCGGCAGCAACATCAACACTGTATTCAGCGGCTTCCAGGTTTAAGTAATCTGTCGCACTTAAAAATGCCAGATCTGCAATTTGAGGATCGGCGGCATCGTTTAATGTCACATCAACATTCGGTGCATCAGCTACGGCGTGCACGACGCGAACATCCGCACCAGCGTCTGCATCATTGATTAAGGTGGTTGTTTCACCGTCGCTCACTTGCAGAGTAACGGGTGAATTCGCAGAATTAGCAGCAACATTATTGGTTGCGGCAATAATATAATCACCACCGTCAGCCAGGCTCACGGTTCCTGAGTCGTAAATTACTGCATCGTCACCCGCACCGGTTAAACGAATGCGGTAGTCACCGGTTTCCACATCAACCTGACCACTGTCTTCGCCGTAAGCAAGCGTTAAAGTAGCTGAGGCACTGCTTAACTCAGCGTCCGGAGTTGTCAAATACACATCGACAGTCGGCGCACCATACGCAACATGTACCACCTGAATACGGCTTTCACCTGCCGCAACATCCGATACAGGGTTAGAAAGAACCAATGGCTCTAAAGACTCGTCACCCAGCTGACCGGCAGCAAAAACTTCGTAGCGAGTATCAGCAGCAAAAGTTAAGGACGCCGGACCAATAGCATCAACAGTACTTTCATCGGGTAAAATACCCTGAACCGTAATGTCATAGTCACCGGCATCAACTTCCAGAACGCCGGAAGATGTATGGTAAGGCACATTTTCTAATAATGCGGTTTCACCTGCTAAAACATTAACGTTGGGTGAATCGGCAGAGGTGTGGTGTACCCGTACAAAGCTTGATTCAGCTTCAGGAGGTGGTGTGTTAGTATCGTCATTGTCACTGTCGAACCAGTCACAACCTGTGATGAGAAAAAGCGATGTCGCTATGACACCCAGTTTTTTGATCCCTTGCATAATTTAAATCCTCGTATTGATTAGGCAAATATCGTTACGAGCATTATTTGTGCAAGGGATCACATTTTTATAACATTAAAAAATCGAAAGATACTAAGTTGTATAATCGAAAGGTCTAGTAGTAGGAGTGTTCTCCGGGCTCATGATCAGTGATATCACGCACGCCTTTCACTTCTTCCGGGAAACGCTCAAGCAACTCTTTTTCAATGCCGTTTTTCAGCGTTACGTCAATCATACTGCAACCATTACAGCCACCGCCGAATTGCAGAATAGCAACGCCGTCATCAGTAATTTCCGAAATCATTACCTGACCGCCATGGCTAGCCAATTGCGGGTTAATTTCAGCTTGTATAACGTACTCTACCCGCTCAATTAATGGGGCGTCATCGGCAACTTTACGCGCTTTGGCGTTAGGTGCTTTAAGGGTTAACTGAGAGCCCATTTCCTGCTCTTCAAAATCAATAGCGGCGTCTTCTAAAAAAGGCGCACTGCCTGAATCCACTACGGCGTCAAAACCATTAAACGGCAGACGCTCGTCGTCCGGCTCGACCGAATCTGGCGGGCAATAAGAAACACCACACTCTGCGTTTGCCATACCGGGGTTAACCACAAATACACGAATACACGTGCCATCGGGCTGATCGGCTAATAGCTTCTTAAAGTGGGACTGCGCTGCTTCTGAAATACGAATCATAAATACTGACCTCACGGCTTATACCTGAGTAAATTACTAGGGTATAGTGTAACCGAAACGCCCTGCAGTTTCTAGTCGTGCTGGTTATAGACAACCGCCCACGCATCCACCGCTCTAGCCCCTTTTTTGTAGAGCGCATCGGCTGCTGCCATCATAGTGGCGCCGGTACTCAGCACGTCGTCCACAACCGCTACCGTACAGCCACTAAAATCCTGTAAAGCGAGTTGGCTGCCCCGACTGTTCTCCCAGCGTAATGCCTTTGATGCCATATGCTGCATGGGCACGGCCCGTATTTTACGTAACCCGCCCGCAATGTAAGGTAACTCAAGAGCCACTGACACATGCCGCGCCAGTAACGCAGTCTGGTGGAAGCCTCTTTTACGCCAGGCTTGTTGCGTCATAGGCACCGCAACAACGCAGTCTGGCAGTGGCTGTTCGCGATAGCAAAGGCGTAAATGAGCCGCTAACTGGTTTGCCAGTAAAGGCGCCAGCTCGGCTTTATAGCGAAATTTAAACTGTGTAATAAGCTGTTGTACCTGCGGCTCCCAGCGCAATGCACCGTACCAGTAGCGGCACGGCTTCTGCTCCGCCACTAAATGCTGTTCAATATCGGACAAATGCTGACAACAACGCGGATACCAACGCGGCAGTGCTTCTTCGCAATAAGGGCAAAGGCTTGCAGCGGCCACCTTAGAATAACCGCAACTCCAGCATGTGCCCAACTCAAAAGCATTGGCGAAACGCTGTAAAAACGCTAGCATACCACCCCTTAATTAATAACTCGGACAGGTAGTATAGTGAGCCTTTCGGTAACGTGCTGTGGTACAGGAACCCCTATTGTTGTACTCCATGGCTGGGGAATGAATTCGAACATCTGGCAACCCGTGGTACCGGCATTAAGCGAGCACTTTCAGTTGTATTGCGTCGACCTGCCCGGTTTTGGCGACTCTGTCTGGTCATCAGAGAATGAGGTGTCACTGGAAAGTTTTATTGAACAAATTATGCCAGCCCTGCCGCCACGCTTTCACTTGCTGGGGTGGTCTTTAGGCGGGTTAATTGCGACACAAATTGCGCTGACGCATTCTGACCGGGTTATGTCCCTAACCACCGTTGCATCGTCACCGCACTTTGTGGAAAGCAACGACTGGGCTGGAATCAAACCTGACATTCTTGAGCAGTTTCAACAGCAACTGGACAGCAACTTTAAAAAGACCATTGAGCGTTTTTTAGCGATTCAGGCCATGGGCAGCGAGGACGCACGCGAACAGGTTAAGCAGGTAAAACAGCTGATATTTACCAAGCCTATGCCAGACCAGGGTGTGCTGAAACAGTCCTTAACCATTTTGCAAACCGCAGATTTACGCCAGCAACTACCCGGCATTGAAGTTCCCTTTCACCGTTTTTACGGACGCCTGGACAGCCTGGTTCCGGAGCGCGCTATCAACGATATTTCCGCACTGGCGCCGGAGTCAAAAGCTGTGGTATTCACCAAAAGCGCACACGCCCCATTTATTTCGGAACCGGAGCGCTTTGTCAGTGAATTGCTGAAGGTTGTTGAGAACTAAGAGTTAAAAACCAAACTAGCGCTGGCACTGGGTGCAGTACACGGTGCTGCGCTGACCCAGACGAATTTCTTTCAACCGGTTACTGCACACCATGCAAAGCTTACCGCCACGCCCGTAAACCTGAAGTTTTTGAGCGAAATAGCCCGGGTTACCGTCCACTTGAGTGAAATCTTTTAAGGTAGTGCCGCCCAGCTCTATAGCGCTTGCCAGGGTTTCTTTTATTATCGGCACCAGTTTCTGGTAGCGCACTTTACTGATTTTCCCGGCCGCTCGCTTTGGGTTTATACCCGCCTTAAACAAAGCTTCGTTCGCGTAAATATTACCGACACCCACCACAACTTTGTTATCCATAATAAAGGTTTTCACCGACTGCGAACGCCCGCGTGAGCGCTCAAATAAATAGTCGATATTAAACGCGTCGGTTAACGGTTCCGGACCAAGCTGGCTTAGCAGTTCATGCCCGCTCACATCACCGTCACTGTAAAGCAAAGCGCCAAAACGCCGTGGATCATTCAAACGCAGGGTTTGGCCGTTATCGAACTCAATATCAATATGGTCATGTTTGTAGTGAGTTGTTTCGGCTGGAACCACGCGCAGCTTACCCGACATACCCAGGTGCAATATCAGACAGCCGTTATCAGTCTGTAAGAGCAAATATTTTGAACGGCGGCTAACCGAACGCAGCACGTGTCCTTCGACCTGATGCACAGTTTCAGGGACCGGCCAGCGCAGGCGCTTATCGTGAACCTTAACCGACTTAATTGTGCGGTCTTCAATGTGTGGAGAAATGCCTAAACGGCTGACTTCAACTTCGGGTAACTCTGGCATAAACCTAAAACTTCCTTAATGACCCAGTAACTGACTGGCAGTAAATTCTATAACACGATAATTCTGTTGCTGATTTGGCAAACGGATCATCAACTCGGGCTCTGAATAAAGCTCAACACGTGCTTCTTCGCCCCCGACAAAACCAAAATAAATTTCCGTTATTAAATTTTCAGCTGGCTGTTCGGTTGGCGTCATGGTTAATGCCAACCAATTTTCAGCGACGCTGGCGGCCGCTTTTTCCGATAAACGACATGGAGCCTGACACTGCCATTGCCCGTCATTTAGCGCTAACTTCAGTTGGTCAATTTGTATTGTTCTCAAGTTTCCATCATTCGGTATTAAGCCTATGACTTCGCCCGATTCAGCCTCTTGCGCAATACCGTCATCAGCTTCCTCTTTAACCGGCGGAGCGACATACCAGAACACCACCATGATAATTAATATCACGTAAACCAAAACGTTGTTCCATGCCCTTCGGGTCATGGTCAGTCCAAATATTTTTCGCTTCTCATTCACTTTCATCGGCTTGCGCTCTTTGTGCTAAGGTTCGAATAATTCTCTTGTTGCCGTACTCCTTGTTACTGGAGACAGAATACCCTATATTCTCGCGCGACAACAAAGTACGGAGCTTTATTGCATTATGGTGCTATCTGATATTATCGACAAAGTTGCCGACCACGGCTACTGCATTATCGATGATTTTCTGCAGCCGCGGCGTTCGCAGGCTCTGTATCAATATGCTCTGCAATTACCCGCGCAATACTGGAACCTGGCAGGTATAGGCCGCCAGCAAAACCAGACCATTAATACCATGGTTCGTAACGACCGCATTTACTGGCTAACGTCCGAAGAGCCGCGTCATAAAGACTACCTAAGCATTATGGATGAGTTACGCCACGAATTTAACCGCGAGCTCTTTCTTGGCCTGTTCGATTACGAATGCCACCTGGCGCATTACCCTAAAGGCGCGTTTTATAAAAAACATCTGGATGCGTTTAAAGGCAGAAGCAACCGAGTGCTCACAACGGTATTTTATCTGAACCCCGAATGGCAGGAAACCGACGGTGGGCAATTGGTTATTTATGGCGACAAGGGACAGGTGCTGGAAACCGTACTGCCTAAACAAGGGCGTTTAGTGGTATTTTTAAGCGACCGCTTTGTGCATGAAGTACAGCGCTCGGAACGTGACCGCTTCAGCATTACCGGCTGGTTCCGAATTAATGCCAGCATCTCGGGCATTATTGACCCGCCACGATAAACTCAAACGCCACCCAATAAAAAACCCAGCCGAAGCTGGGTTTTTTGTAAGCCTTAAACCAATTACTTGATTTTAGCTTCTTTGAAGATCACGTGCTTACGAACCACTGGATCGAATTTTTTGATCTCCATTTTTTCTGGCATGGTGCGTTTGTTTTTGTCTGTGGTATAGAAGTAACCTGTACCAGCAGATGACACTAAACGAATCTTATCGCGCATAATTTAGTTCCTTAAACCTTAACACCACGGCCGCGGAGATCCGCTAATACCGTATCGATACCGTTTTTATCAATGATACGCATACCTTTAGTAGAAATGCGTAACTTAACCCAACGCTTCTCGCTTTCTACCCAAAAGCGGTGCGATTGAAGGTTCGGCAGGAAGCGACGTCTAGTCGCATTGCGTGCGTGCGAGCGGTTGTTACCGACTACCGGACGCTTACCTGTAACTTGGCATACTTGTGACATGTCTTTACTCCAAAATTGCTGCAAGCTCGCCTGTCGCCCAACGTGACCTTGCCTATAAATCCGAGGGCGCATTTTATACAGCAAACTGCCCTTCTAATCAAGCTTATACGACGGAAATTTGATCGTCATCGATCGTTCGGTGCGGATTTTACGTGATTTTTAACCAAACCGCCAGTACAAAACTACAACAATCCGCGCTCTGCAAAAGAAATTGGATCGCCGGCGCCCACGACGAAATGATCCAACAACGCTACATCAATTAAAGTCAGGGCTTTTTTAACTCGTTCGGTGACTCGCTGGTCAGCCTGGCTGGGTTCTGCAACGCCCGATGGATGATTATGTGCCAGAATAACCGCCGCCGCATTATACTGCATAACCAGCTTTATTACCTCACGTGGATACACTGGCGCGGCATTAATGGTGCCCTGAAACAGCTCTTCGTAACGTAACAGCCGGTGCTGGCTGTCCAGCAGTAAAATAGCAAAGACTTCGCGGCCCTGATGACGCAACTGTGAGGTTAAATAGTCTTTGACCATGGTAGGTTCGGTAAAGCCGTCTGAACGCTCCAGCTGCCATTTCAGGTAGCGTCGTGACAATTCCAGCACAACCCGCAACTGATTCACACGGGCCGGGCCTATGCCGTTGCAAGCCAATAGCTGCTCAGGAGTGGCTGTTAACAAAGCGCCTACACCGCCGAAGTCACTTAGTAAACGACGCGCAAAACTGACAACGTCCTGCCCGCCACTGCCGCTACCAAGTAAAATAGCTAATAATTCTGCGTCACTCAGGTATTCTGCCCCCTGGGTCTGCAGTTTTTCTCTCGGTCGTTCCGAAACGGGCCATTCCTTGACGCTCATTCTTTTCTCCTTAATTCTTACCTTAATTCTTAAGAGAGAAGTATAACGACCATCTACCCAGTCACGGGGTCTCATGTTATCTTTACACGACTTAACACTAAGGGGTTCGCATGGCACAGCTGCAGAACAAACACATACTTTTAGGTATTACCGGTGGCATTGCCGCCTATAAGGCACCTGACCTGGTGCGCCGTTTGCGTGAGCAGGGCGCAGAAGTTCGTGTGGTGCTGACTGCCGGTGCCAAAGCCTTCGTAACCCCACTTAGCTTACAAGCGGTGTCCGGCTTTACGGTCAGCGACGACCTGCTGGATCCCACAGCAGAAGCCGCTATGGGCCATATTGAACTGGCTCGCTGGGCGGATCTTATTCTTATTGCTCCGGCCACGGCTAACACCATTGCCCGTATTGCTCACGGCTTTGCCGATGACCTGTTGAGTACCCTGGTTTTAGCCAGTAAAGCGCCGCTCGCCATTGCTCCGGCAATGAATCAGCAAATGTGGGCGGCTACTGCGGTGCAGGAAAACATTGAAACGCTACTCAGCCGTGGTGTGCAAATGATAGGCCCGGAAAGTGGCGAACAGGCCTGTGGCGATGTCGGTTACGGCCGCATGAGTGACCCTACAGAGATTGTGCAGGCGTTAATAAAAAAAGCCCCTGAAGCCAAGCAAGACTGGCAGGGTAAAACCTTTGTGATTACCGCAGGCCCGACCCGTGAAGCCATCGACCCAGTGCGCTACATCAGTAATCACAGTTCCGGAAAAATGGGGTATGCCCTGGCTGAAGCTGCTGCACATGCAGGGGCTGAAGTCATTTTAGTATCCGGGCCAACGCAACTGCCCACGCCCGCCGGCGTTCAACGCGTTGACGTAGAAACCACAGAACAAATGCTAAACGCGGTACAGCAGCAACTGCCAAACTGCGATGTGTTTATTGGTTGTGCCGCTGTGTCAGACTATCGGGTTGCTGAGGTTGCCTCGCAGAAAATAAAAAAAGAACAGAACAACCAGCCGCCACAACTAAAGCTGGTGCAAAACCCGGACATTCTGCAGCAGGTCGCCAGCTCTGAAAAACCACCTTTTACCGTTGGGTTTGCGGCCGAAACTGAAAACCTAAAAGCCAACGCGCTGCGCAAGCTGGAGCGAAAGCAGCTACAGATGATTGTCGCTAACGACGTTAGTCAGGTTGGGCTGGGTTTTAACAGCGACAGCAATAACGCCATTATTTTGAGTAAGGACAGTGAGCAGTCACTTCCAACAATGAGCAAGCATGATATGGCTATTGCAATTATCGACGCGATAGCCAAACGTTATTTTAATACCACTGCCAATTAATAAGAAAGTGAGAACTCCATGACGCAAGTCGAAGTAAAAATTTTAGATGACCGCATTGGCCAGTCTATCCCGCTTCCTGAATACGCCACACAGGGCTCTGCCGGAATGGATCTGCGTGCCTGCCTGGACCAGCCATTAACCATTGAGCCAGGACAAACTCAGTTAATAGGCACCGGTATTGCCATGTACATTGGCGACCCGAATTATGCGGCCACTATTTTACCGCGTTCAGGGCTGGGCCATAAGCACGGCCTGGTGCTGGGTAACCTGGTCGGCCTTATCGACTCGGACTACCAGGGCGAGCTTAAAGTGTCCTGCTGGAACCGCAGTAATCAGGCTTACACCATTGAGCCTGGAGACCGTATTGCGCAGCTAGTCATTTTACCGGTTGTGCAGGCGCAAATGTCGATTGTTGAAGAGTTCCACGAGACGGATCGTGGTGAAGGTGGTTTTGGTCATTCTGGTCGTTCGTAGTTACAGCAACTAATCATTCTGGCCTCTCAAATAAGGAAAGTTACTGTCATGGCAGAACAAAAACGTAACCGTCGTGAAGAAATTTTACAGGCTTTAGCGGCAATGCTGGAAACCAGTCCGGGTCAGCGCATTACTACAGCAAAACTGGCGGCTAATTTAGGCGTTTCAGAGGCGGCTTTATATCGTCACTTTCCGTCGAAAGCGCGGATGTTTGAAGGGCTTATCGAGTTTGTTGAAGACACCCTGCTAACCCGTATTAACATGATTATGGACGAGGAGAAAAACACCCTCTCCCGCTGTCACGCAATATTGCAGCTATTGCTGACGTTTGCCGAGCGCAACCCCGGTATTACCCGTGTTATGACAGGTGATGCATTAATGGGTGAACATGACCGTTTGCGTGGTCGTATGGAAGATTTGTTCAACCGTATAGAGAGTTCAATTAAGCAAATACTGCGCGAGAAAGCGATGCGCGAACAGCAGCGCTTTATTGTGGACGAAGCGGTATTAGCGAACTTATTACTGAGCTATGCCGATGGCAAAATCAGTCAGTTTGTACGGTCTAACTTTAAGCGTTTACCGACCGAACATTTCTCGGCTCAGTGGCAGGTAATGGAGCAACAGCTAATCAGTGCGTAAATAAAGGCGTAAAACAGGTCACTGTAAACAGATCACTCCGTTTTACGCTCACGGCTTAATAAATCGATAGCGGCCTGTTGCGGTTCTTTGCCTTCGTAAAGGACCGCATATATCTGCTCACAGATGGGCATTTCCACTTCGTTGCGCGCTGCTAAAGCAACCACTTCACGGGTATTACGGTAGCCTTCAACCGACTGCCCGATACTCTTCAGCGCTTCATCAACTCCTTTACCCTGACCTAAAGCCATGCCAAAACGGCGATTACGCGACTGATTGTCGGTACAGGTAAGAATTAAATCGCCCAAACCTGCCATACCAGTAAAGGTTTCGCTTTTTGCGCCTAACTTCAGACCTAACCGGGTAAGTTCAGCCAAACCGCGGGTAATAAGCGCCGTGCGGGCGTTAGCACCAAAGCCAATACCGTCGGCCATACCAGCACCAATAGCTATGACATTTTTAACCACGCCACCTAGCTGCACACCAATAAAGTCGTTATTGGTGTAAACCCGGAAAGAACGGTCACAATGCAGAAGCCCGGAAAGCTCTTCGACAAAGGCCTGATCGGTTGACGACATAGAAATGGCAGTAGGTAAGCCTTTAGCCATTTCAATAGCGAAAGTAGGACCGGATAACACAGCTAGCGGATGCTCGTCGCCCAGAGTTTCTTCTGCGACTTCGTACAAAAGACGCCCACTGTCCGGCTCTAATCCTTTAGTTGCCCAGGCAACGCGGGCATGTTCCGCTAACAAAGGTTTTGCCTGCTTCAGCATAGACGAAAACGAATGACTGGGAACCACGACCACCACGTTTTTCACGTCTTTAAGGGCTTCGCCTAAGTCGGCAGTAACCTTTAATGATTCGGGAAACGGGCACGCCGGCAGGTACTCTTCGTTTTCATGAGCCGTTTGCATAACGGCAACTTTATCGGCATCCCGCCCCCACAAGGTAGTAGGAATACCTTTGCGGGCAAAACAAATAGCAAGGGCGGTCCCGTAAGAGCCCGCCCCTAATACTGTCACCTGAGGTGTCTGCATTATTGTATCTGCTTACGCGTCTGCAGTTTGCTGACCCTGAGCCTGTTCAGCTTGCTGCTGCATATGACGCTGGAAAATCGCATCAAAGTTAACAGGAGCCAGGTTCAACTGTGGGAAAGTCGCACGGTTAACAAGGTTTGAAACGCACTCACGAGCGTAAGGGAACAAAATGTTCGGGCAGAAAGAACCCAGCATGTGTGCCAGCTGGCCGTCCTGAACTTCTTCACCAATAGTGAAAATACCCGCCTGATGTACTTCACAAAGGAAAGCAACGTCGTCTTCAACTTTGTTAGTTGCCGTCAGAGTCAGTACTACTTCGTAAACACCGTCTTCAATTTTTTCGTGTTTAACGTTCAGGTCTAATTTAAGGTCAGGCTTCCATTCTTTACGGAAAATAGCCGGAGAGCTTGGAGTTTCGAAAGAGATGTCTTTAGCGTAGATACGCTGAATAGCGAATTGTACTTGCTGCTGTTGGTTTTCAGCTGCTGCGCCGTTTGCTTGCTGTTCTTCAGCCATGATTTTACTTCCTATTCTTTTTTAAGTATTAGACGAATTTTATTATTTTTTCTGCGAAACCGGCAATTTGGCGCTGCGCCATGTGTTCATACCACCTTGCAGCACAGCAACTTGAGTAAAGCCTTCAGCCGTTAGCTGGCTAACTGCCGATTTTGCCGTCATTCCTGTTGCACAGACTATCACAATGGGGGCTTCTTTGAACTTTTCAATAGAGGAAAGTTCTTTTTGTTTAATTTTTTCCATCGGTAATGACACCGATCCATGAATGTGTCCTTTCTTAAATTCATCCGGACTACGAATATCAACAAAAACGCCATCACCGCGGTTTACCCATACCGTGGCCTCTTGCGGTTCTAAGTTTTTTGTCGGTGACATAGCCGAGCGAATCGAGGTCACAATCAGTGCGACTAGCAGCACGACCCAGATACCACTCATCATCGGGTTGCTTTTGACAAATTCCATAATTTCTTGCATAAGACCTACCAGTATTCGTCGGTAACAGAAAAGAGTTGCGGGTCAAGAGTATACCTGTACAAATCGCAGTTTCCAGAAAAATCTTGGGTGGATGCGTAAGCTCTGGAAATCGAGTAGAATGTTGGCTAATTTCATCTGTGAAAACACCGAGCAATGAGGCCCATTATGACTCCTACGATAAAACCTTTGGTATTGTTGATTCTGGACGGCTGGGGTTACCGTGAAGATGCACCCGACAACGCAATAGCCAAAGCAAATACTCCGGTTATGGATCGTCTATGGGAAAAATACCCGCATTGTCTGGTCGATGGCTCCGGTGGCGCAGTTGGTTTACCTGACGGCCAAATGGGTAATTCCGAAGTGGGTCACGTTAATTTAGGCGCTGGCCGCATTGTTTATCAGGACTTTACCCGCATTAGCAAAGCCATTTCTGACCGCAGTTTTTTCAGTAACACGATACTTTGCGACGCCCTGAAAAAAGCCAAAGCTGCTAAGGGTGCAGTCCATATTATGGGGTTACTCTCCGCCGGTGGTGTTCACAGCCACGAAGACCACCTGGTCGCAATGATAGAAATGGCGGTTGAGCAAGGCGCAGAAGACGTTTACCTGCATGCTTTCTTAGATGGTCGTGATACACCACCGAAATCGGCACTGCCTTCCATTGAACGTTTTGAAGCCTTATTCGCACGTTTAGGCAAGGGTCGTTTCGCCACCTTAAGTGGCCGCTTCTTCGCCATGGACAGAGACAAGCGCTGGGAGCGCATTGAACAGTCTTACAAAGCGGTTTATCACGGTCTTTCAGGGGTAACATCTGCCAACGCAACAGACGCAGTAGAAAACGCTTACGAGCGCGGCGAAACCGATGAATTTGTCACGCCAGTTATTATTGGGCAACCAGCACCAGTTGCCGACGGTGATTCCGTATTTTTTATGAACTTCCGTGCTGACCGTGCCCGTGAAATGACTCAAGCCTTTGTCGACAAAGACTTCGACGGTTTTGACCGTGGCTCGCGCGCTGACATTAGCGAATTCGTTATGCTGACCCAATATGCCGATACCTTAAAAGCGCCCAGCGCCTTCCCACCCGAGCCTTTGAATAATGTACTGGGTGAATGGCTTGCTAAGCATGATAAAACTCAGCTGCGCATTTCCGAGACAGAAAAATACGCACACGTTACTTTCTTTTTTAGCGGCGGACGCGAGCAGGAATTTGAAGGCGAGAAACGTGTTCTTATTCCTTCACCTAAAGTTAAAACCTACGATTTACAGCCTGAGATGAGTTCAGAACAGCTTACCGACGAGTTGGTTGCAGCCATTGAGTCTCAGGCCTTTGATGTTGTGATTTGCAACTACCCGAACGGTGACATGGTTGGACATACTGGTAATTTTGATGCCGCCGTTAAAGCTTGTGAAGCCGTTGATCATAGTGTCGGACGAGTGGTTTCGGCATTAGAAGCTGTTGGTGGTGAATGTCTGATAACGGCAGACCATGGCAACGCAGAGCAAATGAGTGACGCCACTACCGGGCAGGCACATACCGCTCATACGAACGAACTTGTGCCTTTTATTTATGTGGGTCGACCGGCTAAAGCCCGAAATGGACGCCTGTCAGACGTTGCACCAACCATACTGCATTTAATTGGCATGGAGCAGCCGGACGAAATGACCGGTACGTCGCTAATGACGTTAGAACAGGATTAACTTATGCCAATTAGGCTGTTTTGGGCAGTGGCGCTGGGGCTGGTTGTTATCAGCCCCGGTTTAGCGCAGGACTATAGCGAGGATGATAAAGCCTCGACTCAAGCCGAAATTGCAGCGGTTAAAGAGGAACTGGCTAAGCGTTTGCAGGCTATAGAAGAGCGAAGCAGTGCACTAAACTCAACTGAACGACAACTGCGTGATCTGGAAATAAAAACCTCAGAAATAGCCGGCTCTTTGCGCCAGACCGACACTGAACTTCAAGAAATTACTGCAGAAATAGCTGACTCAGAACAACGCCGCGAAGAGCTTAAGCAAAAACAAAAGCAGCAGATGACACAACTGGAAGATCAGCTGGTTTCCGCTTATATGAACGGTAAACACGACTTTCTGAAAATGCTGTTAAACCAGCAAGACCCTGGCCAGTTTGAAAGAATGTTGAGCTATTACCAATACATGAATGCCGCCAGAGTTGAAGAGATTGAAGTTATTCGGCGCACTCAGGAAGAAATTGCCACGCTGACAGAACAACTTAAGCAGCAACAAAACCAGTTAGCGAGCTTACAGGCCGAACAACAAGAACAACGCGCGCAACTGGAGCAGCAGCAACACCGGCAGGAAGAGAAGTTAGCAGAGCTGCAACAGCAGCAACGTAAAGACCGGTCCCGGGTGACTCAGCTGGAGCAAAGCCGGGAGCAATTAGAGCAGGTATTAAGTGCCATTGAAACCGCGCTGGCTCAGCAAAAAGACGTTCGTCTGGTTGGCCTGCAGGCAGTCAAGAATCAACTTCGCTGGCCAAGTGACGGAGACGTGAAACGCTTGTTTGGACAACGCCGCGAAGGTCCGCTTGAATGGAAAGGTGTGCTCATTGAAGGACAAAACGGCCAACCGGTTCGCTCTATTGCTAACGGCCGCGTGGTATATGCAGACTGGCTGCGAGGCTTTGGTTTAGTCATCGTTATTGACCACGGTGAGAGTTATATGAGCTTATATGGCCACAACCAGACATTAACAAAAGCGATTGGCGATAAAGTCCGTAAGGACGAAGAAATTGCACTGATGGGTCAGTCTGGTTCACGTAATAGTGCGGCACTTTACTTTGAAATTCGCCATCAGGGGCGTCCACAAAATCCAAGTAACTGGATACGCTAATGTTAAGGTTTGTGCTAGCTTTGGGGTTATTGCTGTGTCTGTCGGTTCCAGTCTACTCCTCTAAAATCGCCATTGTTATCGACGATATAGGCAATAATAAAAACGATTTAAAAGCAGCTCTGTTACCCGGTAATATCAGTTTCGCAGTGCTGCCCTATACCCCTTATGCCCGCGCTTTTGCTTTACGTGCCCATCATCAGAAAAAACAAATACTACTGCATATGCCAATGGAAGCCGTTGAAAATAACCGACCGGGTCCCGGCGTGGTTACGGCGGATATGAACAATGCGCAGATCAAACTGCAACTGGTTGATGCGCTGGACTCAATACCTTACGTTACTGGCGTGAATAATCATATGGGCAGCAAGTTAACTCAGCTGCACATGCCAATGCAGGCAGTGATGGAAACACTGGCGGCGCGCAAACTCTTTTTTATTGATAGCCGGACATCTGAGTTCAGCGTTGCAGAAAAAATGGCGGGAGAATTTGGTGTACGAACATCACATAGGCATGTGTTTCTTGATAACCAAGTTGATGAACCCTATTTACGGCAGCAATTTGAACAACTGCTGAGTATAGCCAAACATCAGGGACAGGCCATAGCTATTGGACATCCTTACCCAGAAACACTTAGCTTTTTGCAAAAGCAACTACCATTATTAAAAGAGCAGGGTATTGAATTGGTATTCGTATCTGAGTTAACCACAGTAGTTAACCGCAATGAGTATCTTCTTCCAGTGACGTCAGCAAAATAAGCGCCTGCTCGCGAGTTTCGCCGCAGACATAGTCATCGGCAGAAAACTCACCACACACTTTCGGCCGTTCTGGCTTCCCAAATAAACGACACAAATTATCGTCATCGAGTTGAACACAACGCACACCCGCCGGTTTGCCGTTAGGCATACCGGGGATGGGAGAACTAATTGAGGGGGCTATGCAGCAAGCGCCGCAACCAATGCGGCACTTCATTTAGCTCATTGCGAGACGAAGTTTCTTCATCGCGTTTTGTTCAAGTTGGCGAACACGCTCTGCCGAGACTTCGTATTTTTCTGCCAGGTCATGCAGCGTCGTTTTGTCTTCCGATAACCAGCGAGACTGGACGATATCCTGACTACGCTCATCTAAGTGACTCATTGCACCCAGCAGTTTCTGCTGTGTATGGCTTTCGTAGTCTTCCGCTTCAATTTCTGCGGCTAAGTCGGAACGCTTGTCTTCCAGATACATAGCCGGAGAATAGGCACTGCCCTCTTTCGAGTCATCGTCGTCTGAACTCAGTTCAAACGCCTGATCGTGAGCGCTCATGCGAGTTTCCATTTCCAGCACTTCTTTAGTACTGACACCCAGCTCATTAGCTACCGTTTCAACTTCTTTCTGGCTAAACCAACCTAAACGCTTTTTCATTTTACGCAGGTTAAAGAACAACTTACGCTGTGCTTTAGTGGTTGCCACTTTAACAACGCGCCAGTTACGCAGCACGTATTCATGAATTTCTGCTTTTATCCAGTGAACAGCAAAAGACACCAGACGCACACCAACTGATGGGTCAAAGCGTTTCACGGCCTTCATTAGGCCAATATTGCCTTCCTGAATTAAATCGGCTTGCGGCAGACCATAACCCGAATAACTACGAGCTACGTGTACCACAAAACGGAGATGCGACATGATGAGTTCTTTCGCTGCATCAAGGTCACTGTTCTCGTATAATCTTGTTGCCAACGCCTTTTCTTTTTCGGCGGTGAGCATAGGAATACGGTTGACTGACTGAATATAGCCGTCGAGTCCTGCCCCTTGGGGAACCGATAATGCCATAGTGTTTAATTCAGTGCTCATTTAACAACCTCTACTTAAAATACCGACTTAATTACTGCTTTTTCAGTCAGCTTTTAAGACCCTTTTTGAGTCTAAAAGTTCCATTATGATCATTGCAGATCAGGTAATTCAGTATAACTAAGCCTATGGCTTTCGCAACCCCATTTTATTCAGGTTCTATGCTTTGTATATGACGTCTTACAGCTAAGTAAGAACCTGCTAAACCTAATCCTACAGCGACCAACCATATAATCAACAGCTCGCCTAACGTCAGACCATTTAATTGGAAAGGCGTTTCGTAAAGTTCAGTTAAATCTACTACGGCGCTCTCGACCCACCAGATCAGTAACGCGGTAGCTAACCAGGCAACCAGTCCGCCAATAATTCCGTACCAGACTCCGGTGTATAAAAAAGGACGCTGAATAAACGCGTTAGTCGCGCCGACCAGTTTCATCACCATAATTTCATCACGCTTGGACAGTATATTTAACCGAATCGTATTCCCTACAATAAGCACCACCGACAAACACAGCACCACAGCCAGCGCTCCAAGAATATCTTCAATTAAATTGAGAATTCCCTGTAGTCGGTTAAGCCATTCCAGGTCCATTTTCGCGTAAGCGACTTCGCGCTGTTTTTCCAGCCGGTTGAGCAATTCCTCGGCTCGCTGCGGTGAGCGATGCGAGTCAGCCGGAATAACCACCAACACGTCCGGCAGCGGGTTTGATGACAGGTAATCCAGTGTTTCACCAAAGCCCGACTCTTTCTTAAACTCTTCCAACCCCTGCTCTTTTGGAATAAGGCGCACTGACTCAACACCTTCGGAGAGTTCCGTTTGCGTTTTTAATGTATCGACTTCAGATTGCTGCAGATCCTTCCTTAAAAACAAGGTAACTTCAGAGGCTTCCTGCCAATTATCAGCAATACTGGTAGTATTTTTGACTAACACGTAAAGTGACGACGGCAGCGTCAGACTCAGCCCCAGTACCGCCATTGTCATAAGAGAAGCAAAAGGATTACGCCACAACTCGCCTAAACTCGCAATGGCCTGCTGGGCATGATGCACAGGAACCATAACGAGTCTGCGCCACCAGGGCAATCGGCCGCGATTACTGGCACCTTTTTCAATGCTGCGGTTGCGGAACAATAAACTCATAGTTCACTGTCCTCCAGACCATCGTTAATCATACGTCCGTCTTTTAAAGTTAGCGTGCGGTAGCGTAAGCGTGCAATGAGGCCTAAATCGTGGGTGGCAATGAGGACAGCAACACCGACTTTATTAAATTCTTCAAACAACCGGATAATTTCCATCGACAACTTAGGATCGAGGTTACCGGTGGGCTCATCGGCCAGTAGCAAAGGTGGCTTAGTCACAATAGCGCGGGCAATACCCACTCGTTGCTGCTCACCACCGGATAACATTTTCGGATAGTGTTTTACTTTGTCGGCTATACCCACTTTCTCCAGCGCAGCCACGACACGCTTGCGCGCCTCCTGAACACTGTAGCCTTCGATAATCAGCGGCAACGCAACGTTATCAAATACCGTTTTATCCATGAGCAGGCGGTGATCCTGAAAAATCATGCCAATATCACGACGCACATAAGGCACTTGCGAGGGCTTAATCTTTCGCAAATCGTGCCCGTTAATCAGCACCCGGCCTGCGGTTGGTCTTTCCATTAAACTGATGAGTTTAAGCAAGGTACTTTTACCCGCACCGGAATGGCCCGTTAAAAAGGCCATTTCACCGGGCTCTACGTGGAAGTCGACATGGCTTAGCGCCTGATGGCCTCCACGATAGGTTTTACTGACTTGCTCAAAGCGGATCATGATTAACTCGCTGTTGTCTGTTCTGATTCATCTACGTTACGGTCAAATAGCGCCGCGATAAAGTCTTTTGCCACAAAAGGCCGTAAATCTTCTAAGCTTTCGCCCACACCAATATAGCGAATAGGAATAGCGAACTGGTCTGCGACCGCGAAAATCACCCCGCCTTTTGCGGTGCCGTCAAGCTTGGTCATCACAATACCCGAAACGCCCACAGCCTCGGTAAAGAGTTTTGCCTGACTAATAGCATTCTGTCCGGTACCAGCGTCAAGCGTCAGCATCACTTCGTGCGGTGCTTCCGGATCCAGCTTTTTCATTACCCGAACCAGCTTTTTCAGCTCTTCCATCAGGTTGGCTTTATTTTGCAGGCGTCCGGCAGTGTCCGCAATAAGCACATCAACGTCGCGTGCTTTAGCGGCCTGCAGCGCGTCATAAAGAACTGAGGCACTGTCGGCTCCAGTATGCTGAGCAATAACCGGAATGTCGTTACGCTCGCCCCAAACCTGCAGCTGTTCTACCGCCGCCGCACGGAAAGTATCTCCTGCAGCCAGCATTACCGACTTACCTTCAGCTTTAAATTGCTTAGCCAGCTTACCAATTGTGGTGGTTTTACCCACACCGTTTACGCCGGTCATTAGAATCACATAAGGCGACTCAGATTCCGGTATTTCCAGGCGTTTATCGACTGGCTTTAAAATCTCAGCTAATTGCTCTTGTAACAACTCATACAAAGCTTCCGCGTCTTTTAACTGCTTACGGTCGGCCTGTTTTGTCAGGTTGTCGATAATTTTGGTGGTGGTCGCGACGCCTAAATCCGCCATTAATAACTGAGTTTCAAGCTCTTCAAACAGATCGTCATCAATTTTCTTACCGCGGAATACGCCAATAAGACCGGAACCGATAGAACCGGAAGTTCTGCGTAAACCTTGAGTCAGGCGAGCCCAGAAACCTTTCTTCTCACCCTTCTCTTTTGGTGCGGCTTCAGTTGTTTCTGGCTTAGCTTCGGATTTAGTTTCTGATTCTGGCTCTGGTTCAACTGTGGGCTCAGGCTCGGTAACCACTTCAGGCTGAGCTGCTTCTTTCGCTTCCGGAGCAGTTTTTGCCGCATGTGATTCAGCGGTAACTTGCGCGCAATCTTCCGCGGCACTGGGCAACTCTTCACGCGTTTCAGTTCGTTCAGGTTCTGGTTCTGGCTCAGGCTTTGGTTCCGCCGTTGGTTCAGACTCTGGTTTAGTTTCCGGTTTCGTTTCGGGCTCTGATTCTGCTCCGGACTCAGGCTCTTGCTGCTCCTGTTCTTCTACTACTGCATCTTCTTTTTTCTCTTCGGCCTCGGGTGCTTTCTTATTACGCTTTTTCTTAAACAGCGAAAACATCGACATATTGGTTTCCTTGGAACTGACACGCAGGAATCGTTAAACTATAGGCTTTAGTTTACCATGCTGTTAACAAACTGACGACGGTCTGAATAAAGGAAGCCACAGAGTGAGACAAAAACGCCAGACAAGCGCCAGCGGCGACTATCGGATTATTGGCGGAAAATGGCGCGGTCGTCGCCTTCCCGTTGCCGACAGCCCGGGTTTACGTCCCACCACGGACCGCGTACGCGAAACTCTGTTTAACTGGCTGCAGTGGGACATTACTGACGCCCGGGTGCTGGACTTATTTGCCGGCAGTGGCAGCTTAGGTTTCGAGGCTGCGTCGCGTGGAGCGGCTCAAGTGACCCTGATAGAGGCCGTAAAAACGGTAAGCCTGCAGTTACAGAATAATGTCACCTTGTTAAGCAGCGAAAACATTGATGTTATTACTCATAACGCACTCGACTGGCTGCAAACTGAATCCGCTGAAGCCTACGACATGGTTTTTATTGACCCGCCGTTTCGCGAAGGTCTGGCTGATAAAACATTAAAACTACTGGATGAAAGCAACTGGCTGGCAGCCGACAATCAGGTGTATCTGGAAACAGAAAAAGAGTGGCCTTTGAAATTACCGGCAAACTGGCGTGTGTTCAAAGAGAAAACTCACGGACAAGTTTGCTTTCGCTTACTGACGAAGGACATAGCATGAAAGTTATTATTATTGCGGGCAAAGTGGTTTTTGCCGTTATCTGGCTGGGTCTTTTTGCTCTGCTTGCAGGAGCTAACGGCGAGCTCAGCACTCAGTCCATTGGTTTGCTGAGCTTATTATTAGCCATTATGGTTATTACTCACTTGCTGCTGCTTGGTATTTTTGTTGCCACTATGAAAGAAGCCTTTCCCTGGCGCAAAGGCGACAGCTGGCAAATTCTGGCCTTTGGCATTTTCGCCTGGCTGTCTATTCTTCAGCGTCCAAAGCCAGACCAAGGTTCGACACCCCCTCGTCGTTAAGCATCATTTTTAACTGGCTTACCAAAGCTCTGTTTACCGCAGGCTGTTGTTCAAGAAAGTTGATCATAGCCTGCTGAATCGCAACTTCATATTCCATTAATTCATGGTTCTGAACGTGTTCTTTTAACTGCTCGGTACCCACTTCTTCGGCGTCATTTAATTCAATAAATTTCGCCACACTGGCTTGTGATATTTTTGCCACATCCAGAAAGTTAGATCCGTTATCGTCCAGCAGCCCCTGCAACAACGTACTCAACGCCGTGCAGGCATCCATTGCCGGGTAGACACCCAGCATATCGTGCCCGTATTCACTGGGCGTTTGCTCGTCGACTTTTTCCTGCCAGCGGGCAAAGTTAACCTTCGTTTTCTTCGGGTTCGCGACCCAGTCCCAGCAGGCATTTAGCGTGCCGTGCAAAGGTTTACTGTCGCCAAAGCCGGTTAACTGATGGAAGAAGTCGTAATTAGGAACCATGCGTTCGCACAAATATAACGCCATAACAATTTGCTGTTCACGCGGCAGTTCGCGTATGCGCTGAAAGGTATCGAGTTGACTCACGTTCCGGCTCCAGACAGTGTATGCTTATCACTGTGTCGTTTTATTCGTTAAGGGCTCGTATTATGCCGAAGTTATCGCTCCCCTGCCATGCCGATGTCGTACAAGCGCAGCAAAGAATTAATAGCTATACCGTCAAGACCCCTGTACTGACAAACCCTGCGTTAAATCAGCAATTGGGCTGCGAATTATTTTTCAAATGCGAGAATTTGCAACGTACCGGGGCCTTTAAATTCCGTGGTGCCACTAACGCGCTACTTAAACTTAGCCCGGAACAGCGCCAGCAAGGGGTTATCACCGTGTCTTCCGGCAATCATGGTGCGGCATTAGCCCATGCAGGTAAAGCTTTGGGTGTAAAAGTAAAAGTGGGTGTACCCACTAATGCTCCCGCAATAAAACGGCAAAATATTGAAGCCGGAGGTGCGGAAACTACCGACATAGAACCCGGTATGGCAGCGCGTGAAGCCATTGTGGCCAAGTGGCAAAAGGAAGGTAAAAGTCACTTTATACCGCCTTATGATCATGCCGACATTATTGCCGGTCAGGGCACAGCAACACTTGAGTTACTGGAGCAAACTGACGCACTGGATGCTGTAATCACGCCACTGGGTGGTGGGGGCTTGCTTTCAGGTGCCTGTCTTGCCTGCGACGGTACCGAAATACAAGTGTTCGGTGCGGAGCCGGAATTAGCAAATGATGCTTTCTTGTCATTAAAAGCCGGAGAGCGGCAACCGGCGTTACCCGCAAAAAGCCTGTGCGATGGTTTACTGACTCAAATCGGTGAATTGCCGTTTGCCATTATTCAGCAACGTATCAGCGGTATCTTAGTCTTGAAGGATGAAGACACCCTAAGCGCCATGAAGCTGATTTGGCATCATCTGAAAATTATTGTGGAACCGTCGTCTGCTATCGCTTTAGCTGCAGTTATACAAAATAAGTCGCTATTTGAAGGTAAACGAGTGGGGTTGGTGCTGAGCGGTGGTAATGTTGCAGCGCAGCCGGAAGATATAAAGCTGCGCCAGTAGTCGAGCCTATATCAAAACTTAGGTTGCGAAGATTTGACTGTCGTCGTTGAAGGTCTTGAATTCTAGCGCATTACCGCAGTAATCGTAGAAAAACATGGTGCCCTGCTCGCCTGGCTTACCTTTAAAGCGAATGTAGGGTTCTATGACAAACTCAATATCCGCAGCTTTCACACGTTCTGCCAACGCTTCCCAGTCGTCACGTAATAAGACAACGCCAAAATGTGGAACAGGAACCGAATGACCATCAACGCCGCTGTGATTTTTTAAACCGGCAACATTGGGTGCTACATGAGTCACAAACTGGTGACCAAAGAAGTTCCAGTCTATCCATTCGTCACTGCTGCGTCCCTGTGACAGCCCAAGCACATCGCCATAAAACGCACGGGCATTATCGAGTGAGCTGACAGGAATGGCTAAATGAAAGGGTCGTACATTAGTTGTGTCTGACATACTGCTAAATTGCCTTGCTCTTTAGCCACTTAATGGCTGAGCTTTGCCGTTATGTTTTGTGGTGTACTGGTTTGCGGCGAACGACGCCACATTCTGACACCAATAGCGAACACAAGAAGCGCCCAGTTTACCGGTGGAATGAAACCGGCGGTTAATACCGCTAACAAATTCCATAGTGGTTTTTTCTGATGCTGGCCCACTAAAGTATAAAACAATAGAGCGGCTACGAGTCCTTGGAGTACCATGAGGCTCAATAGCATAAGTCTTTCCTTTTCGTTATTTAAAAAACGTCTTTGCGTTTCTGTTTTTTGTTCTAAATCAGCTTTTACTCGCAAGTAATTACTGATAGATAAAGACTACTCAATTATGACTAAACTGTAAAACTTTGTATAAGTCTATGAAATTAAAAGTAAAAAACCGACCAAAAGGCCGGTTTTACATATTAAATATTGAATTTTTAATCGTTAATAGCGATTAAAATGCATTAAGCGCGTTGTCTAAGTCGGCTTTAAGATCATCCAGATCTTCAATACCAACAGACACTCGCACGAAGTTATCCAGAATGCCTAACTTCTCACGATTCTCTTTTGGAACCGATGCGTGAGTCATAATAGCCGGGTGCTCAATCAGCGATTCAACGCCGCCCAGGCTTTCCGCCAGAGCAAACACTTCTACCGACTCCAGGAATTTGCGCGCCGCTTCTAAATCACCTTTCAGTAAAATAGAAATCATGCCGCCAAAGCCCTGCATCTGCTTTTTAGCCAACTCGTGCTGAGGATGGCTTTCAAGTCCCGGGTAAATGACTTTTTCCACTTTCGGGTGTTGCTCAAGCCACTTAGCTAATTCCATTGCCGCTTCATTGTGATGACGCATACGCAATGCCAACGTCTTCACGCCGCGCAGTGCCAGGTATGAGTCAAACGGACCGGCAATAGCACCTGCTGAGTTCTGTAAGAACAGCATACGCTCAACCAGGTCGTCATTGTCGCCCACAACAGCAATACCGCCGACCATATCAGAGTGACCATTGAGGTATTTGGTTGCCGAATGCATAACCATGTCTGCGCCCATCTCCAGCGGACGCTGGTTAAACGGCGTAGCGAAGGTGTTGTCCACCACCACAATAATGTCCGGGTTCTTTTTCTTCGCCAGTTTAACGATGGCTTCAATGTCGACCAGTTTCAGCATCGGGTTGCTTGGCGTCTCGACCCAAATCATGCGGGTGTTGTCCTGAATGCTGGCTTCCACTGCGCTTAAGTCAGCTAAGTCGACATAAGAGAATTTCAGGCCAGCAGAGCGTCCGCGCACTTTATCGAATAAGCGGAAGCTACCGCCGTATAAATCGTCCATAGCAACGATGTGGTCGCCGCTGTCCAGCAGTTCCAGAATGGTCGAGGTTGCTGCCATACCAGACGCAAAAGCCAGCCCTTGCTTGCCACCTTCCAGCGATGCAACCGAACGTTCCCAGGCAAAACGCGTGGGGTTGTGTGAGCGTGAATACTCAAAACCTTTGTGTTGGCCCGGGCTTTCCTGAGCATAGGTAGAGCTGGTAAAAATAGGAGGCATTACCGCACCGGTAACAGGCTCCGGAGACTGCCCGCCGTGAATGGCGCGCGTCGCGAATTTCATTGTCTTTTCATTTGCCATGATTCGGTTCCTTAATTTACAACAAGTATTACAGCAGGTTTTGCTCACGCATCCAGTCGTCGTTGAACAGCTTGGACAAGTAACGGTTACCCGTATCACAAGCTAGCGTCACAACGCGTTTTGGCTCGGTTTGTTGTTGGCAATAACGCAGCGCCGCTGCAATTAAAGTTCCGCTTGATGAACCCACCATAACGCCTTCTTTTTCCAGTACTTTACGCGCGGTTTGCATGCCTTCTTTATCAGAAATAGCAAATGCAGTATTGGCTAATTTAATATCACAAATGGTCGGGATAAAATCTTCACCAATGCCTTCGGCCAACCAGCTGCCAGCTTCCACTTCTTCGTTACGGTTAACCAGTGGTTCTAAAATAGAACCTGCCGGATCAGCCAACACTAAGTCGATATCGCTTTTTTGTTCGCGTAAATAACGGCCAACACCGGTTAAGGTTCCGCCAGAGCCAACACCACAAACGAACGCATCCAGTTTACCTTCCATTTGTTCCCAAATTTCCGGACCAGTGGTTTTGTAGTGAGCATCGACGTTTGCCGGGTTTTCAAATTGGTTTACATAGTAGTAACCGTTTTCTTCCGCCATGCGCGCCGCCATGTCCTGATAATATTCAGGGTGGCCTTTTTGCACATCGGAACGCGTCTGTACCACTTCGGCACCCATAGCACGCAGGTTGTTTACTTTTTCCTGGCTCATTTTGTCCGGCATAACAATTTTCAGCGGATAGCCTTTACTCGCCGCCACTAACGCCAGACCCAGTCCGGTATTACCGGCCGTCGCTTCAATAATGGTATCGCCCGGCTTTAATTTGCCTTGCTTTTCAGCCTGTTCAACCATTTCCACCGCAATACGGTCTTTAATAGAGCCGCCCGGGTTCTGCAGCTCGAGTTTTAAATACAGCTCGCACGGGCCGGTGTCCATATTGGTAACGCGCACCATTGGCGTGTTGCCGACCATTTCCATTACATTATTAAAAACTTTCATATTGGCTCGCTTTGTTGTCGAGTGTCTGGTTCAATATTAGGCCATTATCCCTTGACTGAGCTCGCTAAACAACCTTGCGCTTAGAACCGGATGATAGTTGTTATAACTAACCCCAAAATGAGGCTGTTATGCTGGATTTACGCAGTGATACCGTAACCCTTCCCAGCGCTGCTATGCGCACCACCATTGCCGAAGCGACCGTCGGTGATGATGTTTATGGTGAAGACCCGTCAATTAACGCGCTGGAAAAGCGGGTGGCTGAATTGCTGGGTAAAGAAGATGCTTTGCTGTGCAGCTCGGGTACCCAAAGTAACTTACTGGGGTTAATGAGCCACTGCCGTAATGGCGAAGAATACATTGTGGGCCAGGAATATCACACTTACCGGTACGAAGCCGGCGGCGCTGCAGTTTTAGGCAGTATAGTGCCACAGACGGTAGAAGTAGAAGCCGATGGCACCTTGTCGCTTGAAACTATTGAAAAGCGTATAAAACCCAACGATCCGCACTTTCCTATCACCCGCTTGCTGGCCTTTGAGAATACCCACGGCGGGCAGTTAATAGACCAGGCCTATTTTGATAAAGCCCGTATTCTGGCCGACCAGAATGGTTTGTCCATGCATTTAGACGGCGCGCGCCTGCCCAACGCCGCTATTGCCAGCGGCCGCAGCATGGCGGAACTTGCCGCGCCTTTCGACAGCGTGTCTCTATGTTGTTCAAAAGGTCTTGGTGCGCCTATTGGTTCACTGCTGGCAGGCTCAAAAGAATTAATTGCCCGCGCTCGACGTTGGCGCAAAATGGTCGGCGGCGGTATGCGTCAGGCCGGGTTTGTTGCCGTAGCCATTGATTACGCGTTAACGCATCAGTTTGAGCGTATACAGCAGGACCACGACAACGCGAAATGGTTGTTTGAACAACTTTCTGAGTTGCTGGCAGGTACCGAAGCCAAAGTCGGCTATTCCGGTACCAACATGACCTTTGTCGATTTGTCCGATGCTATACCAGCAGATAGCCTACGGGAACTGATGGCAGAACACGACATTAAACTGCCCGGCGGCCAAAAGCTGCGGTTGGTATGCCATTTGGATGTCAGCCGTGAACAGTTGGAGCGTTTCGTTGAATTGTTCAAACAGTGGCTTAGTAGCGAGCGCTGAGGTTGCTGGCTTCGTAGCCTGACGTTCACGTCAGGTGGGGTGTCAAGCTAACCACCAATGATAATTCTTACCTCTTGGTATAAACGGGCAGATCGCACCTGATGCAATAGCATCAGGCTACCCTTCTTCGGCTTCTTTATCTTCTGGGCCTTTGATTTCCATGACCTGAGCTCTTTGCTTCAGGACTTTCTTTTCCGATGCCACAAATCGCTTCAGGAGTTGCCTAATTAGCGGTTGGTATCCCAAGTTATAATGCTCTGCGATGGTCTTCAAATCGTCGATGAGCTCTTCCTCCATACGAATAGATATAGGCCGCAGTCGCGCAGACTGATTGATTGCATCTTCAATTGCCTGGTCAAATCCCACACGTTCTACATAAGCTTCTTCTTGACCTAATTCACCACTATCCCATTTTTCATCTTGCTCAACCGCTTCTCTGATATCTTCTCTTTTCATACGACTCTCCAATTCATGCAGGGATACTGCTAGCTTCCATACTTTTCATAGATTCTTTGCTCTAACGAGTTAGCTTCATAAGCAGTCTTTATATAGATAGCTCCGTTAGAATGAATGAAGCAAACTTTTAGCTTTACCCCGTTATCTGTCTCGGATACAAACCGTTGAGTAGGTGGAATGGTGCCATGCTTCTCTCTTTGATCTTTCAAGAAGCCACCTTGTCTATTTGCAAAAGCCTCTCTGATCATGCTTTCTGAGACGTTATGCTTGTTCTTTAGTTTTTCCCTAACTTTATCGCTAATTTCCAGCACAACTCCTCCATTGAATTGTAGCGTAATACATCTGTATATACAAAAGGCTCATAAATAAATTGGGACCGAACCTGATGCGGCAGCATCATAAGCTCTGCACCTGCTCGATAAGCCGATCCAACGCACGATAATTCAATGCCTCTGCCAGATGCTGTTGTTCTATTTTTTTGCTGTCGGCTAAATCGGCAATGGTTCGGGCTAAACGAAGTGTTCGGTGATAGGCCCGATGCGACAATTTCATTTTCTCGGCCGCTTTTGCCAAAAAAGCTTCGCTTTGTTCAGACAAAAAACATATCTGCTTTAACACTTTTGGTTTTAACTCGCTGTTTAAGCAACCTTGTCGCATTAGTTGGCGATGCCGAGCTTTCTCGACTAAGCTTTTTGCTTGTAATGAGGTCATGGGCTGAGTCTTGTGCTTAGTTGCCCCCTTTAAACTCATAGACTCGCTCTCTCGGGGCACCATCACCTGTATATCAATACGATCTAACAGCGGTCCTGAGAGTTTACTTAAGTATTTTAAGATTTGATCCGGGGTAGAACGGCAGTTAGCTAAAGAGCCATCGAATTGACCGCAGGGCGAAGGGTTCAGCGCGCAAACCAGCTGAAAATTAGCCGGGAATTTGACGTTGTATCCTGCACGACTAATGGTAATTTCACCACTTCCGAGTGGTTCACGTAAGCAGTCCAATACATGTCGACTGAACTCGGGCATCTCATCTAAAAATAATAACCCATTGTTTGCTAAGGATATTTCTCCCGGACGAACAGAATTACCCGCGCCCCCTCCGACCAACGCCGCAGCAGTACAAGTATGATGAGGAGATCTCAGTTCTCGCCGGGTCAGAGCGTCCGCATGATGGTAATCAAAAGACACCGACTTAACCGCCGCAATTTCCATGGCTTCCTGCTCGGTCAGTGGAGGTAATATGCCATTAAGCCGTTGCGCCAGCATGGTTTTTCCCGTACCTGGTGGCCCGACGAACAACAAGTGGTGCTTACCGGCCGCCGACAACAACAAAGCTCGTTTTGCCTGCTCCTGCCCAACCACGTCGGCTAAGTCGCCATCATGGTTCGATGATTCCTTTGCCCAATTTATCGGCTTTGATTCCCTCAGTGGCTGGTGATCGTGCAAATGTTCATAAACACTGACCAAATCGGCCGACAACCAGCTCTTTTGTTCACGTACTAACCCGGCTTCCTGCTCGTTAGCAATAGGCACAAACGCCTGCCGCTTTTTATTACGACACGCCAATAAGGCTGGGATTAAACCATTCACAGCCCGCAACTCGCCGGTTAACGCCAGCTCACCATAGAATTCTGCTTGCTCTAAAATACTGTCCGGTATTTGTCCCGAAGCCGCCAATATCCCCACCGCTATGGCCAAATCATAACGCGCCCCGGTTTTGGGGATATCCGCTGGCGCCAAATTCACTGTAACACGCGTGGCTGGCGGGTATTCAAATCCCGCGTTCATCAAGGCGGTTTTGACCCGATCACGAGCCTCCTTAACCGTGGTTGCCGGCATGCCGACCATAGTAAAGCCTGGCATTCCCCTTGCCAGATCCACTTCAACCCGAATTTCCGGCGCATGAATACCTATCAATGCCCGGGTATAAACTCGCGCTAACGCCATCTGTCTCTCCGTGACTAAACAACGGCGTAACTATAAGCCTTGGGAAAATTCCTGTCTGTAAGCTAAACACTTCAAGCAACGACCGATATCATTCCTTCTCTCACTTGCTTTTATACCCACTTCTGTCATCATCTTGCCTTAATTAAGAGTAAACCGAATAACCAAGGGTCACCAAAAGCCATGTTCCACCAACTGAATCAACAGTGTCGAAAAGGTCGGTATATAGCACCATTGCTATTCCTGGTTTTTATGCTGTGTTGGGGACAAAACTTTGGTTGGCTGGAAGGCTGTCCTAAGCATCAGGCTGCACCCGCGGCTGAACAGCTTGTAGGAAGCCATGCGGACCTGGAAGCAAAACACGAAGGCGCCGAAGCCGACTGCGACAAGACAACGCACTTATTGCAACAATTCAAGTCAGACATAACCTACGCGGCACTGTCTTTCTTTGTTCTTCTGACTTTGGCGCTGAAAGCCACTGTGAACAAGCAATTAGCGCCTCCCCTCTTTTTCTTTTCCTGTAAAAGGCGACCCCACGCCGTATTTTGTTGCTTTCTGGAGTAAGGCTTCCAACAGGTTTTTACCTTTGGAATACTAACTTCAGGAGTAATGTATGAATAAAATTTTACCGTTATGGCTCGTATCGCTTATTGCTGCGCTGCTGATTTACAGCGCGCAAAGCCTAGCAGAAACGCCGTCTACCGGTTGGCTGAGTCATGAAGATCATCCACCGGTGTCGGTGAAGCTAGAACTGACCGGCCACTATGAAGCTGAGCGCAACCTACTACCCGCCCTGCTGCATGTTGAGCTGGATGAAGGCTGGAAAACCTACTGGCGTTCACCCGGCGAAGGCGGCATACCGCCAACCTTTGACTGGGCTAAATCAGCCAATATTAACGATATTGAGTGGCACTGGCCGGTGCCCTCGCGCTACAGCATTCAGGGTATTGATACCGTTGGGTATCAGGGATCGTTGACCTTTCCGTTAATGGTACAACTAAGCCCCGATGCCCGGCAGGCAAACATTAGCGGTACACTGACTATGTCGTCCTGTACCACCGTTTGTGTGTTAACGGACTACCCAATTGACGTGCACGTTGATCTGGACACCCTGACCGTCGACAGTGATCGCGCGTTTGCCTTTAATCAGGCCACGGGCAAGGTGCCTCGCGAATACGACAGCAATAACGTGAAGCAGGCTATTTGGTCCGACGCCAACCAGCGCGTTCAATTGACCATAGAGCGTGACAGTGGCTGGCAAAACCCACAGCTGTTTATACACAGCAACGACGAGACTTTGGCCGACGCAGAGTTTTCATCACCAGATATTCAGGTGGAAAGCAATTCGCTCACGGCGAATGTTGACGTTAGTCACTGGCTGGATCTGCCGGACCTAAACGGCGCTGAACTTATAGCGACAGTCAGTGATGAAAAGTTTGCCGCTGAATATAAGATTCAGCTAACCGCAGGCACTATTGCTAATAACGCACCGCCGCTGTGGGCCATTTTACTTATGGCATTAGCTGGTGGGCTTATTTTGAACATTATGCCTTGCGTGTTGCCGGTACTGGGTTTGAAAGTTCAGAGCCTGATGCTGTCAGGAGTACAAGAACCGAAGGTCGTGCGTAAGCAGTTTTTCGCGTCGTCATTAGGTATTATCAGCTCGTTTCTGGTCATTGCCCTGGGGCTTATGGCGCTTCGCTGGTCAGGCGGTTCTGTCGGCTGGGGTATTCAATTTCAGAACCCTTACTTTATTGCCGCACTAGTGGCTATTACCTGGCTGTTCGCACTGAACTTAATGGGCGCCTTTGAGTTTAAATTGCCGTCTTCTTTGAGTACCAGTGCCGCAACCGCCGGCGATGACAGCTACAAAGGGCACTTCCTGCAAGGCATGCTGGCCACCTTTTTGGCAACACCTTGTACAGCGCCTTTTTTAGGCACCGCAGTGGCCTTTGCATTAGCTGCTGAGTCATCGGTTATTCTGCTGATTTTTGCCGCGCTTGGGGTTGGTATGGCGCTACCCTGGTTACTTATAGCCGTGTTCCCGAGAACCGCAAAATTACTGCCCAAACCCGGTCGCTGGATGCAGTGGGTAAAACCCATTTTCGCCACTATGATGCTGGCAACCACGGTCTGGCTGACAACCTTGCTGAAAAACTTTATCAGCAACGAAGTATTCCTGGCACTAACCGTCGGTTTGTCGGTTCTGACATTGGTGATTATTGGTAAAGTGCATGGCCGCAAAGCGCTGATTTTATCCATTGGTGGCTTTTTAGTATTAGCTGCCATTGTCGGTACGACGTTAATTCTTACCGCGGATCGTTGGGTCAACAAACTACCACAGGACCACCACTGGCAGCCACTAACCCAGCAGCGTATTGATGAAGCCGTTGCCAGTGGCCAAACCGTGTTTGTGGATGTGACCGCAGACTGGTGTGTGACCTGCCAGGCCAATAAAGTCGGCGTATTACTGCAAGACCCGGTATTTACAGCCTTAGGTCAGGAACATGTCACCCGCCTGCGCGGCGACTGGACCAAAGCCAACGAGCGCATCACGCAATACTTAAAGGCCAACAATACCTTTGGTGTGCCCTTTAACAAAGTCTACGGACCCGGCGCTCCGGACGGTATAACGCTGCCCGTAGTGCTCAGTAAAGACAAAGTCATGGACGCGCTGGAGGATGCTCGTGAGCAATAACAAAGCCAAAACGTCGTGGACAAAGCGGCTACGAACCGCAGCGCTTTATATTGTCCTGTTCTCGGTCGTCGCTTTCGTAGTCGATGCCTTTCGTAATAGTGACGTGCCGGAGTCTGTGCCGGCTGAGCTGTCGTCACTAACGGACATAAACGGCGAGCAATACAACTTACGCGAGATGAGCAAGGACAGCCCGGTTGTGCTGTATTTCTGGGCAACCTGGTGCCCTGTTTGCCCGGCGGTCTCGCCTACAGTTGATTACGTTGGCAACCACTACCCGACCATTAGCGTGGCACTGCGCTCTGGCAACAATGACAAATTGAAGCATTACGCGCAGGCGAAAGGGTATGAGTTTCCTATTGTTAACGACAACCTCAACCGCGTATCAAACGGCTGGCAGGTATCTGCCACGCCAACCATCATCATTATTGAAAACGGTGACATTGTTTCGGCGACAGCCGGAGTCACAACACCTCCCGGTTTGTTTATTCGTCTTTGGTTTCACCAGTTTTTTTGAAGTAACTCATTTTTAAGTAGGAAAGTTGTATGAATTTTATCTATAAAACGTTTTTCATCGTTGCTTTTATCTTTAGCAGCAACGTATTTGCGCAAGATTTAAACCCACAACAAGAAGAAGGTTTGGAGAAAGTCGAACAGCTATTGCGTGAAAACCCGCAGCTAATCTCAAACATTCACAGAGGCTTGCAGCGCTTTTTAGAACAGCAAAGTGAGCAGAAAAATGCCTTTGCTAACCACCAGGAATGGCTGTATCAGTCGGCGGCACATCCAATTTTAGGTGACCAAGATGCGCCGCATAAAATCATTGTGTTTACCGACTACAACTGTCCGTTTTGCAAGAAGTTAGAGCCTGGCCTTCATAAACTGATTGAGGAATACCCGTCTATTCAGGTTGTGAACATTTTTGTGCCATTGCGCCAACAGCAGGTTGATGGGCTCAAAACCAACTCAGCTCTTTATGGGCTAAACCTTTGGCGCAATGACCCTAAGGCATTCTTTGAAGCTCACAACTTAATGATGAAAAAGTCGGGCATGCACACCGCTGATTCACTGCAAAGTGTTGCGCAAGTCACGAGTACCGAGGCCTTTTTGTCACCGTCCGGCGAGAGCGAGGCGGTTATCCGCAAAAATATGTCGGCGTTTCGCGATTTAGGCTTTCGCGGCACACCGACTATTATCATTGGTCAGCAGGTAATGCCTGGTTACATCCCTTATGACAAGCTGGAAGAAATAGCGACAACACAGTTCAATCTGAATTAATCAGTGTTCATCACCAGCCTGATATGAAGCCTCAAGGATAAAGGGTTAACCATCTGAAGTTAACTCTGCTATAATCCATGCGCATAGTTGATGCGCATGGATTACGAATTTTTAATAACAGGTGATAAAATGGCTGCTTACACAACTGCTTCTCCTGCAAAGAAGCCGACAAATGTCAGTATTAACGCTGAACTTCTGGCAAAAGCAAAATCGCTTGATATCAATTTATCGGCGACACTTGAGTCTGCATTGAAGGAACAAATTCGTTTAAAAGAACAAGCGCATTGGCTGAAGGAAAACTCTGACGCAATGGAAGCGTATAATCAATTTGTAGAGCGCAACGGAACATTCAGCGACAGCGTGCGAAAATTCTAATGAGTCAATTCGCCGTCTACGCCAATAACAATACAGCGACACGCACAACCTACCCCTATCTTATTGATGTGCAGAGTGACCTGCTGTCAGCCTTAGCGACAACCTTAGTGATACCTTTGATACCCGCTCCGCTGGCTGAATCCTTCCAACTCACCAAGCTGAACCCGGATGTTACCGTTGAGGGAAAGACATTCGCATTGATGACACAAGATATGGCCAGTATTTCAAGAACTCAGCTTACTCACGTGGTCGACGACTTATCCCACGACAGAGATAGAATCACCGCAGCTATCGACCTGCTATTTTTTGGAATATAACGATAGTGACAAGTTTCCAGGTTTGACGAATAAATTGAGAGCTATAATTTGATAATACTTCCAAAGCACACTAGCATTTATGCCTGCACTTTTATAAGAGAACCATCATGGGAACAAAAATTCAGTTTCGTATTGATGAACAAACAAAGCGCTTAGCGCCGCAGAAGGCAGTAGAGCGTCGAAAACAGCTATCGCAGGAAAACTGGCTTACAGAACAAGTCAATCAGGCATTCCAGAAATTAGAGTCTGGCCAGTTCGCATTCACTGATAACGAGCAGGCAAAAAGCCGATTGGAGAAATTTAAAGCCCAATTTCGTAGGAGCTAGCCTTAAGGCGTTGCTAAATCAGGCTATAGAGATAATGAAGAAAGTGAACTAGTGGCGATTAAGTTTGCCGCCCCAAACACCTTGAAAACGTTTCAAATATAACCATTACCAGTAGTTTTCAGACGTAACATTACCAGGCTTACGCCGAGTGTTTTTAGCAAGCCCCAATTCAGCTAGCGCGGCGCGTGACTCTTTTATCATGTCGGGGTTACCACAAAGCATCACCTGCGCGCTGGTATTCAGCGGTGTGTCGAGTGCATCACTTAATTGACCAGAGCTGATCAGTTCAGGAATACGTGCAGAGAAAGCACCCGGAATGTTTTCACGAGTAATCACCGGCTGGTAGCCCAGTTGCCCGGGGTATTCTTGTTGCCACTGCTCTATTTGGCTCTGATACACTAAGTCTTCTGCCACGCGTACACCGTGCACCAGATTAATCCGTTTAAATCGTTCCCACGGCTTTTCGGTTCTTAGCATAGAAATGAACGGCCCAATGCCGGTTCCGGTAGAGAGCATCCACAAGCTGTCGCCGTCCGGCACTTCGTCCAGCGTGAAAAAGCCACCTGCGGGCTGAGTTATGTCCACGCTGTCACCCGGCTGTAACTGAGCTAACTTGGTACTGACCTCGCCGTCTTCCACTTCGGCAATCACAAAGTCCAGTATGGCTTCGCCCGGAGCGCTGGCTAGTGAATAGGCGCGCAACAACTGTTCACCGCCAATATTCAAACCCAAACGCACAAACTGCCCGGCCTTAAAATCAAACGGCTCAGCCACAACTCTTAAACTGAAAACGCCAGAACTCCAACGGTAATTCTCGACAACTTTCCCACTAATCCATTGGATCATACGTCTGACTTAGTCCTTGTTCTGGTTCTTGGTCGCTTCCAGCTCTTTTTCCAACAACTCCACGCGCTCGCGCAGGCGCAGTAACATTTGCTGCTGCACATCCAGCTCTTCGCGGGTGACTAAGTCCAGCTTAGATAGCTGTGACTGCAGGGTTTGTTTAACGCGCTGTTCCATATTGCCGGCCAGTTCTTTGACGCCTGCAGGCATGCTGTCGTTAATTTGGCGAGCAATATTCTCTATTGTTTTGTTGTCCATAAGTCTCTCTTTGTGTAAATCGTTGCTTATGCGTTTAGCTTAGCAGGAGATTCAGGTAAAATCCGAGCTTCTTATCAGCTTTTTCACGAATCAGGAACTCCGCGGCGCCCATGCTGAACGATCGCCAGAACCAGGCTGTACATTACATCCAGGGCCCTTTATTGGTGCTTGCCGGCGCCGGTAGTGGCAAAACCCGGGTAATAACGGAGAAAATTGCGTACCTGATCCGCCAGCAAATTTACACCGCCCGGCAAATTGGTGCAGTGACTTTTACCAATAAAGCCGCCAAAGAAATGAAAGAGCGTATAGCGCAAACCTTGCCGAAAGCTCAACTGCGCGGTTTAACCGTGTGCACCTTTCATACTCTGGGGCTGAATATTATTCGTCGGGAACTCAGCACTCTGGGGTTTAAGCCCGGCTTTTCATTATTTGACGACCAGGACACCTACGCCCTGCTTAACGCCCTGACTGAAGAGGTATTTGAGGGCGACAAAGCGCTGATTCAAGCCTGTCAGCACCAGATAGGCCACTGGAAAAACGCCATGCTGTCGCCGGAGCTGGCTCTACAAAAAGCCGGAAACGATCGGGAAAAAGCCTTTGCTCAGGTCTACCAGCAATACCAAAACAACCTGAGTGCCTGTAATGCCGTGGACTTTGATGACTTGATCCGCCTGCCGACGCAGTTACTGGCGACCAACGAGAACGCCCGCGCACGCTGGCAGAAAAAGTTTCAGTATTTATTGGTGGACGAATATCAGGACACCAACACCAGCCAGTACCAACTGGTCAAGTTACTGGTGGGCGAACGCGCTCGCTTTACCGTGGTGGGCGACGACGATCAGTCCATTTATTCATGGCGTGGTGCGCAGCCTAAAAACCTGGCCTTGTTGAAGCAGGACTTCCCACAGCTGGACGTGGTTAAGCTGGAGCAGAATTACAGGTCGCACGGGCGTATTCTGAAAGCCGCCAATATTCTCATTGAGAACAACCCACACGTATTTGAGAAAAAGCTGTTCTCAGAAATGCAGTACGGCGAGCCGATAAGCGTTATTTTTGGTCGTAACGAAGAGCATGAAGCAGAGCGTGTGGTTGCCGAAATTGTAAAACAACGGTTCCTTCGCAAAACGCCGTATCATCACTTTGCTATTTTATACCGGGGTAATCACCAGTCGCGCTTGTTTGAAAAAGCGCTGATGAACAACCGCATCCCTTATAAAATTACCGGTGGTCAGTCGTTCTTTGCCCGCGCGGAAGTCAAAGACATTATGGCGTATCTGCGGTTGCTGGTGAACCCTACCGACGACACCGCCTTTCTGCGCATTATTAATACCCCGCGGCGCGGCATTGGCCCGCAGACCGTTGAGCGTATTGGCCGCTTGTCGCAGGAGTTAGGTTGCAGCTTATTTGAAGCCTGTCAGTCGCCCCATTTAAAAACGCAGCTTAGCACCGGTGTGTTTCAGCATGTGGACGTGTTCCGCAACATGATAGATACCCTGGCCCGCCGAGCCGATCATCAGGAAGACGCCAGTGACGCAGTAAAACAACTGCTAAGCGAAATTGGCTACGAAGACTGGTTGTTTGAGCAAAGCCCCAGCGCGAAAGCCGCCGAAATGCGGATTAAAAACGTGTACGAACTGCACCGCTGGGTATCGGACATGCTAAAAGGCGACGCCGAACATGAACCCATGGAATTGAATCAGGTGGTCAGCCGCTTGTCACTGCGCGATATGATGTCCCGTAACGAAGACGACGAGCAGTTTGAACAGGTGCAGCTAATGACCTTGCATGCTTCCAAAGGTCTGGAGTTTCCACAAGTGTTTTTAGTGGGTATGGAAGAAGGCCTGCTTCCTCACCAAAGCAGTATTGATGAAAATAACATTGAAGAGGAACGCCGCCTGGCTTACGTCGGCATTACCCGCGCCCAACATAAGTTAGTCTTTACTATGGCTAAAGAGCGCCGTCAGTTTGGCGAAAAAACGGAGCCACAACCCAGCCGCTTTTTGCTGGAGTTACCGCAGGACGATTTAGAATGGGAACACCGCAAGCAAAAGTCCGACGAGGAACGTGAAGAGCAACGAAGTCAGGGTTTGGAAATGTTGAAAAACGCACTGAAAAAGTAGTGCCAAGCTAAGCGGATACGAAAGAGGTGTCGTCGTCTTTGGCTACAGTGCCTTCATAGTTTTCGTCAATGAAGCTGCCCTGCCCCATCATAACACCTTGCTTTTCCACATCATTTTTTTGCGTTTCAGTTTCCAGTCCATCGGCATAAACAGCAATATCGAGCTCATGACACAAGGTCACAATGTGCTTTAACATGGCCTGCGCCCTGTTATTGCTGCTCAAACGAGCAATATAATGGTGATCCAGCTTAAGTATGGTAAACGGAAAGTTATACAAGAATTGAAGCGGCCCGGAGCCACTGCCAAAGTTGTCTATAACGAGCTTAAAGCCAAATTCGGAAAGCCGTCTTAAACTGGCCAGTACCCGGCGGCCGTCTCTGACCAGGTCGGTTTCATCAAATTCCAGTGCGATGTTCTCTGGTTTAACACCGCTTTCAGTCACAATATTCACCAGCTCATTCAGGTGACTGGTTTTCAATAAATGCCGCACAGATAAATTCAGGTGCAGCATAGTTTCAGCACTGACACTATTTTCAACAAGCCACTGGCTGGCTGCCCGTAAAGCAAAGCGGTCAAGCTTCACAATAAGGCCGGTGCGCTCGGCCAGAGGTAACAGCTCTTCACTGTTAAAGCTGTAGCGTGGGTCTTCCCACTCCAACTTAGCTTCTATGGCCTTGACCTCGCCTGTTGTTAAATTCACTATTGGCTGAAAACTGACAGCGAAATCTTTCTCAACTTTCGCATGGCGCAGCGCCGTTTCTTTACGAACACTGTCCACTAAGTTTTCATGCATGCTGTCATCAAATAATACGTAGCGCCCGCGCCCCATACCTTTAGCCTGGTACATGGCGGCATCTGCGTCGCGTAACAGCCGTTCAGCCGAATCGGTCTCTTCCAGACACTCGGCAATACCGATACTGGCGCCGGAGTAATGCTCTTGTCCGTTCAGATGGAAAGGTTCACTCATTTGCTGGATCATGCGCTTGGCAACGTCTTTAGCGTCATCAATACTGGTAATGGTATCCAGCAGAATAACGAATTCATCACCACCTAAGCGCGCCACCATGTCGTTGTCACGTACGCAGTCACCAATACGCTTGCTCACTTCCAGCAAGAACTCATCGCCGGCAGAGTGCCCAAGCGTGTCGTTTATATTTTTAAAGCGGTCCAGGTCAACAAATAGCACCGCAAAATGGTGCTCAGGGTGCCGTCGTTTATGTGCCACGGCCTGCTGCAAACGTTCATTGAACAATATGCGGTTAGGTAAGCCGGTCAGGTTATCGTGGTGCGCTGCGTGGAATAAGCTGGATTCGGTTTTTTTCCGTCGTTCTATTTCGGACACCAGCTCTTCGGTACGCTCCGCCACTTTCTTTTCAAGGAACTGGTTTACTCGCTGAATTTCTTCCGCTGAGCGTTTTCTGTCAATGGCCACGGCAACGTGCTGCGAAACAAAGTTCAGTAGTTCTAAATCATCACTATGGTATAAGAAGTCACCGTCGTAGGTCTGGACCGCAATAACCCCAAACACCTGCCCGTTCATCATTAAGGGGCTACCGAGCCATTGCTTAGCCAGTTTCATGCCACCGTAGCCCAGCTCAATCTCGTTTTTCTTCAGCAGTTTTTGACGTACAGGGGCGTCGATAAAGGCCGGTTCACGCATCTTAATAACGTATTCGGTTAAACCTTTACCGACTCGTCGGCGTTCGGCTTTAGCGCCTGTTTCATCAACATGGTAGGGAAAATGTATAAACTTTTTATCGTCTGATAAAAGCGCGACAAAGAAGTTGTCGGCATGAATCAATTTACCGATTTGCCTGTGCAACTGACGATAAAAGGCGTTCATATCGTCAGAGGTATTGGTCAGCTCGGAAATAGCAAAGAGCACCGAGGTTTGCTGCTCAGCCCTTTCACGAATGGTAATCTCGCTCATTAAGCTTTCATTCGCATGGCGTAGTTCAGCTGTCTGGTGCTCTATTTCGCTTTGCATTAAGTCGCGCTGCTTTAAACGCTCTAAGGCATTCACCACGTGTTGCGATACAAAGGTAAGCAAATCTTCATCTGAGGCGTCATAACGAACGTCAGCGCTGTAGCTCTGCACCACCATAACACCTATGGTCACGTCACCACGTTTTAACGGAACACCTAACCAGTCCTGATGTTCTGCCCCTAAGCCTTCTATTTCGGCGTTATCAATTAAGCGTTGGTACACTTCCGGCGGGCAAAGCAAAGACTGGCCTTTTCGCAAAACATAACCCGTTAAGCCTTTCTTCAATTGCTCTATAGGAATGCGTTCAAATAAGGTGTCCTGATCAATTTCATCGACAAAATAAACAAAATCGACCAGCTCTTCCTGAGGTTCGTAAAGGCAAATATAAAAATTACGGGCGTACATCAGCTCGCCGATAATTTCGTGCAGAGACTGATAAAAGTTGTCCATTTCGCGCGCAGAAGCCGCCAGTTCCGATATTCGGAACAGCGCTTTTTGTACGACTTCAGCAGACCGATATTTTTGGGTCAACCCCTTTAGGCGGGCGATGACTTTGTGCAAGCGTTCATTTTCAGTTTTTATATTCTGAAGCTGTTCCTCGCTATGCGTACGGTCTGTCATTCAGGTTCAACCTTAGACACTGACACTCCTTGCCGCGAAATACATTTTGTTAACACTTGTTGCGTTTAGTAACAGTCGTACAGTATAGACCTGTGTCAAAAAATAGAAAAGATCTGGTTAAAAATTAATTAGCGAAGGAAGTTAAGAGAGCGAATTAACGTCGATTGACACAAAAAAGACCACCGGGTGGTGGCCTTTTGTTACTGAAGATGCAAATAAAACTAAATTTCTTCAGTCATGTAATTTATTGCAGCTTGAATTTCTTCTTCTGAGCAGTCGCTACAGGTTCCTTTAGGCGGCATGGCATTAAAACCTTCAACTGCGTGCTTCAATACCGTTTCCATGCCCTGGTCTAAACGTGGTTGCCAGTCGGCAGCGTTGTTTCTTTTTGGAGCTCCCATAACACCACTGGTATGGCAGGCTGTGCAGTACTTATCATAAACTTGCTGGCCTGAACGCGGTCCACTGCTTTCTTCAGCAGCACTGCTTTCACCAGCCACATAATGTTTTCCCAAAGGCTTAATACGCTCTGCAATCGCTTCACGTGACATATCATCCTGCACTGATGCCGCACTAATACTCAGCGCAAACAGCATTGAAATAGTGCCTAAAACGCTCTTAACGAAAAATGAATTCATAGCTTTCACTGGTTTCTCCTACAAATGGCTGGTGTTCTTGCACGCCCAGTTAGTGGATGCGATTATAACCACAAATGTGCAAAGGATAAACACTTGGCTGAAATTGCTCGCAAAATAGCTTTGCTGGATTTGGATGCGTTCTTTGCTTCGGCTGAAGAATTACGCGATCCAAGCCTGAAAACACGCCCTTTTGCTGTCGGTGGCGGTGGTGCACGAGGGGTCGTTGCAACGGCAAATTATCTGGCTCGTCAGTTTGGCGTTAAAAGCGCGATGCCGGGTAGTCATGCCCGCCGTTTGTGCCCGCAATTAACCTTTATACGACCCGACGGCAACTACTACCGAGAACTGTCCGACAAAGTGCTGGATATTTTGCATGAACTCACACCTCGCATTGAACCTGCTTCTATTGACGAGTTTTATCTGGACTTAACTCATTTGGAAGGCTTTAAAGGCAGCGCAACTTTGGCCATGGACTTTGTTCGTGACCAAATTAAGACGCTGGGAATAACCGGCTCTGCCGGCATTTCAAACCAGAAAATGGTAGCCAAAATTGCCAGCGAAGAGCGCAAACCCGATGGTCAGTTTGTGGTTCGCCCGGCAGAAGTTCTCGACTACATTGCGGCATTAAACCTCAAGCAAATTCCGGGTGTTGGACCTAAAAGTCAGCAAGTGCTCACTAACTATGGACTCACCACAGGAAAAGACATTCAGAATATAGAACTGCAGCAATTACAGGCCATTCTTGGTGATAAAGCCGGGTATGTACTATTTGAGCGCTGCCATGGGCGGGATCGCCGCGAAGTTGTTACAGAGCGCATTCGCAAAAGTGTCGGGGTTGAACAAACTCTAGCAACGGATATGCGACTGGAATCGACAGCTCAGGCTTATGTTCAGGACAATTTGCTACCGAAACTGCGTCAACGAATGAAAATTACTCACTGGCGCGAGCAGCCCATCCGTAGCCAAACACTAAAGCTGAAATTCTCTGACTTCACACAAACAACGGTCTCCCGTAGTGCCCAGTTTATTTCACCCAGCCTGTTTTATCAGTTATTAGATGAAGCCTGGCAGCGTGGAAAAGGGAAAGGGGTAAGGCTGTTGGGGATCAGTGCAACATTGCCTGACCCCAACGAGCAATTACAACTCGAACTCGAGCTGGATTAGTCTTATTTCACTGTAATAGTGATTTTTTCTGAAACCACGGCCGGGTTATGCGGTACGTGGTTCTTATCGCCTAAGATAATTTGTAGCGTATGTTCACCCGGCTCTAAAGTCACGGTAGTTTCCGTCTGGCCACCACCAAAATGAGTCACATCACCGCCCATAGGCTTGTCCATGGCTGGTAGTTCGTCTTTATCAACCAGCAAATGGTGATGTCCGGTATTCTTCACATCGACACCTGCCGGCGCTACGCCCATACCGCTTAAGCCAAACTTCACTTTAAAGGTTTTACCAACCACTTCCCCGTTTTGCGGAGAAATAATATAAGCCTGGGCTTGCTCTGATGCTTCTGTACGTTCTACTGCCTGCGCCGTTGTTGCCAGAACAGGTCCGCCAAGTAGTGCTATGGCGCCAATCATCCATGCTTTGTTCATAGGTTTGCTCCAATAGTTGATTTCGATCAATTCAGTTTAAACTGTGTCACCAATTGTTCCAAGCGTTCAAATGCCGTATTCAGTTCACGGCAAGCCCGCTTAGTATTATTTAGATTGTCGACACTCTGATCGTTCATACTGCTAATATCCATAATGTCACGATCAAGCGTTTGGATCACTGACGTCTGCTGTTCGGTTGCTGACGCGACTGAATGATTCACGTCATCAATAGTTACAATGATAGCGTTAATTTCGGACATATGCTCAGCAGACTCTTCCGCGCTTAACACGCAGGCACTGCTTATTTCCTGACTTTCCTGAATAACCTGAACAACGCTGCGCGTTCCGGCTCTGACCCGTTCTATCATGGTTTCAATTTCACCCGCTGATGACGAAGTCCGCTGAGCCAGACTGCGCACTTCATCCGCAACCACCGCAAAACCGCGACCGGCTTCCCCTGCTCGTGCCGCTTCAATAGCCGCATTTAGAGCCAGCAAGTTGGTCTGCTCAGTAATGCCTTTAATAACCTCAATGATCTTACCAATGTTCTGGGTGTCTTCATCCAGAGTATGAATTGCCTGGCTGGAGGCATCCATACGTTCCGACAAGTGCTGAATTTGTTGGCGGTTATGTTGCAAAGAGTCTCGGGCAGATGACGCTTTTTCGGTACCGAAGCTTGCCTGTTCAGAGGCTTTTGCGGCATTTTCGGCAATTTCATTAGCACTGGCGCCCAGTTCATTCACCGCCGTTGCAACAGAGCTAGCTTTTCCGGCCTGTTCACTGCCTATATCCATTGAATCGTCACTTGCCTTAACCATGCTGCGAATGTTGCCTTCCACTTGTTGTGCGGCTGCATTCACTTCCAGCAAGGCTTGCTGGATTTTCTCAATAAACTCGTTCATACGGCGTGAAACAAGGCCAAACTCATCGTCGGATTCAACCGGCAGCCGCTGCGTTAAATCGCCCTCGCCGCGGGCCATATCGGTTACGGCCTCATTTAAACGACGCAAAGGTTTCAGTAATAAGCGCAATAACCAGGTTAATGACACCACTACTGCCACAATGCCAATAATCAGGTAAACAATAGCGGTCCAGGCAAAGGATGACACGTTGCTGTAGGCCTGTTCGCGGTCAATAACCACTCCCAGATACCATTCAACTCCCTGAATACCTTTTATTTTATGGAATGACACGAGGCGGTCCGCTCCATCAATACGGTATTCGGAAAAATCAGAACTAAAAGCAACTGACTGACCAGCGTAATCGTTCACAGATTTTTCAATCCAGTCTTCATCTGGGTGTGCCAGAATATTACGGTCACCACTTACCAGGAAAGCATAACCCAGACCCATAAAATCGATGTCGTTAACAATCTCAGAAATCTCATCCAGCATCATATCGCCACCGGCAACACCCACCAGACGGCCATCACGACGCATGGGCACCACCGCGGTAATGGTCAACTCATTGGTGGTAACGTCAATATAAGGCGCAGTATAGGTTGGCTGCCCCTCATCAACCGCCAGCTGATACCAGGGACGGCTGCGGGCATCGTAATCGTCCGGCAGGTCGATGCTGGGATCATCGAGCAGAAAAGTACCGTCGAGCAAACCGTAATACACATTTTTAAACTTACCAGCGGCTTTGGACTGCTGAACCCGCTCTAAAGCACGGTCTGTGGAATCATCAACACGGTAAGCATCGGCGGTTGCCTGAACAATGCTCATGCGGTCATTAAACCATTGGGAAATATTGTTCGATACTGAGTCAGACAAAGCCTGCATTTGATGCTGCAAATTACTGCGGGTTTGATTCGACATCTGCAAAAAGTTGGTCAGCGTGAAGACTCCCAGCACGAGTACCAGTATCAACGACGCAACAATAATGACTTTTTGCGTGAACTTTAATTTATTCAGCATCTTCGGAGCTTCTCTTGTTATTGTTTTTTATGAGCAGTCTCTTAAAATTACTCTGTATTTAGCAAACTACCCCACCTGTACTTCAGTTTTCGGGTAGCGGACTCTTTTTCGGTGTGGAGTTGTTAAAAAGTACACTAAAGTCAGCGGCCCTACCCGTCCGGCAAACATCAGAATAATGACTAAAATCTGGCTTACTTCAGTTAACTCGCCCGTTATTCCTCGTGACAGTCCTACCGTCGCCAATGCCGATAAAACCTCAAAGCTTACATCTATAAACGGCAGCGGATTCAAAATCATTAGAAAAAAGATACCGAGAAACGCCATTAGCAGCGTAATCATTGAGACAGCCAGAGCTTTCATCACCATTTGCTGTTCAATACTACGCTGCATTAATGTCACGTGCTGTCTGCGTCGCAGAAACGCGTATGTCGCCATCATCAAAACAATGAAAGTACCTAACTTAATACCGCCGCCAGTACTCATTGAGCCGCCACCAATAAACATCAACAACATAATGTACATGGATGTCGGTTCGCGCAGTTGTCCAATATCAACCGTATTGAAGCCCGCTGTTCGTGGCGTTGTCGCCTGAAACCAGGAGGCTAAAGTCTGCTGTAATGTTGATAAAGACCCCAGGGTGTCAGGGTTACTATGCTCCAATAACCAAAAGATAAAGGCAGAAAGAATATTAATTAAAAGAGTGGCTATGAGAATACTGCGTGTATATACCGAGAATTGATGCCAACGCCGCTTCTCGAATATATTCATCAATACTGAAAAACCTAAGCCGCCGACAATAAACATGAACGTAACAACTAAGTTCACGGGAATACTGCCAACGTAGTCACTTAAGCTGTTTGCAGAGAGGGCGAACCCCGCGTTATTAAAAGCTGATATTGAATAAAAAGCAGCCTCGCCTAACGCTCCCCAGAAACCAAACTCCCCCCACCAGGTCAGCGTCAAAACTACGGTTCCCAGAAGCTCGACAATTAATGCCAGATAGAAAACGGTTCTGGCAGTCTTAGCAATATTTTTTAAGCTGGTCTGCTGCATCGCCTCCCTTGCAACGAGCTGATAGCTAATACCAATGTTTCCGCCCATAGACATAACCGCCAGAATGGCAAATGTCATAAAGCCAATGCCGCCAGTCTGAATCAAAATTGCAATAACGGTGAGTCCGAAAGGGGTGTACGCCTGACCGGTATCGACTACCACCAGTCCGGTTACTGTGACTGCCGATGCCGCAGTAAACAGACTTTCTAGCCAGGTAATAGGTTCAACAGTCGCAAAAGGAAGTTTTAGTAATAAGGCACCCAGCAAAATTAAGACGAAAAAGCCGCCAGCAAGAACAACCGGCGGGCCTACTTTAAGCTTTTTATGCTGGCTCCGTCTGGCTCTGGTGTACGCCATAAAAAAAGAGGGTAACCATTGCTTCATGACTCTTCGACCAACTTCGGTGCGATTGACTTCAGCGCTTTTAAGCTACCCGCCATAACCAGAGTTTCATGGCCTTCTATGGTTGTTTCCGGGCTCGGTGTAGCCGTTACTTCGTCCCGTTTTTTTAATAACAGCAAATGAAAGTTATCGGTATTATCGGGCAAAATGTCGTTTAGTGTTTTACCTTCAAGGTTTTCACCTAATGCGATTTCGACACAAAACCAGTTATGTCCAAGCGACATGTACTCATTAACCATGGGGTAATTCAGAGCCTGAGCAACTCTTATGCCCATTTCTTCTTCCGGGTGAATAATGCGACTTACCCCAAGTTTTGACAAAATTTGGTGATGCGACTTAGACGTAGCTTTTGCCCATATGGTCTCAACACCAATAGTTTTTAAGTGCAGTACACACAACAAACTGGCCTGCAAATCCTCGCCAATAGCAACCAGAACCACGTCGCAATTCGATAAGTCGAGCTCCTTCAGTGCTTTCTCGTCGGTAACATCACAGATTGCCGAGTGCGTGAGCTGATCGGCAAGTTCTTCAACCAGCTTCTCGTCCGCATCAACGCCAATAACCTCATGGCCTAGCTCTAATAATTCCAGTGATGTCCGGGCGCCGAAGCGGCCCAGACCAATAACTCCAAACTGTGCCATGTAAGACTCCTATTGTGCTTTTGCCGGTGCCAGGAACAAGGCGTTCATCAGCAAGGTATTTAAGCCGTCCATATAGGCACGGTACGTGGGTTCCTGAGTAAAGCTGATAATCATGCCTTTACCGCTTGGCTGCCACATTAACAGCGGTTTGTAAGGTAATTGCTGAGCTATATCGTCCCACAAAAAGCCACTGGCTAACAGGCTATCCGCGCCAGCAAACCACGCAATGTTGCGACCGTGATCAATATCAATGGGGGTAAATACGTCGTTACCGTTATAAATACTCACAACCTGCGGTTTAACACCGGCGCTTAACCAGTGGTCTGTATCTACTTCGGTATTTAGCAAAGCACCCGGCACCCAGTCGGGGTCAGCGCCGTGCGGTTTTATTTCCGTTAAGAACTGCTCGCGGCTTTCAATCACTTTGCCGTCTACTTTAATTTCTTCATCAGGCTCAGTAACGCCTTCTTCCGGCACTTTGCGTTCCAGCTGGGTATTAAGCAGACCGGTTTCAACCGCCCAGGCAGAAGCGCTGCCTAAGGTCAGCAACACACCGCCGTCTGACACCCACTGTTGAATCTTCTCCACAGTTTTGTCGTTAAGCACGCTAGAGTATGCACCTTCCGGTAGTATCAGAACATCCAGCCCATTAAAGTCACTTTGCAACAGTTGCATGGTGCGAATGGCCGTTACCGGGTACCCCATCTGACGTTCAATCACAAAGCGGGTATGCCCTGCACTGTAAGGGCTAACCGGCTCATCCCAGGCAATAGCAATATTCGGTGCTTCCAGTTTGCTTACGTTGTGCGAACCAAAGTTAGGCCCTTCTGTCATCCAGCTTGTATCAACACCTTCAACGGTTGCGCCTGACGCCTCAGCGAGTTTTTGTAATTTAGTCTGCAAGTCATCAGAGTTGTCAGCGCGGGTTAAAATCAATGAGCCACTGGGGAATTCACCCGCACTTTCGTGGGTGAAGGCTAATTCGCTTTGGCGAACCTCCAGACCTTCGCGCAACGCAGCAGTGAGAAAACGTCCTGCATTCATATCCCCCCAACGAACCAAAAAGGCCACTTTGGCGTCCGGGTTAGTCACTTTGCCAGGCTCAATACGACCTTCTTCTACAAAGGCTGTGGCGACGTCAGGTAAGTCATCGCAAGTGTGGCTGTCGACATTGAACATCAACGGCAGTGACCAACCGGTTACGTCGTAAATTTGGTCCGGCAGGTTATTGTTACGGCGCTGCTCCTGCTCTGCCAGGAAGTCATCCGCCATATCCACTTGCTTATCCATTAAGGTGCGTATCATGCGGTGTGCAGGTTGTGCCATATCAATGATATAAGCACCAGCTTCATAATCAGTACCGCACACATCAAACGCCTTTTTCGCCTGCTTCACTTCTGCGCCCTGTTCAACCAGTAAAGAGGCTAATTTACGAGCGGCAGCCGGGTCGCCCTTGGCGGGCAGAATAATAGAGCGGACATCACCGTCTTCACCTGCTTCGACCGCTGACTTGCGGTATTCCCAGAACTTCTGCAATAAGGCTTCGCGGCGTTGGGAAACTGTCTGAATAGTCGAGATAGACGCTATAAAATGCTGCTGAACACCGTCGGCGTAGGTCAGTACGTCACCGTCTGTACGGTCAAACAAATGCCCGCGCGCTGAAGCCATCTCATAGGTCATTGCAACTGAGCCCTGATACAGCGGCCAACTGGCACCGTAGCCCGGGTAAAACGCGTCGAAAATTTCGCGGGTAAAATAATCAAAGCCCTTTTCGTCGAACCATTGGCCGTTATTTTTACCAATCCAGTTCAGCGTTTCACGTTGTGACTCGGTAATCAGTGGATTATAAGGCCTAGCCTCTGGGGTGAAGTAATAAGTGGAATCGCCACCCATCTCATGCAGATCAACAAACACCAGCGGATAGTATTTTAATAAGGCATCTATTTGCCCGCTAATTTCAGGCTGAGTCAGCGCTATCCAGTCACGATTCATATCAAACAGGTAGTGGTTAGTGCGCCCGTTAGGCCAGGGTTCGTTGTGCTCCGCACTGCGGCGGTCACCCGAGTGCTCCAGCCCAACACTCATGTAGTAACGATCGACAAAGCGGGCACGTCCGTCCGGGTTTTGCAGTGGGTCAATGAATACCATGGTGTTATCTAACCAGCGTTGGGTCTGCTCACGCTGGTCATGCAGCAGATGATAGGCGGTTACCATAGCGGCTTCCGGTGACGAAATTTCATTGCCGTGAACGCCATAGGACAGCCAGATACTACCGGGCAATTCGTCAATTAACTGCTCAGCCTTATCGCTGTCGGTTTTGCGCGGGTCGGCTAAGGCCTGCATGCCCTTCATAAAACCGTCAAAGTCAGCCATATTGTCTTCACTGGAAATAACCGCGTAATAAAGCGTACGCCCTTCCCAGCTTTTGCCGTACTCTAGCAATTTTACTTGTTTGGGGTAAGCCTGCTGCAGAGCTTCAAAATAACGGCTCATGTCGGCCGGGCTGGTAATTTTAGTGCCAAGCGGATAACCCAGGACCTGCTCAACAGTCACTTCTGAATTACTGTAGTTCGCTTCGGGAAGTAATGACTTTTCGCCAGCCAACTGCTGTGCGTAGGAGGGGTTAACAAACCACGAGACGGCGGCTATCAGCGCCGCAAATTTGAGACTGCGCATCTTCATTCCTGTTGTTTTATGCACTTTTAAACTGTGCTTGGGGTTTCTTTTTATGTCTCTCTAATGTAAAAGCTTGAACAAGGGAAGTGAAGCTCAATTTAGGCGCTATGAATAAAAAGACTCAATTAACCACTCTGCTGGCGGCTATAGCCACAACGCTAATTTTGGCAGGATGCCAAATAACACCTAATAACGTAAAACGCGTGGTCAATTCCGGCGTGCTTAGCGGTAACGACCCAAGTGCAGTGGTGGAATCTATGGCGCGTGAGCGTTTGCACAGCTACCGCAGCAACCCGCAACAGCTTATTAGCGACATTGAGGACTTACGCAAGGCTTTGCGCGATCTGCGTGCCGTTGCTGAGGCCATATGGGGTGACGAGGAAAACACGGTTCCCAGCGCGAAAAAGTACGTTAAATACAGTGATAACTTTCATGCCAAAGCCGTTGTCGATTTTGAGCAGGGCCTGCTGACCGTTGCGACATTGCATGACAGCAATGATCCAGCCAAAACCCGGGAACAACTCAAAGCCGCTATTGTGCGTACGCTGTTAACGCCAGCCGACCTCACTGCCGTTGATATTTTTACCGATAAAGAGCCTGAACGGACGGGAAAACCATTTTTGCGCGGGCAAGTTGTTGACCAGGACAATGTGATCGTCGAGTACGAATGGCGGGCGAATCGCTTTGCCGAGTATTTGGTGAAAAACCAGTTGCGCACCCGGCGCGCTAAAAACAACAAGGTGTATGAGGTTCAAATTGCTTTGGTCGATGAACACCAGGAGCTACGCAAACACCAGTATGCCGACTACGTGATAGCCGCAGCGCGACGCTATAACCTGGAGCCTGAGCTTATTTATGCCATTATTGAAACCGAAAGCAGTTTTAACCCTTATGCGGTGAGCCACGCTAACGCTTACGGCTTAATGCAGGTAGTGGCATCGACCGCCGGACGTGACGTGTTTGAGCGCGTTCGTAAAATTCCCGGGCAGCCCACGTCTCAACAATTGTTTGACCCGGCTCAGAACATCGATATTGGCAGTGCCTATTTGCACATTTTGAACACCCAGTACTTAAAAGGTGTGCAACATCCGCGCAGTCGCGAATACGCTATTGTTTCAGCATACAATGGTGGCGCCGGTAACGTGCTGAAAACCTTTTCTTCCAACCGCAGCAACGCGGTTCAAATTATAAACCGAAGTCAGCCCGGCATTGTTTACCGGGACTTAACTTCTAAGCATCCGTTGGCGGAGAGCCGTCGGTATTTAGAAAAGGTGATGTACTTTAAGCAGGGTTACTGACACGAACCGCAACAAAAATCTTTACCGTGCTCAGGTGCCGATGCTTTCTTTTCAACAAAAAGCAGGTTGTTTTCCAGGTGAATATGCTCGTGCAAATCATCCTGCAGCTCTTTTAAGCCTTTATAAAGAGCTGTCCAGGTACCACAGGCGCCTTCCGGTAGCGTTAAGTTATTGGTCAGTTCGTCAATTCTATTAAGTTCACCTTCATGCTGAACGTGTTCGCTTTCCATTACTGAAATTGGCCCGCCGGGATAAACACCACGAGACAGCAAAGGAAAAAGAATTTGTTCTTCTTTTGTCATGTGGCTTTCCAGCTCCTGCATCAGGTTATCCAGGTGTTCAGTCAGACCAACCGGGGCTTCGGGGTGATCACCATGAACAGCTTCAACGCGCATGGCCAATTGCTTTAACTCAGGAAGTTGTTCGCGATGGCGCTGATGAAAACGCAGATAAATATGCTCTATCAAATGCTTGGGTGAAGCGTCCTGCCATTGTTGCTCGGCAGTCTGTAAACGGTCATCGAAAGTACTCATGGGTCACTCCTGTTTGCTAAATAAAGTTTCTTACTCCGGTCAGGATTGCAACAAACAGGCCATCTCCTACCCCGTTAGGATTATTGACTCTCCGGGGTGTCACGGTACTATCAACCCAACCAATAAGGGTATTTTTAACCTGGGCAGTCAATTTAACCATGTTGCAAGAAAGTCTATTAGCAGACCTGCTTACCGAGCAGCCTGCAGCGGTTCGTTTACAAAATTTAGTCAACACCTTACGCAGTCACTTCAACTGTGGCGCAGTGGTTTTATTAAAGCTGGATAATGAAGTGCTGCAACCGGTTGCTATTCAGGGACTGGTACGCGAAGCGCTGGGTCGTCGGTTTGTTGTAGCACAGCACCCCAGGTTAGCGGCATTGCTGGCATCTCGTAACCCCGTGCGGTTTGAGCACGATTCGTCATTACCGGACCCCTACGACGGACTGCTCGCTGAGCAGCCAGGTAATGCGCTGCCCGTTCACGACTGCATGGGTATTAGTTTGTATCTGGAGAATAAGTGTTGGGGTGTACTGACCTTAGACGCACTGCAACCCGGTACATTTACCGACAACTCAATGATTGAACTGCAAAAGTTTAGCTTGTTCGTTGAGACCGCCGTTCGCATTGGCCAGCTGGAGCAAAACGTCAGGGCTCTGCGACAAGGCCAGCAGCGCACCATGCCAAAATCCGGAACCACAGAAAGAAACGAGTCGGAAATTATCGGGCACAGCAAAGCTATTGAAAGTGTGCTGAAAGAACTACGAGTGGTTGCCAGTGCCGATTTGCCCGTACTGCTACTGGGCGAGACTGGTGTCGGTAAAGAGCTGTTTGCCCGTGAACTGCACATACTCTCACAGCGCAGCGACAAACCCCTTATTTATGTAAATTGCGCGGCTCTACCCGAATCACTTGCAGAAAGCGAGCTTTTTGGTCATGTAAAAGGGGCGTTTTCCGGCGCAACCAGCGACCGTTCAGGACGCTTTGAAGTCGCTCACGGCGGTACGCTGTTTCTGGATGAAGTTGGCGAGCTGCCACTATCCATACAGGCTAAATTATTGCGAGTACTGCAAAATGGTGAAATTCAGCGTTTGGGCTCTGACAAATACCGAAAAGTAGATGTTCGCCTTATAGCCGCCACCAACCGCAACCTGCGCCAGCAAGTCAGTAATGAAACTTTCCGTGCTGATTTATACCACCGCCTTTCGGTTTATCCTTTGCCCATTCCGCCATTACGTGAGCGCGGTGACGATGTGTCTATTCTGGCCGGGCATTTTCTCGAGCTAAACCGGGCTCGTCTGGGGTTGCGGGCTTTGCGCTTATCGCCGGAGGCTGAGCTTGCCATACAACAGTATCAGTGGCCGGGTAATGTGCGTGAACTGGAACATGTTATCAGCCGGGCCGCTATTAAGCTGCTTAGCCACGGTGTGGAAAAAACCGATATTGCCACCATTGAACCCGACATGCTGGATCTTGATGTGCAACTGCCTTTGTCAGCCACCACCGACTCTGGGAAAAATTCTGCTGGAACCGGCTTACCTCAGGCTAACGTGTCGATGAAAGAAGCGGTAAATTATACTCAGCGTAAGATGATAGAAGCGGCTTTAGGCCGCCATAACAACAGTTGGAGTCAGGCCGCTAAAGACCTGCAGCTGGATGCCAGTAACCTGCACAAAATGGCCAGTCGATTAGGAATGAAGTCGTGACGCGGGAGCTGTTAATTCGATTATTGTGGCGCGCTCTGGCGCTATTTTTTGTATTACTTGGACTTATCGGCATTGCCCTGCCGGTAATGCCCACAGTACCTTTTCTCATTGCTGCATTGTGGGCTGCTAGTAAAGGCTGGCCCCGGCTTGAAACCTGGTTGCTTAACCACCCCAAATACGGCCCGGACATACGAGCCTGGCGCGAGCACCGAGTGGTTAAACGCCGCTCTAAAATCATAGCCTTAGTTATGATGGCAACCGGGTACCTGGTGCTATGGTTATTTGTTCCGCAAGTTCCGGTGTGGCTAAAAGCAATTGTCGGTGTTGTGCTGGTTGTGGTCGGGTGCTGGCTGGCTACGCGCCCCGACCACTCTCCGGAAAAGACTTAACCCGGGTTACCGTCGGCGCGGGGTGTTGTCAGCACCTTAAAATAAACCACAACATAAATGCCATAAGCCAGAGTCCAGGCTAAAGCACTACACATTAACCAGTGGCTGGCTAAATCAGGAACCAGCCACATTAAAAAGACCCGGGTTAATGCAGCTATTAATACCAATAAAAATGCGCCGGTCATTATCAGTTTTGGTTGCAACGGACGCCCACTATGACCCAACGAGACGCGCGCTATCATGCTAAGAATCATATTCCCCATAGCTCCTGCGGTTAAGGCGTGCAGCGCCAGACTCTGCGTCAGGTCGAAACCCGCGTAACGCAATGCAAATAACGCCAGACCAACGGGAATAAACCAATAAGCTAAATGCAGTGACCAAAGCAGCGGTACTCTCCAGGTTATCCAGATTTTCCAGCGCGCAACTCTTATGCCGGTTGCCACCGCTGAAACGCCAAATAAAACGACCATTATCTGGTTAGGTAACAGCGTGTGCAGATTCAGAAAGTGCACAGCGAAGATAAGCCACAAGCTGCCTAAAGCTATACGATCAAGCCAGACTATTGGCGTTACTTTAGGTGTTTGAGTCCCGTTGGCAGTAAACATTGGCAACACTCGTCCGCCAATAATGGCCATTAACAAAGTCACCAGAAATACCGCGTTGTAAGCGCCAAGCACCTGAATATGATAGTGACCAAAGTGTAAGCCGTAATGCATAAGCAAGTTGCACACCGTCAGCAACAGCAAAATGGGCACAAAGAATAAATTCCGGGTCTGATTTACTTTTAACACCATACGCCCGAACAGCAACGCGGCGACAGGTAACAGACTGACATCCACGCCTGCAACCAACCACCACGGCAGTTCACCGCCCAACAGCAACATTAACCTGGCGGCTGCCCATAAAACGGTCAGACTAAGCAGAGTCTTGCCATGTGGTGCTCTAAGTCCGGTCCAGTTCTGCACCGCAGTTAATAAAAACCCCAGGACTATGGCAATAACGAAGCCAAATATCATTTCATGGCTGTGCCAGAACATGATGTTGCCGTATACAGGCAAACTGAGCTTTCCGCTAAGTGCTACCCCCCACAGCAGCATCGCTATGGCGCTAAACCCTGCCCCCAAAAGGAACAGAGGCCGAAACGCCTGCCGCAGAATAGGAGTTAACTGCTCTTCTTTTTGTCTGTCTGTGATTTGCATCACTGTCACCGCTTATTAATAAAAGATACATTTTTAATATACCTTTTATTTTGACTAAGATCGACGCTCTACCACTAAAAGTCAGTTAATACCTATTTAGAGATTCTAGCCTGTCGCTAGCCCCGCCAGTTGCAACCAATAGCCATTGTTCTCTTTGCTCGTCAGGGTCACGGGGTGTTCCCCATTGATATTACTGCGGAAGCGTTGTAGCCAGTCGAAAGTTCCCTCGGGTTGCGGACTAATACGCACAATATCGACCAGGTCATTCATACCCGGTAGCTGGTTTATCAGGTTATAGCGTGTACCCGATTGCGTCTGAATACCATTAAGTACAAACACCTGCTGACCTTCCTGGCTTTTCACTTCCCGGCCTTCCGGGTATTTTATGCAACACAGCTCGCACTGATCTTTCGGCCGGTTCTCTGAGCGAGCGGTAAAGCAGCGACCAGACCAGGCCAAAGGTATATGACCAAAGGAGAAAACTTCCACGTCAAAGCAGTCCCTCACAGTGTCAATAAGGTTGTGCTGTAACACGTCCTGCAGCCAGTCGCGGGAAAGTTCAAATGGAACCACCCAACGGGTCATACCCATATCAATTAAACGGCGCAGGCTCTGGTGATTATAAATATTAATGGCCGGCCCGGCGGTAAAGTTCAGTCCCTGCTCCTGCAGCACCCCAATAGCACTGACATCATTGGCTTCAACATAAAACTCGCCATTATCGCAATATTTACCCAGCTCCCGGAGCTCCGCAGGAGCTTCCAACAAGGTCATTGTCGACAGCGTTACTTTTTTCCCGGCTTCTCTCAGCATATGCGCTATCGCCAGATAGTCATCCAGCTTTAACTCACGACGCTTGCTACAGACGGTTTCACCAAGATACACGTGTTCAACATCCGACTCGGCAGCTCGCTGATAAAAATCAAAAACCTGCTGTTTCGGCCAAAAATACAGAATAGGTCCTAGAGAAAACTTCATATTGGTTACTTCCATTTCCGGTGGTACGCGCCCAGCGTCGTTTGACTGCCTTCAGAAAGTGAGGCCAGAACCGAATTCCAGTTATCTTCCACTTCAAAGGCGTCCGGGTCGGTCATAACGGCATCGATAGCCTGACGCCAGACTCTGGTAATTTGCGACACATAAGCCGGGCTGCGCTGCCGCCCTTCAATTTTTAACGAGGCAATGCCTTCTTTATACAGTTGCGGCAACAAACTTAAGGTATTCAGGCTGGTCGGTTCTTCCAGTACGTTGTAAGTTTCGTCGTCAACCGAAAAACGCCCTTTGCATAGAGTGGGATAACCCGCTTTTTCGTTTTCATCAAAACGGTCGATAAGCACGCCGTTAAGCCGTGACTCCAGTTTATTGTCCTGTTCGTCCCACTCCACAAAAGCCGCAGGTGAGCAGGCTCCAGCGGTATTAGGAGACTCGCCGGTTAAATAAGAGCTAAGATAACAACGCCCCTCCGCCATAATGCAGAGGCTACCGAAAGCAAAGACTTCCAGCTCGACGTCAGTTGTGCGCGCCAGGGCTCTGACTTGCTGCATAGACAGCACTCGGGGCAAGACCACCCGCGACACGCCAAACTGCTGATAAAAGCGGATGGCTCCGGCGTTGGTTGCAGATGCCTGCACCGACAAGTGCCTTTCAACTTTGGGGTACCTTTCAGCCGCGTAAGCCAAAACCGCGAGGTCTGCAATAATCAGTACATCAGCACCGGCCAGAACAGCATCATCAACTGCCCGACGCCATTTCTCCCAACTGTTGGCATGCGCAAAGGTATTAATGGCAACGTGCAGTTTACGACCATGTTTATGCACATAGTCCGCTGCTTCTGCCAGCTTCATCTGATTTAAATTCAGACCAGCGAAATGACGTGCATTGGTTTCATCCTTTAACCCCACATAGACCGCATCGGCACCATTTTCTATTGCCGCTTTTAATGCAGGGATACTTCCGGCCGGACAAAGCAGTTCCATTTAAAACCTCTATTTAATATTTTGTAGCACCATAATTATTAATTCATTATAGTGCTCACAACTTTTATTTTGTTGTTGTAAACGGAGCAAAATATGAATACCACCAACTGGGTATCTTCTATACCTAATATAATTCGACCAATAAACAAATTAATTCCATCGAAATTTATTAACTTCGGGTCTGAAAAGTTATTAAATATTTTATTTAAGGAAGAAATCTCATCAGGGGAGCTTAATTTTATTTCTGGAAACATAATAGAGATAAAGGTTAAAGACATTGATTTATCTCTATTTTTGACGTTAAAAGGAAACCAACTAAAATCCCTCAAGAGCCCATTTGAACCCGACGTACAGCTCTCAGCAGACGGTGACGCACTGCTTTTACTGATTTACGGAAAGGTTGACCCCGACACTTTATTCTTTAATCGGAAACTAATGGTAAAAGGCAATACCGAATTAGGGTTACATTTAAAAAACTTCTTAGACACCATTGAGGTAAATCAAAAGCTACCAAGGACCTTATATTTAATAGGAGACCGGTTTAGTGATTTTATTTATAAAGAAAAAGGTGAAACAATACAGACAAGTTAATTAAATAGTTTTTGACTGGGGTCAAGAGGTGGTTATGAGTACAGTTACCTGGGATAAAGAGTTAATAGAAAAATACAACATTAATGGACCTCGTTATACGTCTTATCCCACAGCGTTAATGCTTTCCGAACAATTTTCAGAAAGCCGCATAGAAACCGCGCTGAAAAATGCAAATGACGGACTGTGTCTTTATTTGCACTTACCTTTCTGCCACAAGCTTTGTTATTACTGTGGTTGCAATAAAGTGATTACCCGCCACCAGCATAAAGCAGATAAATATCTGGATTACCTCGCCCGCGAAATGGCGATGTACCAGCCTATGGTAAGAGACAAGAAGATCCGTCAGATTCATTTAGGCGGTGGCACCCCAACCTTTTTGACTGAGCAGCAACTGACCCGCCTAATGGAACTGGTTCATCAGCATTTTACCTTCGCGGACAACCCTGAAGTCAGCATAGAGATTGACCCACGCAGCTGCAGCGACGAAAAACTTCGCCATTTACGTAAACTGGGTTTTAACCGTGTCAGCTACGGGGTGCAGGACTTTGACAAGAAAGTGCAAATTGCGATCAATCGCGTGCAGGATATTGAGCTTATTGCGCATCAGCTAAAGCTCAGTAAAGAGATAGGCTTTGAGTCAATCAACTTAGACCTTATTTACGGCCTGCCTTACCAGCGTCCGGAAACCTTTAAGAAGTCTATTGAGCAAGTCATTGAAATGGATCCTGACCGCATCTCGGTATTTAGCTATGCGCATTTACCTCAACGTTTTGCCGGGCAGAAGAAAATACCGGAAGAATCCATTCCGCAGCCATCGGTTAAGTTGAGTTTGCTGGAACAAGCCATTACACAACTGAACGACGCCGGTTACCAATTTATCGGCATGGACCATTTTGCAAAAAAAGACGATGGACTTGCCATAGCTCAGCGCGAAGGCCGCTTGCAGCGTAACTTCCAGGGCTACACCACCGACGGTCAGGACGCACTGCTGGGCTTAGGTGTTTCATCCATTAGCCAGGTAAACGGTGTACTGTGGCAACACGAAAAAGAGCTTCCTGCCTACTACAAAATGATAGATAACGGACAAAAACCCATTATAAAAAGCATGGCGTTAAACGACGAAGATAAGCTGCGTGCCGCATTAATTTCTCAGGTTATTTGCCATTTCGAGCTTGATATAGAAGCCTTTAAAGCACAATGGGATCTCGACGATTTCTGGGCTCATTTCGCCGAAGCCATACCGCTACTAAAACCATTCATTGAAGACGGCTTAGTCGACGTTTCCGACAAAAAGCTCCGCGTCACCGACTTAGGTCGCCTCTGGGTTCGCAGCATCTGCGCCTGTTTCGACGAATACCTGGACCACGGCCAAAACCGCTACTCCAAAGTCGTTTAGCTGGCTGGGGGCGGTAACCCGGCCTCGGTTACGCTTGGAGAGCTGGTAAGAAAGACGCCGTAAACCCATCCCTGGGGGCTTGGGTGGCGCCATCCTTGGCGCCACACACTTTCTTACCAGCTCTCCGGCGCGTGCCGCGACCGGGTTACCTCTATCAGCTGACTTCGGAAAACAAACCTTAATAGCCGGCTGAACGACAGTATCCGAAAAGCAAGAGCGCCGAAGAAGCCTCGGCAAAGCATAGGTTAGGGAAAGGACGTCGAGTGGTTGAGGTTTCCGGCTCAGAGAGTGTGTGGCGCCAAGGATGGCGCCACCCAAGCCTTACAGGGACGTACTTGCAGGCGTCTCTCTGAGCCGGGAACCTTAATCGCAAGAGAGTCCTTTCCCCTTCCCCGCTAGCTGAGGAAGGTGGCTTGGTTTAGCCATAGGTGTAGCAGGATGCTGGCTGCGTAGCCTATGGCTATTACCGGTGTCCATTTCAGGTGCGACATAAAGGTGTAGTAACCTCTGGCTTGTCCCATTAAGGCGACGCCTGATGCGGAACCGATAGAGAGCAGGCTGCCGCCGGTACAACAGGCCAGGGTTATTAGCAGCCAGTGTCCGGTGGACATTTCAGGGTCCATGGACAGTACTGCGAACATCACAGGGATGTTATCCACAAGAGCGGAGACCACGCCTAGAATACTGTTTGCTATGGTTGGGTCTAAACCACCGTAAAGAGACTCGGACAGTAAACCTAAATAACCCATAAAGCCTAAACCGCCAACGCACAGCACAATGCCGTAGAAAAACAGCAAGGTGTCCCATTCGGCACGGGAAACCCGGCTGAATACGTCGAATGGCACGACACCACCAAGTTGTTGCAGGCGTTTTTGGTCGCCTTCGCGTTCTGCCATTGCTCGCTTGCGCGCCAGCGATCCCGGCAGGGTCATACGCAGGAAGTAACCGAAGAACTGTAAGTAGCCCAGCCCCATCATCATGCCGAGCACCGGCGGTAAATGCAGCCAAATGTGGCATGCAACGGCGGTTGCGACTGTTAACAAGAATAAGAACGTAATGCGCAGGGCTCCGCGCTTAAGCTCGACTTCGGTATGCAATGTTGTCGGACTTTTGTTCTCAATAAAGAAGCTCATGATAACTGCGGGTATTAAGTAGTTCACTAACGCGGGTACAAACAGCTGTAAGAACTCGGTAAATTCTACCTTGCCGGACTGCCACACCATAAGCGTGGTTATGTCCCCAAACGGGCTGAAGGCACCGGCGGCATTAACCGCTATAACAATACTGGAACAGCAAAGCGCGACGAACTTTTTATTGCCCTCGGCAACTTTCATGACCACAGCCGACATTAACAAAGCGGTAGTCAGGTTGTCCGCAATAGGCGAAATGAAAAACGCTAAAAAGCCGGTTATCCAGAAGAGCTTTCTATAGGTAAAGCCCTTTTTCATCAACCAGGCGCTGAGCGCATCGAACAAACGCCGCTCTTCCAGAGCATTAATGTAGGTCATTGCCACCAGCAAAAACAACATCAGCTCTGCGAATTTTAATAAGTTTTCCCGGAACGCCTCTTCCGCCAGAACGGCATTGTCGCCACTATAAACAAACCCTATGAGGATCCAGATAACCCCTGCCGCAACCAGCACAGGCTTGGATTTTCTCATGTGCAGTTTCTCTTCACCCATCACCAAAATATACGCAAGAATAAAAATGACGATGGCAGCGTAACCAACGGTCGATGAGGTGAGATCGATACGGTCAGCAGATGGTTCTGCAGCCAGCACTGATACCGAAAACAGCAGCGAAATGACGGTAAACAGTAGTTTTTTCATAGCGTTTTTTCAGTGCAGTTCAGAACCAAAATATAAACTGCACCAACTCTCCTTGTTGGTTGGTGGTTAAGAATGAAAGTGTTTGATTATTCCGGCAGGAATTTTCGCGCGGAGATTACCACAAAACTCGAATTCTGAGAGCTACAGAAAGAGGGAAAACTCATCCCTCTCTGTAATCATTTTGTGCCAGTTTAGCTTGCTCGGCGCAATACCCTATTCGATTGTGCCGCACCCACAGCAACCTCTGCAGGCTGCTTGCGATGATAATGACGCAAATGGTGCTCTTTTCGACGGCCTGCACTAAAAGCAGACACTCGTTTTAAGTAACCAATAACCCGGGTTCCGTAGTCAATGTCCTCAGAGCCACAGCTGGAACATTCGCTTAAGGTGCGTTTATCAATCTGCTCGCAGGCGTTACAAATGGTAATTTTGACGTTAATGCAGAAGTAATTACAGCCCGTTTTCGCGGCAATATTGAGTAACGACAAATAGCCTGAGGTGTTGAGCTTTTCATCAAGGTTCAAATGCAATGCCGAACCGCCATCCAGGTATTCAATCAATTCTTTTCCGTGAAGAACCAGTTTATCCAGCGCATTGGCCTCTTCGTCTTCCACCGCATAAAAATAAGAGTTGTAGCAGTCACGGGTCACTTTATAGCCGTCAGCTCTGTCCCACTTAGCGTTTTTCACACCCAGGTTTTCTGCTGGCACAAACTCAGTGTTGAACATATAACCGTATTCTTTTTTCGCCGCTTTATTGGCGTCGTAAATCACTTTTAAATGGCTTTGTACAAAGTCTTTATAGGCCTCGTTGTTTCCCGCAGTAATGCCCTGAGATTCAGCCGCTTCAACCATGCCGTTAATACCAATAGTCAAAAACTGCTTGTCCAGGGTAATAAAACCCGCGTCGTACACGGTTAACAGGCCCGCTTCTTTGTACTCTTCCATCAGCTTTCTGTAAGCCACTTGATATTTATGAATTTTGCTGACTTCTTCCTCTAAATCTCTGCCATCCTGCACCAAACGGTTCATGTTCATGGTTATGACATTAATAGAGCCTGTCGCGACACCACCTGCACCCAGAGTATAAGAAAAGGTATTATCGCTAATTTCACTACGTAGCCGGCAACAGGACGCTAACGAGTCGGCATTGTCGGACAAGTAGACAAAGAAGGAATTTCCGCCTGCCATTTCTCCAGCAATTTTTTCGGCAAATGCCTGATCTTTGCATTGTCCCTTGTCGGTTAACATGGCCACCGTCACCACAGGGAAGGTCAAAATGGTCTTTTCCCGTTCCTTGTTAAACCAGTCCAGGAAGAAATCCTGTAGTGCGCTAACCGAGCTCCACTCTGGCTTAGTGAAGTCCGCAGGGAAAACAAACTCACCAAACATACTGTCAAAGTAATGCTGGTCGTAAATTGAGATGTTCCAGAACACACTCTGGTAGCCGCGTGCTGCCGCAGGCTGATTCAGCGCATACACCACGTGCTGCAGATGGTTTTCAATCTGGTGACGATGGGTATTTAAATAATCGTCGCCGTAGTCTTTACGGGCAAAGTAATCAAAGTAAGTTAAGAACTCGACCGTGGCAACGGCTCCGGCAAACTGCGAACTCACGGCAAAAACGAAGTTAACAAAGGTACCGCAAAACGATTCCAGGTGCCTGGGTGCCTGAGATTCGCCACCCAGCTTAGTTAAGCCGTCACGTAAAAACGGATACATAGTGACTGAAACACAGTAAGGTTTGAGGCTGGTTTCGTCATGTACGTATATTTCATGATCTTCAATTTGTCGAACGTACTCTTTTGCCAGCTCGTTACCAAAAAGCTCACTGATTTTATTGCTGACTTGCTTGCGGTTAACCTGCACAAAAAAGTCTTTCATTAACTCAGCTTCAAGCGTTGCTATATTCTTTTGTGTGACGTTGGCGTTTGCATCCATTTTCGAGCCATCAGCCGCGTTTTGAGCATGCAGATACTCGTGAATGAAATCGACTTTGCCAGTGACTTGTTCCTCGTTTAAGCGCAACATAATTATTCTCCTGTTTGAAACTTGCAGTTCAATAACTGCTGGGTCCGTAAATCATAAAAGCGTTGGTTGGTGGTTGGGCTTTCCAGCCCGCCCCGGGCAGCAATCCACGGCCCGGTTTTTAAGTAAGTCAGTTGTTCGCGAAGGGCCAGAGTGACGTTTTCATAGCCGGTATACAGGCAGGTTTCCAGCCCTTCGTTTCGTACTTGCTTTAATAGTTTCAGTAGTGCTGTGGGCTGCCATTCGCCGCCCAGAAAGAGAACGCAGCTAATTAACCCACGGTATTTTTGCAGCTGCTGTGCCAGATGTTCCTGCGTTAAAGGCGACCCGCTTCCCACCGGCCAGCTATCCACACTGTGGCAGCCTTTACAGCCAACCGGGCAGCCGGTAATGGTGTAAGCCAAGGCCACTTCTCCGGGAACCTCCTGCCAGACAATTTGCTCCGCGCTGTAATGTAGCCTTGTAGGGTAAATCGCCATAAAACACCATATATTGTTATTAATATAAAAATAATCACTACATATTGTGCTTCAGCATAGTTAAGTCTGTTTCGGGCGCATTGATCACGCTCAAGATTTAAGCAAGAAGGAAAAAATGACCGGAGCCACAAAGAGATACCCATTAAAGGGTAGAAATAACCTTTCGGGTACTTTTAACCATAAAAGTAAAAACAACCTAATAAACTTAAGTCATAAATACCCTTTTAGAATTAAATCCCTTATTTATCAGTTGATTAAACTATGGCCTTAATATTGCACTTAGGTGAATGCATAGCGAATTAATAAAAATTCTCTGCTCATAAACCTATGGAGTAACAATATGAAGCTGTTCAGCATCAAGGAGGTCAATTATGGCCGGTTATCGTAAGCTTTGGTGGACGCTAATTGCAGTTCTCGCAATTACTTTTGGACTTTTAGGGTACTTCGGAACGGAAGTTTACCGGGAAGCTCCGCCTATTCCGGATAAGTTCATGAGTACCAATGGCAAAGTCATTGCAACCGAAGAGTCTGTTTTAGACGGGCAAACCGCCTGGCAGTCTGTTGGTGGCATGCAGCTGGGTTCCATTTGGGGGCACGGTGCTTATCAGGCGCCCGACTGGACAGCTGACTGGCTACACCGCGAACTTCTGGCCTGGCTGGACATTCGCGCCAACGAAGTCTTTGGTAAACCCTACGAACAGCTTGAGGGTTCACAGCAAAATCAACTTGAATACGAGCTAAAAGAAGAGTATCGGACCAATACTTACGATAAAGCTTCAGATACCGTTATTCTAAGTTCACGACGCATTAAGGCCATTGAGCAAACCGGCGAGTATTACTCAAAACTGTTCAGCGATGACCCGGAGCTGCGCCCTACCCGCGTTAACTACGCCATGAAAGAAAATACGCTTCCTTCAGAAGCACGTCGTGCGGTAATGAACGACTTTTTCTTCTGGACAGCATGGGCCGCGTCGACAGAACGTTTTGACTCAGATATTACTTATACCAACAACTGGCCACATGAGACTCTGATAGACAATGTGCCGAGCGCGGAAAATATTATCTGGTCTATTGTCAGCGTTATTCTCTTAATTGCCGGTGTTGGCTTCTTAATCTGGGCATGGGCGTTTTTACGTCAACACGACGAAGAAGACCCTGTTGCTCCAGAACATGATCCGATAGCCAAAATTAAGCTCACGCCCTCACAAAAAGCCTTAGGTAAATACCTTTTTATTGTGGTCGCGCTGTTCTCGCTACAAGTTTTACTGGGTGGCTTAACCGCACACTACACAGTCGAAGGACAGGAGTTCTACGGCATTAATATTTCCGAGTGGTTCCCCTACTCACTAACCCGTACCTGGCACATTCAGGCTGCCATGTTCTGGATAGCAACCGGGTTCCTGGCTGCTGGCCTCTTCCTGGCGCCGATTATTAATGGCGGTAAAGATCCTAAGTATCAGAAACTGGGTGTCGATATCCTGTTCTGGGCACTGGTTCTGGTTGTCGCAGGTACCTTTATCGGTAACTGGTTAGCCATTGCGCAAATCATGCCGGAGCACCTGAACTTCTGGTTAGGCCATCAGGGCTACGAATACGTCGACTTAGGTCGCCTATGGCAAATTGGTAAGTTCCTCGGTATCGTTTTCTGGCTGGTACTGATGATGCGTTGTGTTGTCGGCGCATTCAAAGTCAAAGGCGATAAGAACTTACTGGCATTATTTACCGCTTCAGTTGTTGCCATTGGCCTATTCTATGGCGCTGGCTTCTTCTACGGCGAACGTACTCACATTTCTATCATGGAATACTGGCGCTGGTGGATTGTTCACCTGTGGGTAGAAGGTTTCTTCGAAGTATTCGCAACGGCGTCACTGGCCTTCATTTTCCACAGCATGGGCTTAGTTTCCCGCCGCATGGCAACCGTGGCTGCGTTAGCTTCCGCGTCGCTGTTTATGCTCGGAGGTGTACCAGGTACGTTCCACCACTTGTACTTTGCCGGTACAACCACTCCGGTCATGGCCGTGGGTGCAACGTTCTCAGCATTAGAAGTGGTGCCACTGATTGTTCTGGGCTATGAAGCCTGGGAGAACTACAGCCTGCAAAAACGCGCAACCTGGATGCAACGCATTAAGTGGCCACTATTGTGCTTCGTTGCAGTTGCTTTCTGGAACATGCTGGGCGCAGGTGTACTCGGCTTTATGATCAACCCACCTATTTCGCTGTACTATGTGCAAGGCTTGAACACTACGCCAACTCACGCACATGCAGCTTTATTTGGTGTGTACGGATTCCTGGCGCTTGGTTTCGTGCTGTTGATTCTGCGCTACATTCGCCCGAACCTGCAGTTCGATGAAAAACTGATGAAAATGGCGTTCTGGACCATGAACATTGGCTTAGCACTAATGCTCTTCACCAGCTTGTTGCCTGTCGGCTTTATCCAGTTCTACGCCGCTGCCAGCGAAGGCTTGTGGTATGCGCGCAGTGAAGCCTTTATGCAGCAACCGCTATTACAGAACCTACGCTGGTTCCGTACGGTTGGCGACATGGTCTTCATCGTGGGTGCGTTAGGCATCAGCTGGCAAGTTGTAAAAGGCCTAAAACACAAATCTGATTAACCCTTAATAAACCAGGCTTCTGCAATCGTTGCAGAAGCCTGGCTTTTCTTTTGTGAGGCGTTTACTGGAGGATGTATGAGCCGCAAACCCGATACCAAAACCGCGATGTATCAATTACTCGATGTCATTCGTAAGCATATTCCTTTTGGCTTAAAAGAAGCCGATATGTGCCAGGGTATTTGTCGTGGCTGCTCTAAAAAAATGATGGAAATGCTGGATGCTGAAGTCAGCCAATGGCGGGCCGACCTGGACAACGAACTGGCAGAGCCAACCTTAGCGGACTTAGTTTTTATGGAGAAGTTAGCGCGCCGAACCGAGAAAGTTCTTCACCGCAATAACCTGATGAATTAATCCGCACTTATTTGTTCCACTCTTTCGAAATGCTATATCATGTACCGGAACTTTCGCTCAGGACGTCGCCCGGAATGATACGCAACGCTTCTATAATTAATGTCTTCAGAGTATCACTTGCGCTTATCGTAATTGTTGCCAGCGCCTCTTCTCTATCTGCATTCTGGCTTTTGGAAAAATCGGAGCAGGACGCGGAGCTGATTAACGTTGCGGGCTCACACCGGATGAAAGCCTATAAGTTTGCGCTGCAGCTATCTAGCGGCAAGAAAGTTCCAGCCAGCGAAACGGCGCAGGAAATAGACACTCTCTGGGAACAACCTTTACTTCATCGTCACTTCGTAAAAGCTGGCGGTAGCATTCAACAGCTGGCCAAAGACGCCAGAACCGAATGGCAGCGGGTACACTCAGAAATAGCAGAGCAGGATTTTGCTCGCTTTTCTCAGCAACAAAGTAACGCCATAGACAACTATGTGAATCAGCTGGACACTCTGGTTGGCCAGCTACAAGAGCATTCAGAAAGACGAATGGAGACGGTTCGTAGCTCGCTGGCTTTAGCCTCATTTTTTATCGTTGCCATATTTTTCTTTTTACTTACCGTGCTAAAACGGAAAATCAACCAACCGCTTCGACACCTGCTGGCGGTTTCCAAACGTTTGGGTCAGGGCGACTTTACCGCTAAGTCAAAAATCGATAACGAAGATGAAATAGGCCAGCTGTCCCGCACAATGAACAAAATGTCGGAAACCGTCAGCTACTTTTATGGTGGTCTTGAACGCCGGGTAGAGCAACAAACTCAGGAACTGTCGCGCAAAAACAAGGTGTTGTCCTTTCTGTACGATACCGCCCGCTCCATTATCGTGCACAGTTATGACTACAATAATTACCAGCAAGTTATCGAAAAGCTGTACGAAATTGGAGAAGTGGATGACATTGAGTTATGTCTGTTAACGGAAGAAGGCAATCGCCCGTTTTTGCAACTGCAACCGCGTCCCAATTCACACGAACCCTGTGAGGCCGGTGACTGCGCTACCTGCCTTAAAGCAGGCCCTGGTGCTTCGGTAATAGAAGACAAACTGGTTTATCGCTTTGTGCTAAAACGGGAAGATCAAAACTACGGTGTATTAATTGTTCGCTGCGAACAGGGACAGCCTCTGGCTACCTGGCAACAGCAATTGATGAGCTCTACAGCTGACCAGCTTGCCTTATCGCAAAGCCTGAAATCTGAGGAAGAGCAAGTGCGCCGGCTGGCACTAATGCACGAGCGTACCGTTATAGCCCGCGAGCTGCACGACTCACTGGCACAGGCTTTGTCCTACTTAAAAATTCAGGTTACGCGGCTACACAAAGGCATTGAAAAGAACGATCGCGCCACGATAGATGATGTCAGTAGCGAACTGAGAGAAGGCCTAAACTCAGCCTACCGACAGTTGCGGGAGTTGCTAACGACCTTCCGCTTAAAAGTGGATGGTTCAGGCCTTTACAGCGCATTGCAGACGACGGTTAAACAGTTAACCGAACAAAGTAATATGGTTGTCCATCTGGATTACCGTCTTAACAACATTCCGCTGGTACCTCATGAAGAAATCCATTTACTGCAAATTATTCGTGAAGCCAGTCAGAATGCGGTCAACCATAGTCAGGGGAGCGAAGTACACATTAGCCTATCGCAGCCCAGTGGACAGGACGTGGAACTTAAAATTACTGACGATGGCATCGGTTTACCTGAGAATGCGGAGAAGGTTAATCATTACGGGTTAGCCATTATGCAGGAACGCAGTCGTAATCTTGGTGGTGAAATAAAAATCTCAAGACTGGAAAGCGGCGGCACGGAAGTTTGCTTCACCTTTACACCGGACTATTTGCTGCAATAGTGAAAGACACCGTCCACACTCTTAAGGGTTATAGAACTGGCCGCGTCGGCGCAAATAGACAAAACCGTTTAACAAGAGCCCGATAACATAGAAAACAATGAAGTCGATATAAACGGTGTCCATGTTTTGCGACTGCAAAGCCCAGGCAAAGCGCAAGGGCAAATAAACCGCACCCAGCATAGCGATAGTGCCCGCCCAAATTAACACTCTGTGAGTATAAGTTCTGGGAAAGACTTTGGTCATACTGACAACGACTGAACCGTTCCCCAAGGCGCTGGTAAAAATCAGTCCCAGCATGCTGATGAAGAAAGGCTCAAAGTAGAGTTCAGTGGCACCATGTTGAGCAAAATACATGTAGCGGCCAGCCAAAGCCCCGAATATCATCATCAACAACAGACTCACTTGCGTTATCAGAGCGCCACCAAAAATAGTCGCCAGCCAACGTCCGAAAGGCCTGGCTAACAGAGCAATAAAAGGCCCCATCCAAACCAGAATTAAGGTGCTGTAACCAAACACAAATTCCAGCATCAGTGGCAATGCCATAGTAAAGCCAATAAAGCTACCAAACGTCATGTTGTACAGAATACTGCAATACCAAACGTGCCCATTGTGAGCCAGCAGCTTTCTTAAAGTGACTTTGGGTAATGACTGTTTGTGGTTTGACAATAAAGCAGCCGCGGCGCTCAAAATGGCTGTCAGGCCAAAAAGAATCGCCCAGACAAAACTGAAATTGTTTAGCAAAATAGTCTGGCCAGCCTCGATGCGAGCGAAAAAATGACCACTGCTGCGCTCGAGTATGAGAGCGGAATCTACCGCAGCTAACTGCCAGGTAGCCAGCAGAGGCACAACCAGCTGAGCTAAAAACAGAGAGAATATCATCATGCCGATAACCAGGCTCATGGACAACGGCAAGGGGATCATGACCTTTGACTGGCGGGTTAAGTCGAATGCAGGCGCAAACATCATGCAGCCCATGCCTGACCCCGCAGCTAAAGCAACCAATATAGGATAGCTCAGCTGCACAGCTGAAAATTGCACAAAACTGATAATACTCATTAGCAGCATAAGCGTGGCAATAACTGTAGGCATCCATCGTCCGAGGATATTGACTAGCAAAGTTCCTAACAACTTGGACACAGCACCGCTTGCCCCAGCAATAGCGACTAATGACAGCAACTGAACCGGGCTTAAGTTAAGGTTTGATTTTGCCAGTAATACAACGATAACGCTCCAGCTTGCCCAAAATGTGACACCAAGCAATAACACACTCAGCGTTAACCCACGGGAAAGCGCGCGAGAACCGAGGTAATCACGAACATCGCTCATTGTATTCGCTTGCGAAACTTTACCCATAACATTGCAATTCGTTGTCATATTCACAGAGTAAGGACTTTGCAACTATGAGGGTTTGGATACAACTCACATCAAGAGTTAGTTTTAGGTTTATTATGGAGTAAGCAGCTACCTCTTTCGGAGTAGAATTTTATTCAGAAGTGTAAGTAATGCTTGTCTGCGGTGAATTTGTGCACAAGCTATGTCAAACTAACCAGGTTAAATTTATAAGGGAGAACACTATGACAACCGAAGCGGCCAGCATTATGCTCGTGGATGATCATCCACTACTGCGTAAAGGATTAAAGCAGTTGATTGCGATGGAAGATGACATGACCGTTGTCGCAGAGGCCAGTAATGGCCCGGACGCCTTGCTGCTAGCAGTAGAGCACGACCCTGACTTAATCGTTCTGGATTTGAACATGCAGGGTATGGATGGCATAGAAACTCTGAAGAGACTCCGCGACTCAGGAGTCACCTCGCGGATCATCATGTTAACAGTGAGTGATGCTGATGATGATGTGGTTGCGGCAATTACCAATGGTGCTGACGGTTACCTGCTAAAAGACATGGAACCCGAACTGCTGTTGGAACAGATTCATCGCGCCGTTACCGGCAAAATGGTTTTAAGCGAAGCCATTACCGAAATACTGGCGACCGCACTGCGCCAACCAACGCAGTCAACCACTTCTCAATTGAGTAACTTAACCAATCGCGAGCACGAGATTTTAAGCTTAATTGCCAAAGGCATGAGTAATAAAGTCATTGCCCGCGAACTGGATATTTCAGATGGCACAGTTAAAGTGCACGTAAAACACTTATTAAAGAAACTGGGGCTACGCTCCCGGGTTGAGGCCGCCGTATGGATGGTCAACCTACAGGGTAATAAAGCGCCTCAATAAGGACCGATAATAATCGCCCGTAATCGCGAGGGTAATCTGCCAACACCTACCCTCGCTACCTCTCCTTGATTTGCGTCAAGCTGCCAATTCCCCGATTCTGCTATTCTTCACCGTTAATTTGGTGATACAGGTGTTTTATGTCAGCCGCAGATTTCCGTCCTGAGTTACTTTGTCCCGCCGGTAGCCCTGAAGCTATGCGTATGGCTTTTGCTTACGGTGCAGATGCCGTTTATGCTGGCGAACCTCGCTATAGCCTGCGGGTACGCAATAACAGCTTTACCCTGGAAAACTTAGGCGAATGCATTAACGAAGCTCATAAGCAGGGAAAGCGTTTTTATGTTGTAGTCAATATTGCGCCGCACAACGCCAAGCTGGCCCGTTTTGTTGAACACATTTGCACCATTGTCGACATGAAGCCAGATGCCTTAATTGTGTCTGACCCCGGCGTGGTTATGTTGCTTCAACAGTACTTTCCCGACCAACCTCTACACTTATCGGTCCAGGCCAACACGGTCAACTGGGCTGCACTTCAGTTCTGGCAACAACAAGGCATTGAGCGAGTTATTTTGTCGCGCGAACTGGGACTCAAAGAAATTGCTGAAATGCGCAAGCAAGTTCCTGACATGGAAGTTGAAGTATTTGTACACGGCGCACTCTGCATGGCCTACTCCGGGCGCTGCCTGCTATCTGGTTATATGAACAAGCGCGACCCAAACCAAGGCGCCTGCACCAATGCCTGTCGCTGGGGGTATGAGGTGCATGAAGCAAAGGAAAACGCTGTGGGTCAATATGAACCGGTACTGCTTGGTGACCCGAAGCGTCCACAGGATTTAATGTTGCTGGATGAGGACATACACGGCTCCTACATCATGAACTCGAAGGATTTACGCGCGGTTGAATATGTAAAGGACTTAGTTGAGATGGGTGTGCATTCTTTAAAAATTGAAGGCCGCACTAAGTCAGACTATTACATTGCCAGAACAGCTCAGGTTTATCGGCGCGCAATTGACGACGCCGTGGCCGGTAAGCCTTTTAATAACGAGCTGCTTAGCGAACTGGAAAGTATGGCAAACCGTGGGTTTACCGCAGGTTTCTTACAACGCCATACGCCACAAGACTTGCAGAATTATGAACGCTCGCACAGCGAAGGCGAGCATATTCTGGTCGGGCAACTGGCAGCAGCAACCGCCGACAAAACCTTATATGAGGTTGAGGTGAAAAATGGCTTTTCTATTGGTGATGAACTGCTGCTGATGACACCCAAAGGTAATTATCCGTTTCAATTGGCACGCATGGAGTCGCTTAAAGACGAGGCCATGATCCGCGCGCCCGGTTCCGGTTATCAAGTGAAACTGCAGACACCGGTTAGCATCGAGAAGAACGATATTCCCTTTTGTTTTCTGATAAAAGAAGCAACCGTGAGGAAAGTAGCATGATTGTCATTAACGATGGCTGTATTAACTGCGATGTTTGCGAACCCGAATGCCCAACCGAAGCGATTTCAATGGGCGACAGCATTTACGAGATAAATCAGGATAAGTGCGTAGAGTGTGAAGGCTATTACGATACACCGAACTGCTACGCGGTATGTCCGGTAGAGGCTGTCGATATTCTACAAGATAAGGGGTAACTCTCATCTCTCTTTAGAGGTAGATAAATTTGCTGGAGGGTTTTGTATAGTGAACCAGATCAATAATTCAGCAGATGAGATGACTATGCGTACCCCAATTCAATGTAGCCAATGCAGCATGCAATCAATTTGCGTTCCCGCCGGTTTAGTGCCAACCGATGTCGAAATTCTTGATAAATGCAGCCGCGAACCGCACCTTTTTAACAAGCGTAATGTTGTTTTTAGTGAAGGGCAAAAACTCAATTCAGTTTTCGCAATAAAAAGCGGCTCGGTGAAGTGCTACACCATTGACAGCAATGGTAAGCAGCAAATTACCAGCTTTCATATGGTTGGCGACATTGTCGGTCTTGAGAGCTTAGCCAGCGGTTCAGCAGCTACATATTGTGAGACCATGGAAACCTCTATGCTGTGTGAAATTAGACTGAGCAAATTATTTGCGCAGGAACTTCCTAAAGTTGAAAGTAACCTTCTGCAGCTTATGAGTCGACGCTTAGCAAATTGCAGCAAACATTACTTAAACGTTGTTAATACCAGTGCTGAACAGAAAGTTGTGGCCTTTTTACTTTCAATAAGCACGCACATGCATCAACATGGATTGTCCCGCAGTGAGTACCGATTGCCAATGACACGCACGGATATTGCTAATTATCTGGGCCTGGCTGTTGAAACTGTCAGCCGTATTTTCACTGCCCTGAAAGAACAGCAGCTGATTAACACCGAGCAATCCATTCTCACTATTAATGACTTTACGGCTCTGGAAAGCCGAGTCGCTTAGTACTTTTTTCAGGAGGTTACATGTCATCCGCTGGTTTCAATTGGTCCGATCCGCTCAACTGGCAAAATGCTTTGTCAGATGAAGAAAAAATGATTCAGGAAAGCGCTCATCAGTACGCTCAGGAAAAGTTGATGCCTCGCGTACTGGAGGCCAACCGCAACGAGAACTTTGATCGCCAGATTATGAACGAACTGGGTGAGATGGGGCTACTCGGCGCGACCTTACCGGAAGAATATGGCGGCAGCGGTGTGAACCATGTTAGCTATGGCCTTATTGCGCGAGAAATTGAACGTGTCGACAGCGGCTACCGCAGTGCTATGAGTGTGCAATCCTCTTTGGTTATGCATCCTATTTACACCTTTGGTACCGAGGCTCAGCGCAAGAAATACTTACCTAAATTAGCCAGCGGTGAATGGGTTGGGTGTTTCGGCTTAACAGAACCCGATTCCGGCTCTGACCCCGCCAGTATGCGCACCACCGCCAAGCGCACGGACAACGGTTATGTGTTGTCTGGCTCTAAAATGTGGATAACCAACTCGCCTATCGCCGATGTGTTTGTCGTCTGGGCAAAACTCGACGGCGAGATTCGCGGTTTTGTACTGGAAAAAGGCATGAAAGGCCTGAGCGCCCCCAAAATCGACGGTAAGTTCTCGCTACGTGCGTCTATTACCGGCGAAATTGTTATGGATGGCGTTGAGGTGTCTGAAGACCACATTTTTCCGGAAGTTAAAGGCTTAAAAGGCCCGTTTAGTTGCCTGAATAAAGCTCGCTACGGCATTGCCTGGGGCTCGCTCGGCGCAGCAGAGTTCTGCTGGCACGCAGCACGACAATATACGTTAGAACGCAGTCAATTTGGTCGCCCGCTGGCAGCAAACCAGTTAATACAGAAAAAACTGGCGGACATGCAGACCGAAATTAGCCTGGGATTATTAGGCTGCCTGCAAGCTGGGCGCGAGCTGGATAAGGGTACACTCAACCCAATAGCCATCTCATTAATTAAGCGCAATAGCTGTGGCAAAGCACTGGATATTGCCCGCCAGGCGCGCGATATGCACGGCGGTAACGGCATTGCCGATGAGTATCACGTTATTCGCCATGTGATGAATTTAGAAGCGGTTAATACCTACGAAGGTACACACGATATTCACGCGTTAATTCTGGGTCGTTCACAGACCGACATTCCTGCGTTTTAGTAGCGAGGCTTACCATGCGTTGCGATATTGAGGGCTGGCAACAGGACTTTATTGAGCGACTGGCGCGGGCAGACTTGCCTGCGCCGCAATCGCGGCACTCAAATTTAAACGACTCAGATCTATTCGCACTTTTTCACAGCCAGGTTCTGAGCCGCTTCATTGATATCGAATCGCGTCGCCTGCAACGCCAGGGCAAAAGCTTTTATACCATTGGTAGCGCAGGACACGAAGGTAACGCCGCAATTGCAGCGGCTTTACGGGTAACCGATCCGGCTTTTCTGCACTATCGCAGCGGCGCATTCTTTCTACAGCGTACCAAGCAGTTAGAAGGCTCGCACTCGTTATATGACCTCATGCTGTCGTTTTGCGCCTCCAGTGAAGATCCTATTTCAGGCGGTCGCCACAAGGTTTTAGGCAGCCGGGCACTCAATATACCGCCACAAACTTCAACCATTGCTTCGCACTTGCCCAAAGCCATGGGTACCGCCTACGCCATTGGACTCAGTAAACGCTTAAAGCAAGCTGGCCAGTGGCCGGATGATGCCATTGTGCTTTGTAACTTTGGCGACGCCTCAGCAAACCACTCCACCGCCGTAGGGACTCTAAATGCCACCGGCTGGAGCGCTTATCAGGGCATGCCGATGCCTATTCTCTATGTGTGTGAAGACAACGGCATTGGTATTTCTACCTCGAATCCCAGAGGATGGACTGCCCAGCAGCTACAAAACTACCCAGCAATACGCTACTACTATGCAGACGGCGCTAATGTCAGTGAAACTTACGCAGTAGCCCGTCAGGCAGCTGAGTATATCAGGCGCACGCGGAAACCCGCTATTTTACATTTGAAGACTCAGCGCTTCTTTGGTCATGCCGGTGCCGATGCAGAAGTTGCCTATCGCAGCAATGAATCGATAGAACAAAGTTTTGAAACTGACGTGCTTTTGCAAAGTGCAGCGCAAGTTATTGAGCGAGGCCTTTGCACCGGCATTCAACTCTCGGAAAAAGCACAATGCTGGTTACAGCGCATTCGTCGGGTGGGCACTGAGGCCTCTGCCCGACCCAGGCTCGAATGCGCAGAGTCGGTCATGGCTTCCATTGTGCCAAAAACTCTGGCCGACGATACTCAGCCGCTAACCAGCACCCAGCAACAGGCGGTATTTGCGTTTGATAAGCGCAACTTTAAGAAACCACAGCCGTTAGGCAAAATGATTAACTGGGCATTGCACGAAATATTGGCGCGATACCAGAACACCGTGGTATTTGGTGAAGATGTTGGCAAAAAAGGTGGGGTATACCACGTGACTCACCACTTGTTCGATCACTTTGGCGCAAATCGTGTGGTGAATACCTTACTGGACGAGCAAAGCATTCTTGGCTTAGCCATGGGCATGGCGCAGCAAGGCTTTCTGCCCATACCAGAAATACAGTTCCTGGCTTACGTACATAATGCCGAAGACCAAATTCGGGGCGAAGCCGCCACTCTACCCTTTTTCTCTAATGGTCAGTACCACAACGGTATGGTCATTCGTATTGCCGGTCTGGCCTACCAGAAAGGCTTTGGCGGACATTTTCACAATGACAATTCCTTCGCCGTATTTCGTGATATTCCGGGCGTTATTGTGATGTGTCCATCAAACGGACACGACGCGGTGCTCATGATGAGACAATCGGTTCAGCTTGCTCACTGCCAAAAACGCTTAGTGATTTTTCTGGAGCCTATTGCGCTTTATATGACCCGCGACTTGCTCGAAGAAGGCGATAAAGGCTGGCTGCATGAGTTTCCGTCAGCTACCGCGCCGCTACCGGCTCTCGGCGAACCCTCCAGTTATGGTGAAGGCAATGAGCTGGTTATCATCACCTATGGCAACGGTTATTACTTAAGTCGGCAGGCGTGCAGCGAACTCGCGCTTGAAAAGCGAATCCGCATTCTTGATTTGCGCTATTTAGTCCCACTGGATATTGAGAAAATTGTGGCAGCCGTTGGCTCGGCGACCCACATTCTGATTGTCGACGAATGCCGTAACCGCGGTTCGTTAAGTGAAGAACTGGTAACCGCTCTGTACGAACATCGGCGTGACTGGCAGCGTGTTGACCGTATTACCGCCAAAGACAGTTTTATTCCTCTGGGTTCAGCCGCTTATAAAGTTCTGCCTGGAAAAGAAGACATTATCCACTATTTACAGGAGCATTTAGGCCAATGAAACAAACTGCCGTTATCGTCTGCCCCGGTCGTGGTGGTTACAACAAACCTGAATTAGGCTCTATTACTGAATGCCATTTGTCACAGCAAAGCCAGCTCATCAATCAATTAGATAAAACCCGCGAAAACGAAGGTTTCATCAGCGTTTCGGAACTCGACCAGAAAAGTAAGTTCGATCACCGTTTGCATTTAAAGCCGGAGAACTCTGCAGCCTTAATTTTTGCTGCCGGTTACGCCGACTTTAAAGCCGTTGACACCGAGCAGTATGACATAGTGGCAGTGACCGGAAACTCTATGGGCTGGTATACCGCTCTGGCCTGTGCCGGTGTGTGGCAGCCGGAAAAAGCAATGTCTATTGTCACCGACATGGCAAAGCGAACTGCCGCTGCCGACGGTGCGCAGCTTATTTACCCCATTATGAACGAGCAGTGGCAACCGGACAAAGCTCGTGAAAAGGCCGTCAGTCAACTGGTAGAACAACACGCCGGAGAGCTGTTTTTATCCATTCGTTACGGCGGCTATGTTCTGCTGGCGGGTACACAGAATGCGGTAACCACTGCCAGTAAAGCACTAGAGCCTGTTGATAACCGCTTTCCTATGATCTTACCCGGCCATGCGGCATTCCATTCACCGTTAATGAAAGAGGCGTCAGATCAGGCTCTTTCCGTGTGGGACAGCAGCCATTTCAGACAACCCGAACTGCCACTCATAGACGGCCGAGGTGTTATTTGGGAGCCGCCCGGCTGCCATTTGGATGCCCTGCAACGCTATACTTTTGGGCACCAGGTGACCGAGTATTACGACTACACCAAAGCCATTACAGTTGCCTTAAGAGAGTTCGCACCGGATAAATTATTACTGCTGGGGCCTGGCAACAGCCTGGGTGGCGCCACTGGACAGAGCCTGGTGGCAGCCAACTGGCGAAACCTTTCCAGTAAAGATGACTTTACCCAGCGACAAGAAAGTGAAGAAGCCCCGGTTATTAGCCTGGGGCTATAAATTCCCTAGTGAATACCTTTGCTGTTGAGATGTCCTTTATAAGCCATATCGCTTTTCATAATGTGGTTCATGAGCCAGGCTTTTACGAACTCCAATAGCTCATCAATCACGTCTTCGTGGCTATCAACCCGGTGTTTGAAGCGCATCACATCCTGCACTAAGTCGCGGTGCTTAAGCTTGTGGTTTTCTAAGTCAGGATAGCCGTTACGCTCCATTAGCAACTCTTCGTAGTTAAAGTGCGTAGCCGTGTAGTTAATTAACGAGTCCACCAGACGCTGTAACGCATGCTGATCACCATCGCGAAGCTTCAGGCGATACAGCTCATTAGCAATGTAAATTAGGCGCTGGTGCTGACGGTTAATTTCTTCAATGCCCACATCCAGCTTCGGCGACCATTCAATGAGTACGTCTTGTTCTGAAAGACGTCGCTCTATCACGTCTTTTTCAATGTAATAGCGGTCGCCGAGAGACTTAATTTCGCCGCCTAAAGTCGTTAATTGAGCTGAGCTTTCTAACGCTTCTTGCGAGCGTTCATCAACAATTCGTGCACTTTCAGAAAGTGAATTAATGTTTTCCTGAATATTTATGGTTACCGCAGACTGCTCTTCCGTTGTGGAGGCTATCTGAATATTCAGGTCGTTAATGACACCAACATTTTCGACAATGTCAGATAATGAACTTGCAGCCCGGTTCGCTTGTTCAACATTTTCGCCCGCCAGGGTTTTATTGCGCTCCATGGTTTGCACTGCATTGTTTGTGTTGGTCTCCAGCCGACCAATGACACTTTGTATTTCGCCAGTGGAAGCCTGTACCCGTTGTGCTAACTGTCTGACTTCATCAGCTACAACCGCAAAGCCCCGACCGGACTCACCGGCTCTGGCGGCTTCAATAGCAGCATTCAGCGCCAGCAAATTAGTCTGGTCGGCAATGTCATTAATGGTCAGTAATATTTTCGAGATAGACTGGCTATCTTCAGATAATGTTTTTATAACACGCTGAGATTCGGACACTTCTTGCTCAAGTCTCTGAATGGCAGTCACCATGGTATGAACAACCTGCTGCCCATTTTTGGCGGATATCAAGGTGTTATCAGCTTCTGTTGCGGCTTTCTGAGTTGACTCTGACACTTCACTTATCGCCGAGGTCATTTGCTCGACTGCCGCAGCTGCGCTTTGCATTTGCGAAGCCTGAGCTCTTGCCCGTTCGGCCAGCTCTTTAATTGCCTGATAATTACCGTTACCCAGCCTGTCCATACCGTCGCTCGACTTACGTATAGCATCCACTGAGTAACTGGTCTCAATAGCGACCGAGTTCAGGTAATGAGTTATTTTCGACAGCTCATCATGCCCCTCTGTCGAGCTCAAACTATTTAAGTCGCCATTTGCCAGCTGTTTGGCCATTTTAATATTGGCAGACACCGCCCGGTAAATTCCTAAATATAAGCTGGTAAATAACAGTAACTGCAATAACAACACACCGACAATCAAAGCCGCGTTGGTCCATATCACCGTATCTAATTTTGTCAGGCGCTGTTCAAGTCTCGAGTGATAAGCCGGAATAACGCTGTCGTAAAAAGCAAATAACGCCCCTGTCGCGGCAGTTCCTTCACGGAAGAAGTCACTGGCCGACATATTGCGTTCCATTAGTTTGCTAGAAGCAGTTTCGCTAAATAATCTTAACTGCTGTTCGGCTGCCTTAGCCTGCATCAACAAGCCCTGGTCGTTAACTTCTTCGGATAAACTCTCGACAACGTCCACAAAGTCGGAAACCTGGTTTTCCAGCACGTAGCTTAAAATGGTGACATCCTGCTGTAATTCGGGGCTTTCCTTTCCGCTTAACCATTGAGCTCCTAATCCCCTTAAGCGACCTCCCTGCTCAACTAACTGCGGCAGCTCTTCAACCGAAAGACGTGCTAAGAACAGGCTTGGTAAATCATTTTCCAGCAGTTGTTGGGAGTTTTTGCCAAGCAGCTTTAACGCACTTTGGACCTTTTCCAAAAGCTCAGTATGCTGATGAAAAGTGTCCGTTGAACCGCTTAAGCCCTGCCATTTACGGCGCAACTCCAGCAATAATGATTCTGGCAGCAAGTGACTTTGGCCGAATTTACTTTGGAGCTCATCCAGAGCACTAAAATGGTGGTTAATGGCTTGTACTGAACGATTTATCTCACTGGAAAACTCACGTTTTTGAGCTTCACTCCCAGTCATTCCCCGGTGCATGGCGATATGCTCTAAAAGCCCTCTTAATTCTGGCCAGTATTGAGCGGCTTCATGCTTTTGTTCAACCTGATGACTTTTTTCCAGTGAGTCATTAACCATCAACGAACTCAGTACAATAACCGGAATAAAGAGTAAAAAACCAATCAAGCTAAATTTTCGTCTAAAACTCAGTAAATTAAATAACTTTTGGACAGGGCGAGTTAACCAATCGAGCCACTTCATAACCACTCCACTACAGACAGAATCTACAACCACAAACGGTTTATTCTGCTCATTCATCGGCATTAGTCACACATAATACAGGGTTGTTGGTTGCCAAGTGGCTTTTGCTTGATCGTGATCAATAAACCAGTAAACTTTCTAATGTCATCTCGGTCATTTCAGTAAAAGCGGTCTGTCTTTCATTAGCCGACAAGCCATTGCCCGTTCTTATTTCATCAGAAACCGTCATAACGGCCAAAGCCTGTTTCTTATGAATAGCCGCTACCGCATAAAGAGCCGCTGCCTCCATATCTAGCGCCAGAACATTCATGGCTTCCAGCCGCGACTCCAGCTTTTTGTCCGGATGGTAGAAACTGTCAGTAGAAAATACATTGCCAACAGCTACACGCTGGTTCTTCTTCTGACAATAACCGACGAACTCACTTAACAGTTTGTAATCTGCAATTGCAGCAAAGTCGTAACCGCCAAACAGCTTTTGGTTCATTGACGAGTCGGTACAGGCGCCCTGGGCAACGACCAGATCACTCAAATTGAGGTTTGCTGATACGGCGCCGCAACTGCCTACCCGCACTAAGCGCTCAACACCGAAATGCTGAAACAACTCTTGCGCGTAGAGTGCACAAGACGGCATCCCCATCCCGGATCCCATCACCGACACGGGTGTACCGCGAAATTGCCCGGTAAATGCCAGCATATTTCGGGTATCACTTATGAGTTCTGCACTGTCCAGATGTGTTTCAGCAATATGTCTTGCCCTTAACGGGTCACCAGGAAACAAGCAAAGTTCAGCAAAATCACCGGCTTTTGCCGAAATGTGTGGTGTGGTCATAGAAGTCGCCTTGTTATTTTTTCATCAAGATAGATGACAACTCAGAAATAATCGACTATATTTCGAATTATTCTAAATTAGATTATCAAGAAATAATATGATCGATGTTATTATGAAATTAGCAACAGGCTATCGCAGAAGCGTCGTTTGGACGTTGACGCTGATCACTATTGCTGCCGCTGCGTTCATCCCGTCTATTACCATTGATACCGATCCGGAGAACATGCTGCCGGATGACAACCCGCAGCGAGTTTTCCATAATGAGGTAAAAGAAACCTTCGCTATGCATGACATGATTGTCGTTGGCGTAGTGAATAAGAACACCGTCTACAACCAAAAGACTTTAACCGACCTGCATACCATGTCGAATTACGCGGAGTCACTGGACGGAGTTATCAGTGACGACCTGATGTCACTGGCGAATGTCGATAATATTACTCAGGAAGAGCCCGGCACCATTCGTTTTGAATGGATGATGAAACAACCGCCAGAAAGTAACGCGGAAGCGCAATACATCCAGAAACAAGTAAAAGACCTGCCATTGCTTTATAACACCATTGTGTCCGGCGACGACAAGTCTGCCGCTATTTATGTACCCATTGAGAGCAAAGACCAGAGCTATGCTCTGGCGGAGCAACTGCGTGAAAAAATTACCACTTTGGAAACCAGTGATGACTGGCACATTACCGGTTTACCCGTTGCTGAAGACCAGTTTGGCTATGAAATGTTTGTACAAATGGGCATTTCAGCGCCGCTAGCAGCAGCGGTAATTTTCGCTCTGCTTTGGTTTTTCTTCCGCAATGTGCGTTTCATAAGTGCAGCAATGATAGTCGCCATGTCGACAGTGCTTATTACCATGGGAACACTCATTGCTCTGGGGTTTACCGTACACATTATGTCGTCGATGATCGCTATTTTCCTGATGCCTATTGCGGTAGTCGACTCAGTGCACATTATGTCCGAGTTTTCGGACCGATACCGTGAAAAAGGTAATGCAAAAGACACCATAAAAGACGTGCTGAGGCACCTGTTTACACCCATGCTATTTACCTCAATAACCTCGTCTATTGGCTTTTACTCGCTGATGCTAACGCCAATTCCACCGGTGCAGGTGTTCGGCGCTTTCGTTGGCTCCGGAATTCTTTTGGCCTTCTTAATTACGGTGCTTTTCGTGCCTGCCTATATTTGCGCACTGAAACCATCAACGCTGGAAAGCTTTACTCAAGTGACTCATGACGAGCATAAACAAGGTTGGCTGCAAAAAATGGGGGCTACCGCGGCTAGCCACGCCAAATTGTGGATAGCCTTTTTCCTGGCCGTTCTGGCTTTTGCCTGGTTCGGTATTCAGCAAATAAACATTAACGACAACCCGGTGCGTTGGTTTAAACCTGACCACGAGGTTCGTATTGCTGACGAAGTATTAAACGACCACTTTGCCGGGACGTACAACGCGTATGTAGTATTTGAAAATACCTTAGATACGACCGAAAAGGCTCGCTCAGCGGTTCGTGACGCCCTGAATAACGACGCGCTGTCTGAAGAATCCCGCGATGCTATAAGCGCTCTGCTTGAGCAAGAACAAGTGAACTTTAACCAGTGGATTATCGCTATTGATGATCTGCTCTTCAGCGTTGGTTCCGACCAATTAGAGCCGTTAGAGCGCTTAATGACAGAGCTCGAACAGCTGAATAGCGCCAGCAAAGCATTCCAAAGCCCGGAATTACTAGCTTACATAAGCGAGATGCAAGCGTACTTGCAAACGACAGGCTTGGTGGGCAAATCCAACAGCCTGTCCGACGTGGTCAAGACGGTTAACCGTGAATTACGCTCGGGCGAAGAAAAAGACTACGAATTGCCGGACAATGCCAACGGCGTTGCGCAAACCCTGTTGCAGTATCAGTCATCGCACCGTCCGCAGGACCTCTGGCACTTTGTTACGCCGGACTACAAACGCAGTTTAATGTGGTTGCAGTTAACCAGCGGTGACAACCAACACGTAACCCAGGTCGTCAAAGCTGTTGATAGCTATATTCAGGATAATCCTCTGCCTGCAAACACTGAAATGGACTGGGCCGGCAAAGCTTACCTGAACGTCGTGTGGCAGGAAGCCATGGTCGAAGGCATGCTCGACAGCCTAATCAGCGCCTTTGTGGTGGTGTTCATTATGATGGTGCTACTGTTCCGCTCGGTAGTCTTCGGGGTACTGGCGATGTTACCGCTCAGCCTGACCATTGCCTTTATTTATGGCCTTATCGGCTGGGTCGGTAAAGACTACGATATGCCTATTGCCGTGCTGTCATCGCTGACGCTTGGGCTGTCAGTGGACTTTGCTATTCACTTCATTGAACGCACCCGCGCTACATTCAAGCAAACCGGTAACTGGAAAGACACTCTGGTAGTTATGTTTGATGAGCCCGCGCGGGCCATTTCCCGCAATGCCATTGTCATTGCCATTGGCTTTACGCCACTGCTGTTCGCACCGTTAGTGCCCTACATTACCGTAGGCGTATTCTTAGCCAGCATTATGGCCATATCCGCCATAGTGACGCTTATTATGCTCCCGGCGGTAATGACCGTATTTAGCCGCCTTATATTCCGTGGAGACCAATCATGAAACACCTATTTTTAACCGCTTTATCCGCCGCCGTTTTATTCGTTAGCGGCCAGGCTATTAGTGCCGAAAAAAGCGCGCGTGAAATTGTCGAGCAAGCCGAGTTAAACGCCTATTACTCTGGTGATGACGGCCGCAGCGCAGCGCGAATGATCATCACTGATAATCAGGGCCGCGAACAAATGCGTCAATTCACCATTTTGCGCAAAGACCAGGAAGACGGTGGAGTTCAGGACATGATGATATTCTTCTCACGCCCTGCCGATGTGCGTGACACTGTGTTTCGCGTGGTAAAACGAGTCAACGACGACGATGACCGCTGGCTTTATTTACCCGATCTGGATTTGGTTAAACGCATATCAGCAGGCGACAAGCGTACGTCTTTTGTCGGTTCACACTTTTTCTATGAAGACGTTTCCGGTCGCGATACCGCTTTAGACAGCTATGAAGTTCTGTCGGAGGACGATGCAAAGTACGTGCTAAAAGGCACACCTAAAGACTCTGACAAGGTTGAGTTTAGCTACTACGAAGTGGTCATTGATAAAGAGCACATGCTGCCAGTAGAAAGCACCTTCTATAACGACAGCGGCGAAGCTTATCGCAAAATGGAAGTACTAGAAATTGAAACGGTTCAAGGCTACCCAACAGTGACTCATTCACGAATATCGGATCTTGAAAATGGCGGTAAAACCGACATGCAATTCCGCTTTATGCAATACGACATTGGCTTACCGGACAGTATTTTCAGTGAGCGCAGCTTACGTAACCCTCCGGCAGAATGGTTACAACTGAGAGACTAATTATGCCATACCGGAAAATTTTAGCGTTTACTGTTCTTTTCACTTTGGCTCAGGCCGCATCGGCACAGGACTCCTGGGGGGATGACGAATGGGAAAGTGACTGGGGAACGGAACAAGACCAGGGTATTGATGTCTATGGTTATGTTGAGGCGGCAATAGGCGGACGATTTGAATCCTCCCCCTATCACAAGCGTCTGTCTATTGCTGAGCCTCGACTACAGTTGGGTTTTGACGAACGCTGGCAAGATATTGCCTGGACAGCAAAAGCCGACGGCTGGTACGACGGCTTTGATGAAACCTGGCACGGTCAAATTCGCGAACTTAATGCTCAGTTTACGGTTTTCGATAACACCGATATAAAAGTTGGCCGTCAGGTACTCACCTGGGGCACCGGCGACTACTTATTCCTTAACGATCTGTTCCCTAAAGACTGGCAGTCCTTCTTTGTCGGACGTGACCAGGAATACTTGAAGGCGCCATCTGACGCACTGCGTATCACCAGCTACTTCGACTGGTTCAATGTCGACTTTGTCTGGTCTCCTGAGTTTGACCCCGACAATTACATTCGCGGTGAACGCATTTCTTATTTTAATCCGCTAACCCAGCAGTTAACCGGCGACGATCCGTCCATTCAGTTTGTTGAGCCCACGCGCGATGAGTACGCTTTGCGCTTGTTCCGTAATCACGAAGGTGTGGAATACGCCGTCTATGGTTACGACGGCTTTACCAAAAGCCCGGAGGCAGTGACTGACAACTTCCAACCCACCTTCGGCCGCTTAACTGTGGTTGGCGCCTCCGTTAGGATGCCTCTGGGACCAGGACTGGTGAATACCGAAGTCGCCAATTACAACCGTCATGATGCAGAAGATCATTGGCGCGCACTGGTTGGCTACGAGCAAGAATTATGGACGCGCTTTACCGGCGGCTTTCAGGCTTACGTAGAGAAAGGCGACAACCAAACACGCACCGTATTCACCACCCGTCTAACCTGGCGCGACGAGCGTGATGATCTGAATCTGTCGTTGTTTGCTTTTGTATCACCGAATCAAAGCGACGGCTACTTACGGCCGACTTTTGACTACCGCATTGACGATAACTGGTCATTAAGCGGCGGCTTCAACCTATTTTTCCGCGAACGTCCAGAGACTTTTTTTGGCCAGTTCACCGAAAACAACAACGCGTATCTGCGTATGCGGTATGCGTTTTAATAGAAAAACTAGGAGTTCGATAATGAGTGTAGAAAGAGCTATAACCGCATTTGCAGGCTTTATGGTATTGTTATCGTTAGCTTTGACTTATTGGGTTCACCCCAACTGGGTATGGCTGACCGTATTTATTGGCGCCAATCTATTTCAACAATCTTTCACGGGTTTTTGTCCGGCAGGCATTTTTATGAAAAAAGCGTTAGGATTAAAAACAGAGCGTGAGTTAGAAAAATCAGGAAAATAACGACACCATGAGTGCAACTGAATCACAAGAGATGCATCAGGAAGAGGCGCAGAATGCAGCAAGCTTTCTGCGCTCTTTAGGTAACCCCCACCGTTTACAAATTTTATGCCGACTGGCTTTAGGTGAACAAAGTGTGGGTCAACTTCATCAGTTTTTTGACTTAAGCCCGTCAGCTTTTTCACAACACCTTGCGGTATTGCGTCAACAGCAATTGGTCAGCATTCGTAAAGAGTCGCAAACCGTGTACTACTCCATAAAAGACCCGGATACCGAAGCTTTTATGACGTTATTGAAAGATAAATTCTGCCCTTCGCTTTAAGTGGTACTACTAAAGGGATGCTACCTTTTGTCGCATCCTAACCACCTAAAAAATAGAGAATAATAGCGACATTACCTTATTAAAGGACAATGTCGTATGAAAGCTATTTATCCTCTGGCAACTTGCTTACTCTTGCCAATTATCAGTTACGCTAACGAAACCACCGATATTCAGGAAAGAATTGTCATTATTGGCGAATCGATGCAGTCGCCCAGTGAATGGGTAGTCGATTCGAAACAACCCAGACAACCGCTGCCTGCTCACGATGCCGGTGATTTTTTAAAAAGCCTTGCTGGATTTAGTGCAACCCGCAAAGGCGGAGCCTCTGCTGACCCTTTATTCCGCGGCATGGGAGCAGGCAGACTGACCATAGTTAATGACGGGCAAATGCTGCAGGGTGGGTGTAGCAGCCGCATGGATCCGCCAACGGCGTACATAACCCCACAAAGTTATGACAGCGTGACGATTGTTAAGGGCCCACAAACCGTATTGTTCGCCGGTTCAGCAGCATCTATCCATTTTGAGCGAGAAGCAACATTCTTTGAAGTACCCGAGTTTACCGGTTACTTAAATGCCACCACAGCGCAGTACGGCCGCCTGAATACCACCGCTGATTTAACCTGGGGAGCGCAACCAGGCTATGTACGCGTGAACGCATCTGCCGCAACCGCCGATGACTACGAAGATGGCTCGGGTAATAGCATTAACAGCCAGTATGAACGCTGGAGTGGCGATGTTGACCTTGCCTGGACACCCTCACGGCAGCATCGTCTGATACTCAAGCTTGGCGTTAGCGATGGCGAGGCAGCCTACGCCGATCGCAGTATGGATGGGGTGCTCTTTGACCGTAAAAGCGTCGCGCTGAATTACCAATGGCAACCTGAGAACCGTTCGCTCGAAGAACTTTCTGTTAATACCTATTTCAATACCATTGACCACGTTATGGACAACTATTCTTTGCGCGAGTTTACCCCGTCGATGATGATGCCCAACCCAACCGCCAGTAACCCGGATAGATATTCCCGTGGTTTTAAACTTGCCTCCGAATGGCAGTTAAACCCTTCCGGGCAACTCAAAACTGGGCTTGAACATAATGAGTCAGCTCACCGTAACCGTTCCAGCAAAGATCAGTTGAACCAACCATTTGAAAGCCTTAACCGGGTTGATGACGCTTTTATTGAGCAAGATGGCATTTATGCAGAATACCGCCATGCTATCGACCAGGAATGGCAGTTAGTCAGCGGTTATCGGCTTGATCACTGGAAAATGACAGACAAGCGCACCACCATTACGCCAATGTCAGCTCCGGCTCAATCCAACCCCACGGCGAATGAAACACGCAGTGAGAACCTTCATAGCGGGTTTCTTCGTATAGAAAAACAGCTTAAAAATGGTTATTGGTATGCGGGTTGGGGTCAGGCGGAGCGGTTCCCGGACTACTGGGAGGCCATTGGTAACAGCCGCCAGTCACCAACGTCAAAATCGGCTTTTTACACCGACGCAGAGACCAACCAACAATGGGATATTGGTCTCGATATAAACACCGATAAATGGCGACTGGACGCGTCCATTTTCTACAGTCGGGTCGATGACTTTATTCTTTTGCAAAAAGGCATGATGATGCAGCCGGATACCGTCCGTAATATTAATGCCCGAACCTGGGGCGGGGAAACAACCTTAAGTTACCAACTGACCCAAGCCTGGTCGGTGTCATCAGCACTGGCCATAACCCGCGGAAGTAATAAAACCGATGATAACTATCTGCCGCAGCAACCTGCTGATGAACTGCGTATTGCCACTGATTACCGCCACAACGCACTGACTTACTCTTTGCTCTGGCGCCTGGTGGATAAACAAGAGCGCACAGCAGTGAATCAGGGCAATGTCATTGGCTATGATATCGGTAATAGCCCGGGTTATGGTGTTTTATCGGCAAATATCGACTGGAAAATTGATCCAAAGTGGCAGCTAAGTTTAGGAGTCGATAATATACTGGATAAAACCTATGCAGAGCACTTGAGTCGCTCCGCCGCCAGCATTTCCGGATACCAGCAAATTGACAAAGTTAATGAGCCGGGTCGTACTGTCTGGCTGCAGACCAACTACCACTTTTAAGCCCGATGCTGACATTACTGACCTATAAATTTATTACTCATAGAGCCTGGCCATTGTGCTTAGCCTTATGTCTGGACATAGTACTGGGCAACCTCTGGGTTGCCTTTAATGGTGGTATCAGTAATCCGTTCACTTCGTTATTACTGATATTTATCGTCATCGCGTTTTTATTGTTACCACCAACTTTTGCTTTGATTGTGGTGTTGATAAGCATTCTGGGGCAGGTTGCGCAAATAGGCTTACCTTCACTTTTGCCCGGACAGCAAAGTCACACCGCCCATGCCTTAAGCGACGAGATGCTGAAACACGCCATGGGTATGGTCAGCGGTTTTGTGATTGCAGCGGCTATTATTGCTTTATCAATGTACTACCTAAAGCGGCAATGGTTTCAGTCAGAAAAAGCATTACAGAATGCACGTGAACGCCAGCTGCGCGACGAACAGCTTTTGACCATAGGTGCAGCCGCAGCTCAGTTAACTCATGACGTTGCCACTCCTGTGCAGTCGTTACGGTTACTCAACGAAGAACTTCAGGAATGCGATATTGAGCTGTCACTAAAACAAGAGTTTAGTGAGCACCTGGGCAAAGTTGAAGCAAGCCTTGAACAATGGCGGGACGCAGCTGAGGACGTGCGCACCAGGCGCCAGCACAATTACACTATCGGGGAAATTATTACTCAGTTACGTCAGCTTCTGCGAATTGCCCGACCCGATGCTCAGGTCAACTGGCAATGCCCCGAACGCTTTAAAACCGCCATTATTAGCGCCGACCGCACCCTGTTCCCAGCTATCGCTAACCTGGTCATTAATGCTATTAGCGCTGGCGAGCGCAGTCATCAGTTGGTCGTATCCGTGCAACTCAACCTGACGTTAGTTGATGCGAATCCTCAGCTCACCATCCACATTCTCGATAATGGTGATGGGTTAAGCCAGGCGCAACAACGAAAAATAGGCAAATCAATGACCTTAAGTGAAAATGGTATGGGTATTGGCGCGGTTATCAGCCATGCCACACTTGAACGGCTTGGTGGTCAGGTCAGCTGGCAATCCACTTCCGAGGGCACGCTCACGTTGGTTCTTTTACCGGTAACAGCCTATGAATAAATTCCGGCTGCTTATTATTGATGACGATGAGGGTTTCTGCGGCATTTTGCAACGGCGTCTGGAGCATCATGGTGTTTTGGTGCAAATGGCACACTCGGGTCATCAGGCACTAGCGCTAGAAGGTCATTTTGACGGTATTCTGCTGGATATGATGCTGGGCGACGACAATGGATTGGCACTTATTCAACCACTCAAAGAACGCTACTCTCCCTGTCACTTAGTGGTACTAACCGGCTACGCGAGTATTGCAACAACCGTAGAGGCGATGAAGCGCGGCGCAACGGACTACCTAACGAAACCCGTGGGTACCAGTGAATTACTACGTCGCTTTACTAATGAGAAACTGGAGTTAGAAGACGCTTCGGTAAACCGTTTAACGCCAACTCAAATTGAGTGGGAGCATATTCAAAGAGTGCTTACCGATAATCAGGGGAATGTTTCTAAGACAGCACGAGAACTGGGAATGCATCGGCGTACGTTACAGCGCAAATTGTCGAAACGCTCGCCACATTAAAAATGCGCCGCCCGGGGACGAGCGGCGCAAAGGCTTTAGAAGTTATAGCGAACACCGGCCATAGCAACGTAAGGGTCGATATCAACATCAACACTTTCAATGGTATTACCGTTCACACGAACATCACCCGTGGTATCGATATCCATGCGGCTGACCATGAAGTGAAGACCCCAATTTTCACTCAAATCGACATTTACACCAGCTTGCAGAGCATAGCCCCAGCTGTTTTTCAGCGCTAAAGAGACATCGTCATTGTCGGTAACAACACCCAGGTCGCCTAACGTTGAGCGGAACTGCGGGTCGACTTGCTCATCAAAGAAAGCGGTGTAGTTAACACCAATACCGACGAAAGGTTTAAACATTTCACTGTCGATATCAAAATGATATTGCGCCAGCAAGGTTGGTGGCAAATGCTTGGTTTTACCTATTTTCAGCCCAGCCAACGAACCTGTTGCCGTAATATCATGGCTGAACGGTGTTGCTGCAACCAGTTCAAGCGTCCAGTTTTCAGTTAACTTATAATCAAAAGTTAAACCTAACTGAGTATTCGTGTTTACACCAACGCCAGTACTGTTCTCTGGTAAACCAGCTACTGACTCAACAACGTTCAAGTGACTACTGCTGTCATCAGGCATGACAGAGATGGCACCAACGTTGATAGAAAAATCATTTGCTAATGCAGAAGTGCTTAGCAAGCCTAACAATACACCGCACGATAATGCTTTAAGCTTCATGGGGAACTCCTTGTTAATGAAGACCCCTGAAGTTTATAAGGTTTACTGAATAACCGAGTTGATCTGCATCAACCTAGTGTTCGGCATTATGGTAAATGTTTTGAACGTCATCCAAATCGTTCAGCATATCCATCAAACGTTCAAACATTGGTAAATCATCTTCAGCTATGCTGGTCGTTACCTGAGGTAAAAACTGAATTTCGTCGGCTTCAAAATCAATATCAGGAAACGCATGAGTTAAGGCCTGACGGGCTGCCGCGTACTCAGTATTTGGCGCAAATACGGTAACCAGACCATCTTCGAATTCGACGTCGGTAACATCAACATCAGCTTCCATCATGGCTTCCAGCACTTCGTCTTCACTGTCATGCCGGAAGGCAAAAATCGCACAGTGGTCAAATGAATGCGCAACGCTGCCCTGAGCACCAATTTTTGATTTACTTTTGGTAAAGCAGTTACGGACATCGCCGAAGGTGCGGTTCGGGTTATCGGTTAAGCATTCGACAATGACCATACAGTTGCTGGGCCCATAACCTTCGTAACGCGCCGGAGAAAAATCTTCTCCTGCTCCGCCCTGCGCCTTGTCTATTGCTTTTTCAATAACGTGAGCAGGAACCTGATCTTTTTTCGCCCGATCTATTAAGCCTCGAAGCGCGAGATTGCCATCAGGATCTCCACCACCTTGCTTGGCGCAAACGTAAATTTCACGACCATAACGGCTATAGACTTTGCTCTTTGCATTCGCCGTTTTAGCAATTGAATCTTTTCGGTTTTGATAGGCGCGACCCATTCTGAATTTCTCACTGTTTAATTAAAGACCCAAAGATTTTACACAGGCAGCTGTTACTGGTCGAGTACTAGCAGAAATAAGTACCGGCTTAATTGCAGATTATTGATATAGCCAAGCTGTCTACCATAGAAGATTTTGATTCTTCAGTTAATGCTACATGGCAACGTAAACTTAGCGGCAGAAACAAACTGTTGAGTCAATTATGCAAAGCCCGATACCTGTATTATCCATGCGAAAACTTTATCTCAGTGCCTCTGATCGCCAGCAATTCATTGCTGACCTTGGTAGAGCTGCGCGTGATGTTGGCTTCTTCTACCTGGAAGACCACGGTATTTCACTGGCAGAGCAGGTTAAGGTACTGGATACCGCTAAAAGCTTTTTTGCACTCAGTGATGCAGAAAAGAAACAGGTGCAGATGATTCATTCACCGCATTTTCGTGGCTACTCAGCAAACTATTCCGAGTTAACAGCAGGCCGGCGGGATCGTCGTGAACAATTTGATATCATGGACGAATTGCCTGCTCTGTCTGCATCCGCTATACACCATGAGTGGCAAAAACTCATAGGCCCTAACCAGTGGCCTCGGCAATTGCCTGCCATAAAAAGCCAGTTGTTGTCCTGGCAGGACAAGCTAACCGAAGTGTCTCTGCAGCTTTTGGCGGCGTTATGCGAAAGCCTGGAGCAACCGGCTGACGCATTGGCTGAAACCATCAGCAACGGTCCTTACCGTCATACTAAGCTTATTAAATACCCCGGCAGCCCAGAAGCCTCTGGTCAGGGTGTTGGTGCGCATAAGGATCCGGGCTACCTCACCTTAGTTCTGCAAGACGAAAACAGCGGACTGGAAGTGGAGTACGAGCAACAATGGTACAAGGTGGCTCCGCGCCCCGGCGCTTTTGTGGTAAATATCGGCGAATTACTGGAGCTGGCGTCTAATGGCTATTTAAAAGCGACTAACCATCGTGTTAGCAGCCCTAAAACTGGGGTTACTCGTTATTCGTCGGCATTCTTCATGGCCGCTCAGCTGAATGCTTCGGTACCGGTGTTAAAACTCCCTTCCCATTTAGCAAAACACGCGAAGGGGCCAACCAGTGATCCGGGCAACCCCTTGCTGCATAACGTTGGCGAAAACGTGATGAAAGGCAGAAAGCGCTCCCACCCGGACGTATCAGCGCGTTTTTACGCGTCAGAAGAAAAATGCAGCTCCTGTTAATCAAGTCTTGCTATAAAAATATAACAAAACGATATAAGTAAAGTTGTGTAAATCATTCGTCATTTTTAAAAATGACGTCAACTTACGTGAACGTTGACTTTCAAGACGTTAACATGGGGTAACAACCCCTCAAATATTATAGCATTAATTATATTTCCACACTGTTGGCAAGGTTTACTTCTCAAGCATTCTCTACAGAATCTACTTATGTAACATAACGTTACGTATCTAGTGATGCTGTTTATCACTAATTTTAAATTCACAGAAAAACAACAAAGAGAATCTTATGATGACAAAAAATAAACAGCATAAGACGTTAATTGCTATCGCACTGTCAGGCTTGTTAGCTGGCACCAGCGTAGCAGCTGAAACCTTATCGCAGAACGGATCTGATAACGGCAACAATGGCGCAAAGCCATCACTGAAAGAGCGGTCAAATGGACCAGCAACCAGCTTTATCGTAAAGCTCAAGGATGGCTCTCAAGTTGTGCAACAAATGCAACAACAGTCGTCAGAACACCCTTCATCAAATGCTGCGGCTGTCGCCCAACAGATGCGTGGTTTTACATCGGTGCTTTCTAAGCGCACCGGCAAAAGTGTCGCCTTTGAGCGTTCAATGGCTCTGCAACAACATTTCGTAGTAAAAGCACAAGGCCGACTGAGCCCCGAAGAAACGAAAGAATACCTTCAGTCACTTAAAGCAGATAGCGACGTTGAATTTGTAGAGGAAAACAAAATCCTCCGCCACTTTGCCACACCAAATGATCCTAACTATGACGACCAGTGGCATTATTATGAAAGCGTTGGTGGACTGAATGTCCCAACAGCGTGGGACTCCGTCGATGGCAGTGGCGTTGTTGTAGCCGTACTCGATACTGGTTATCGCCCACACTCTGACCTGGTCGGCAATATTTTACCCGGCTACGACATGATTTCAGACAGTTTTATCGGTAATGACGGCGATGGCCGCGACAGCGACGCACAAGATCCGGGCGACTGGGTCAGTGCAGGAGCCTGTGGTAATGGCTACCCGGCTCAGGACCAAAACTCGAGCTGGCATGGTACTCACGTTGCCGGAACCATTGCCGCTGAAACAAATAACTCCAGCGGTGTCGCTGGCGTCGCCTATGGCGCACAAATTGTACCCGTACGTGTTCTGGGTCGCTGCGGCGGAACCACAGCCGATATTGCGGACGGTATTGTCTGGGCATCAGGCGGTTCAGTTCCGGGAACAAGCCCTAATGCTAACCCTGCCGATGTCTTAAACATGAGCCTGGGTGGCAGCGGTACTTGCTCGACTACAACACAGAACGCGATCAACACCGCTCGCAATAATGGAGCGACAGTAGTCGTGGCTTCCGGTAACAGCAACGACAATTCAACCAACTACAACCCGGGCAACTGTAACGGTGTTGTTAACGTAGCTTCTACTGATCGTAACGGCGATCGCGCTTACTACTCAAACTACGGTTCGAATGTCGATGTTGCGGCACCAGGTGGTGCAATGCAAAGCGCTAACGACCCTAATGGTGTGCTATCTACTTACAACACAGGCACTTCAACACCAGGCTCTGATAGCTACGGCTACAGCCAGGGTACTTCAATGGCAGCACCTCACGTAGCAGGCGCGGCCGCTTTAATTAAAGCAGCTGATCCGGCAGCAACACCAGATGACATTGAACAGATTCTGCGTAACTCAGCCCGCTCTTTCCCGGGTAGTTGCAACGGTTGTGGTACTGGTATCGTCGATGCCGCGGCTGCCGTAACACTGGCTTCCGGTGGCGGAAACGGCGGTGACAATGGCGGCGACGACGGCTCATCTGGCGGCGGTGGCACTGTTGATAACTTATCAGCGTCAACTAATGAGTGGAATCGCTTCTATCTCGATGTTCCAGCTGGCATGTCAACATTAACAGTCACTATTACTGGTGGCAGTGGCGATGCGGATCTTTATCTGCGTCAGGGCAGTGAACCGACTCAGTCAAGCTGGGACTGCCGTCCTTATAATGCAGGAAATGAAGAAGTCTGCACTATCGACAACCCTCAGGAAGGCCGCTGGCACATTGGTGTCTTTGCCTACAGCGCATATTCAGGCGTCGATCTTGAAGCACGCTATGAACCTTAATTAACCGCTAGGTATAATTGAGCATAGAAAAGGGCACCAATTGGTGCCCTTTATACGTTAAAACGTCGGCTTAACTCAGCATTAGAAACTCGCTGTAGCTGATTGACATGCCTCAGTTCCGGTTTCACACAGCTCGTAAACTACATCGCTTCCGTCAGACTCAAAGCGATCACGGTATCGACCTGAATTATCCAGGGTTTCGATAAACTCCCCATCACGATAAAGATCGACATCTCCAGAAGCTCCGCTCCAACGCAGGTCGACCAGCGTCGTACCATTACGCAAGTGAGTCGCACGATAAATACTCAGTTCAATATCAGTAATACTGACATTAACTGACTGGGTGACACTATCAGAAAGCTCAGTTTCATCCGTAACCGTTAGTGTTACATCATAAACGCCCGCTTCAGAGTAAGCATAGATCGGGCTAGCTTCTGTTGAAGTGTTACCGTCACCGAATTCCCAGAAGTAACTGGCAATGTCGCCATCACTGTCTGACGAAGTATTGGTAAAGGTCACAGTTAAGTCATCTACACTGGTTTCGAAGCTGGCAACCGGAGCATCCGGCAAACCATCATCTTCTTCCACCGCAGTTAACGTCAATGACCAGTGGTTCAGAGTCCCGGTATCCGCACCGGCATTATCTGAAACACTCAGCGTCCAGTCACCAGTCATATCTTCACCATTAAAGGTATCAACAGACCAACTGCGCACTAAATCATCAGCGCTACCACCAGAGCGGTCATGCAATACATGCTCAGTACCCTCAGGTGAGGTTAAGCTGACAATCAAGTCGCCCTGATAGGTATGAGTAATATCGACACTCACGTCGGCACCAAAAACAACACCCGTTTCGGGTACATTAATGACTCGCGAAATACCCTCACTGTCATCATCCGGAATGTCGGTATTCGCCGTATCTTCATAATAGAAATCTGACAAACCTTGTGGCAGAACATACACAGCCGAACTCACCTCACGGGTAATTTCGCCCGTTTCAGCATCGGAGCCACTGACGGTGATGCTGTACTCCCCCCATTGTGTCTCATCGGTTGTATTCACCTGTACATCGACACTGTCTCCCTCGCCAGCCTGACTTGAGGACAGCGAGACATCCAGTTCAGGTTCCGCGGAAACACTTAAATTAACGGTGCCTGACCAATCTGCAATACTGTCAACATCAAGAGTAAAGGCGGCGTTCTCACCAGCTACAATTTCCTGTCGACCCGGAGACAAAGTTAACAGGTAAGTCGGATCTGGATCGGCAGCTTCTAAAGCACTTAATGCGTTCAGACGCTTTCCTGAAGCAGTTTTACCCGATAATGCCGGAATACTCTCGCCTGAATCCATAAGAATTTGCTTTACTTCAGCAATGCTAAGACTCGGGTCGATAGACCAAACTAATCCGGCAACACCAGCAACATGCGGACTGGACATTGAGGTTCCAGTTGCAGTCGCATAACCACCATCTAAGTAGGTTGAAAGAATTTCCGTACCCGGAGCCCCTAAATCAACAGATTCCAGGCCATAGGTTGAGTCCTCTTCCATACTGTCGGTGCGCGTCGTATTGGCAACATTCACAATACCGTCGAGATCGTAACCACCAGGGTAGCTTGCCGTAACGTCTGCATCGACACCCGCGTTGCCGGCAGCCGAGACAAACATAATGCCCTGATCAATACTGTCGCTGATGGCCGTTCGCAATGATTCTGAATAAGAACCACCACCCCAGGAGTTATTAGTCGCAACCAAATTAACACCATGGTTAACTTTTAAATTGGTCATGTAGTTAATACATTCAATAGCGCCATCGGTATAACCGTCACCAAACTCGTCGAGAAATTGACAGCCGATTATTTGCACGTCCCAGTTAATTCCGGTAACCCCCGCGCCATTATTTGATGTTGCACCAATGGTGCCTGAAACGTGTGTACCATGACCATTCTCATCCATCGGATCCCCGGTGGACGTTATAGCCGAGTAACCATAGCAATCATCGACAACACCGTTGCCATCGTCATCTTCACCGTTGTCACAGATTTCACCCGGGTTAACCCACATATTTCCAGCTAAATCAGGATGGGTGTAATCAACACCACTATCGATTACGCCAATAACAATATTACTGTCGCCGGTCGTAATATCCCAGGCTGGCCGGGCATCAATGTCCGCGCCCGGCGTACCTCCGCTCTGCCCCGTATTTTCCAGTGCCCACATATCACCGAAGCCTGGGTCATCCGGAGTAGCAAGTATATTAAACTTGGGATCTTTTGAATCGTTAATACTAATAACGTAGTTAGGCTCAGCAACCTCAACCAGCGGGTGCTGAGACAGACGCTTGATTAACGCATCACGCTGTTTTGCATTGCGTACATTAACTTTAGCAATTCGGCCATCAGCAATATGACGCATTGCTATATCACGACCACTGTCATCGAGTGCGCGTAAACTGCCGCCCGCATTTTTGATTAAGTCTTGCCGTTGCTCTTTCGTCACTGACTGCTTAAACATCACCAGCAGTGAATCATCATCAGCTTTCTTATCGGTTGCCGCTGCAGCTGAACCCGCGACTAACGCCATAGAAATACCAACGACTAACTTTTTAATATTAGCCATTTTGCTTCCTCTGTCTTGTTGTTTTATGAATTATCGTCGTGCCTAAAACTTAAGCACTAGAAAATAACTAGCATATTTTTGACGTAAAGATATCTCGAAAGATATAGCTTTACGAAATCTGATCATAAATACGAATAAAGGACTAGGACGTTTGGTGCAGGGAAGCGACTGGAAAAATTCAAAGCAATGAAAATTAACGATATTTCAATTCAAAAACATCATCAACAAGTCACATAAAATACCCCTTTCATACGATTGTTCAGCTCTCTGAACCACCTATTCTTGTTAGCGGAATTATTAACAAAAGGTGTTCCGCTTTGACTTACAAAAAACAACTTTTAGCAGCACTGGTTTTGCTTTTTGTCTCACTCCCCGGAGTGGCAGTGGCAAAAGACATTCCTGTTGCGCTAGCAGGGTTACTGGAGCGGCAGGCCCTTGCAAACCATGCGGAAATTGCTCAACTCGGATCTTATAACCTCACTTCAGTTATCCAGTCGGGCGAGCAAAATTACGCGTATTTGGTTCAGTCAGGCTTTGAGAACACTCTGAGTCTGGAACAGCAAGGGTTCAATAATTCTGTCACTGCAGAACAATCAGGACGCGGTAATTCAGCAACCATCCTGCAGTTGGGGAATAGCAACCTTGTTCAGCTACAACAGCTGGGTAACGACAACGCTATCACTATCCAACAATCAGGCTCTGCCGCTGAAATGTCCATCACGCAGTTTTGATTACAACAATTACGGAGAACAATCATGTCTAAAATACTCATAAAGAAAAGTGCTATCGCTCTTGCTATAGGCATTGCCTTTGCAGGTAGCGCGGTTGCCGAAAATCATATTGCCGTCATCAACCAGGAATCGGCTGGCGCCGCTGAAATTGGTAACGAAGTTTATGTCGAACAAGCCGGTGTTTTACACTGGGCATATGCCGACCAGTACGGTGACGATAACGTTACATCACTGCTGCAGTTTGACCAATGGCAGGAAGCTTATGCTTACGTAACCGGTGATTTCAACTTGGTCGAAGGCGAGCAGTCTGGATTGTGGAACATTTTTAATGCCGATGTCGTTGGTGACGATAACTGGTTATCAGCTTATCAGGAAGGCAGTTTGAACTCTGCCAATATCTTCCTGCAGGGCGACGGTAACACAGCAATTGCTGATCAGTCCGGTGATGCAAACGAGGCAACCATCGACCTCAGTGGTGACTATAATGCAGCAGAAATTTATCAGTCAGGCGACTCCAACTGGAGCAACTTCCAGATTTCGGGCAGTGACAACCTATTCTTAAGTGAACAGTCTGGCTCACTGAATGAGTCAGGCTATTTCAATGCGTCCGGCGACCGCAATACCTTTGAAGCATCACAAGAAGGTGACGGTAACGTTGCAGGTGTTGTGGGTGCAGACGGCGATGACAACGAAGTTTATGCTCAGCAATATGGTTCATCTAACATTTTCATTGCCGAAGACTTACAGGGCAACGAAAACTTTGTCGATGTATTTCAGGACGGTTCAGCAAACGAATTCCTGATTCAGCCTATTCAAGGCGAAGCTAACTTTATTGTCGTTCAGCAGCAAGGTAGCTCAAACGTTGTTGAAGCCGCGAATGGCATGATTGGTAACGACAACTTAATTGATGCGTACCAACGCGGAGACAATAACTACGCAGTATTTGCAACCGAAGGCGACATGCATAATGTTGAGCTTGAGCAGGCTGGCGATAACAACACTGCCGTCGGTGAATCTTACGGTGAGCAAAACGACATCATGGTCAGCAGCCGTGGCGATGATAACTTTAACGCAGTGGCTGTCCAGGGCGTTTCTAACGACATTCAGAGCCGTCAGCGCGGTGATGCAAACACAGCCGAAGTTGTGTTTGTTGGTGACGACAACGATGTCATGTCTAACCAGGTTGGTGATGGCAACGTCACTCTTGCTTACTCTTACGATGCAGGCACAACCTCAGGCAACACGTTAGATTCCGAACAGCAAGGTGATATTAACTTAATCGATACCATTATTGGCGGCGATGAGAACCTTATCAGCTTCTATCAGGAAGGTAATAGCAACGTTATAGCTGGCGATGAAGGTTCATTCATTGTTGGCGGTAGCGGCGGTAGTGTTGATATTCAGCAAGTAGGTGACTACAACGTTGTTACTGGCGGTCAGGCCAGTGACGGCAACACTATGAGCGTATATCAGCAGGGCGACTATAACGTCGCTACTGTTGTTCAATACTAAGAAGTAAGATTAGCGGCTGCGTCATTTTGGTGCAGCCGCTTTCTTAGTCCTTATGCTAAAGAAACTCATTCTACTCGTTCTGCTGTTTACTCCGGTTAGTCAAGCCGACGAAATAGAGCTTGGCGGCATGGTGCTGGACCGAACCATTTCGCGTTTCGGTAAAGACTTCTTCTTCTACTACACCAGCTATTGGCGTGACATTCCTTCAACTAACGGCATTACCGTTGTTATTCACGAGCAAGTCTATCCGCAGGCTGGCACCTATTTATGGGTAGAGATGGAGCAGACAAAGGTTTTCGAAACTTACTTCGGAAGACGACAAAACGATGTCAAGAAAATGGCCGAGAAAGCCATTTTGATCAGTATTAACGAAGTCGCGCGAGTAAAAGCGGACTCTGTATTTGATACGCCACAAGATAATAATTTTTAAAGGCGCAGATTATGAAATTACGTTGGCTCTTCATTAGTTGTTTGCTTGTGGCAGTGAATGCCGCAGCAACTGAAATTGTCTATCAACCTATCAACCCGAGCTTTGGTGGAAACCCAATGAACGGGAGTTTTTTATTACAAAAAGCACAAAGTCAGAATGCCCATTCAGCACCTGACGCCGACCGCTCTTTTGTTGATCGTTTTCGTGAAGCGTTAGAGCGTAATATCATCAATTCACTTACCCGTCGCATTGCAGATGGCGAAATTGTTGAAGGCCTGTATGACACAGGTGAATACACGGTTGAAGTAGTTGGTCAGCCAGACGGTAGCGTTGTTGTCTACATCACTCATAACGGCAGTGGTGAACAGACTGTTATCACCATGCCTTCAATATAGTTGAGGAGAATTATCATGCGTAAACTTTTCCTCATTCTAGCTTCACTTATTATGAGTGGCTGTGCGTTAATGCCCAAGCCAACGGACATCAATGTACAGCCCGCTGAAATTGACGCTCCCAGCTCGACAATGACGACTTTAAAGCAAAGCCCATTACCTCAAACCCGTATTCCGGTATCGGTTTATTCCTTTAGGGATCAAACGGGGCAGTATAAACCACAGGCTAATGTTTCCAGTTTCTCTACCGCAGTGACTCAGGGAGCAACCTCTATGCTCACTCAAATGTTACTGGAATCAGGCTGGTTCTTACCTATGGAGCGTGAAAACCTGCAAAATTTGTTAACCGAGCGAAAGATACATAACTCCAGCAAAAATAAAGAGCTTCCTCCGTTAAGTGAGGCCAGGCTGCTGCTGGAGGGCGGTATTATAAGCTACGACACCAATGTTAGTACCGGAGGTATCGGCGCAGAATATTTTGGTATTGGTGCATCTGAACTCTACCGGGAAGATCAGGTATCCGTCTATTTGCGAGCGGTAGACGTTTATAGTGGGCAGGTGCTGGTTTCGGTATCAGCAAATAAAAAAGTGTTCTCTCAAGAACTACGGGCAGGCCTGTTTCGCTACGTATCTCTCAACCGGCTAGCCGAATTCGAAGGCGGCTACTCAACCAACGAACCGGTTCAATTGTCGGTAAAACAAGCAATGGAGAAGGCGCTGGTAGAGTTAATAGAAAAAGGCCTGGATATGGGGTATTGGCGTGCAGAGAGTTAATCAGCGTTAAACGGATGTCGCGTAACTGGACCACTTTAGTAGTTCGACCCGGTTACGCGCACCGGTCTTTCGAAAAATGGAAGACAAGTGTGTCTTCACGGTATGAGCACTGATATTTAAGTGCTCAGCAATTTCTTTATTGCGGGCTCCGGTAGCAACCAACTCTATAATTTTTAACTCTTGTGGCGTAAGGGAGCTAATTTGAGACACGGTAGTAAAAGAATCATCCGCTTGCCGCCGCAGCATCATTTCTTCAATTTTATCTGAAAGCAATGAGCGCGGATAATAGAGTTCTCCCTGGCTAATAACTTTTATCGCGGTCAGTACTCGGTCTAAATGGTCGTTTTCGTAAATAATACCGCGAGCACCAAGGTTCAGGGCTTGAATAGGACGAACATCATCTTTTCTCGCATTAACTAGAAATAAAGGGTAGGTTTTAGTTAATGCAGCAATTTCACTGGTAATGTGGGAACGAGATAACTGCTCCGATCCGAGAGAATAAGCCACCATGGTCTCGGGCTCTGGTGAATGATCAACCAGTTCAGAAAATGCACGATGGACGACTGATATTTCTAAGGATTCTGCAAGCAACCCTAAGTTCTGCGTACGTTTTTGGTGTTCGATTAAAGCTAACCGCGTATAACGTCCCATAACAGCCCTCCCTAAACCTAAAAGCTTATTTTATTACTGTACTTTTCTTCTTATATTCTTCTTATATTACATTTTTACAACGATTGATGTAGCTCTTTACAATATATGATTAAATTTTGTACTAAAAGACATAGCACCTTAGAACATGTAACAAAATGTAACAACCATTCTAATTTACCTTATGGCATTTAAAATAAAGAGCAACAGGCTTACCTTACCCGGCGAAATAAGCGACAAAAAGGCTGTGATCCCGTATAATGTTGGTCAGCAGATAAAGTTGAGTGTTTTAGTCAGGTATTTTATACTGTCGGCCAGTAACGGGCGAAACTCCCATCCGCAGCTTTTAGAGTGGGTAAATCATGAGTGAACAGATTGATCAGGCGCTTGCGCGTAAATACGACGCAGGCTTCATTTCAGAAATAGAGTCAGAAACTTTCCCAATTGGTTTGGACGAAGACGTCATTGCCCGTCTGTCCGCCATTAAGGGTGAGCCTGAATGGATGCTGGAGTGGCGTCTGAAGGCTTATCGCACCTGGTTAAAAATGGAAGAGCCTGACTGGGCACACGTCGATTATCCTAAGGTAGATTACCAGTCAATTTCATACTACTCCGCACCTAAGAGTATGAAAGACAAGCCTAAGTCGTTAGACGAGGTTGATCCGGAACTGCTACGCACATACGAAAAGCTGGGTATTCCTCTGCATGAGCAGGAAATGCTCGCGGGTGTAGCTGTTGATGCAGTCTTCGACTCAGTATCCGTGGTCACAACATTCCGCGAGAAGCTGGAAGAAGCAGGAGTTATCTTCTGCCCTATCTCCGAAGCCCTTCATAAGTACCCGGATCTGGTTAAAAAATACTTAGGTACCGTAGTTCCACGTGGCGATAACTTCTTTGCCGCACTGAACAGCGCCGTATTCACCGATGGCTCGTTTGTTTATATTCCAAAAGGCGTTCGCTGCCCTATGGAACTATCAACTTACTTCCGCATAAACGAACAGAATACCGGTCAGTTTGAGCGTACCTTAATTGTCGCCGAAGAAGGCAGTCACGTTAGTTATCTGGAAGGTTGTACCGCACCACAGCGTGACGAAAACCAATTACACGCGGCCGTAGTTGAGCTGGTTGCACTGGATGACGCGGAGATCAAATACTCTACGGTGCAAAACTGGTATCCGGGTGATGAAAACGGCAAAGGCGGTATCTATAACTTTGTCACTAAACGCGGCCTGTGCGAGAAAAACGCGAAGATCTCCTGGACTCAGGTAGAGACAGGCTCTGCCGTTACCTGGAAGTATCCAAGCTGTATTCTTAAAGGCGATAACAGCGTTGGGGAATTCTACTCAGTTGCGTTAACCCGCGGCAGACAACAAGCCGATACCGGCACCAAAATGATCCACTTAGGTAAGAACACCAAGTCGACCATCATTTCCAAAGGTATTTCCGCCGGCCGCAGTAATAACGCTTACCGAGGTCTGGTTCGTATGGGCCCGGGTGCCGAGGGCGCGCGTAACTTTACCGAATGTGATTCGCTGCTTATTGGCGACCAGTGCGGCGCACACACATTCCCGTATATTGAAAGCAGCAATCCAACCGCGATTGTTGAACACGAAGCCACCACCTCTAAGGTGAGTGACGATCAATTATTCTTATGTCGGCAACGAGGCCTGGACCCTGAAAAAGCAGTCTCAATGATTGTAAATGGCTTCTGTAAAGAGGTATTCCGCGAACTACCAATGGAGTTTGCGGTGGAAGCCGGTAAGTTGCTTGAAATCAGTCTTGAAGGTTCAGTGGGGTAAAACATGCTATCGATTAAAGACCTGCACGCACGTGTGGAAGAAACAACAATTTTAAAAGGCCTGAATCTGGAAATAAAACCCGGCGAAGTACACGCCATTATGGGTCCTAACGGTGCCGGAAAAAGTACTTTAGGTTACGTTTTATCTGGCCGCGATGGCTACGAAGTTGAAAGCGGCAGCGTTGAAATGGACGGTAAAGACTTACTGGACATGGAAGTAGAAGAGCGCGCCCAGGCCGGTATATTTCTGGCTTTCCAATACCCTGTTGAAATTCCAGGCGTAAGCAACATGGAATTCATGAAAGAATCCGTGAATGCCATGCGTGAAGCTCACGGCGAAAGCGCTTTGAGCTCAGCTGAGTTTCTGAAAAAAGCCAAAGAAGCCTGCAAGCAAGTTGAGTTACCGCTCGACTTCTTAAAGCGCGGCGTCAATGAAGGCTTTTCCGGTGGAGAGAAAAAGCGTAACGAAATTATGCAGATGATTATGCTTGAGCCGAAAATTGCGATTCTGGATGAGTCTGATTCCGGGCTTGACGTCGATGCTCTACAGGTTGTAGCTAAGGGTGTGAACAGCCAGCGCGACGGCAAACGCAGTTTTATCGTGGTTACGCACTACCAACGTTTGCTCGATTACATTGAGCCTGACTATGTGCACATTCTGTCTAAAGGCAAAATTGTGAAAAGTGGCGGTCCTGAACTGGCGAAAGAAGTCGAAGCCTCAGGTTATGCCTGGTTAGCTGAAGCAGAAGGAGCAGATGCATGAGTCAATGGTTAAACCACGTTTTAGAGCGTGCCTCGACCGTTGACGATTGGCTATCTCCGGTCCGGGCACAAGCCTTGGACACGTTAAAGCAACAGCAATGGCCGACACGCCGCACCGAAGCATGGCGTTATACCTCGTTGCATCCGGTTGCTGATTTAGAGCTGAAATCCGGCACCGGTAACGCGACCGCCGAAGCACCAGTCATTGAAGGCTTAAACAGTCTGGATTTGGTGTTTGTGGACGGTCAGCTTAGTACCGACATCAGCAAGCTTAAGTTACCTGAAGGCATCACTATTAGTGAGCTGTCAGCGCCCAGCGAACCCGCTGAAGCTATTTTTGCGCAAGTAAAACCCAGCCGTCATTTGTTTGGCCTGGTAAACGACGTATTGGCGCAGCAAGGTGTCGTTATCGACATTGCGGCTGGCGCTAAAGTTGAACAACCCATTCGCATCGTTAACTTTGCGTCTGCCGGTATCGAGTCTCATCAGCGCACGCTGGTACGTGTTGGTGAAAATGCGCAGGCAACCATTATTGAGCACGGCAGCGGCTCAGGTAACAGCCTGAATACCGTCTTTGCTGAATATGACATAGCCGAGAAAGCGCGTTTAGAGCATTACCGTTTTGCCCTGCACGAGGGCGAAGCGATTCATATTGGCGGCAGTCACTTTAAACTGCACGATCACGCCAGACTGAACAGCACCCTAATTGGCTACGGCAGTCAGTTAACGCGTCTGGACGTAGACATTGAACACGCTGGTGAGCATGCGTTCGCCAAGTTTAATAACGTGTATTTACTGGCTCCACGCCAGCACTTCGATCTGCACAGCACCATCGAACATGCCTCACCTAACGGCACGACCGAAGAGAACGCCCGGGGCATTATCGGTGACAGGGCAAAAGCAGTATTTAATGGCCGCATTCATATTCACCGCCATGCGCAAAAAACCCTGGCCGAACTGAATAATCGTAACCTGCTGCTGACTCGTGGTGCGCAAATTAATACTAAGCCCGAGCTGGAAATTTACGCAGACGATGTACAGTGTGCGCACGGTGCAACGGTTGCTGAAATTGACGAAGAAGCGTTGTATTACATGCTGACGCGTGGCATCGACAGGCAACAAGCGCTGGTTATGCTCAACTTTGGTTTCGTACAGGAAATGGTTTTCCAGATGCCAAATAAAGCCCTGGCCGACTGGTTGCAGCCGATTTTGAAAACCCGCTTTGAAAGTATGATGGAGAAGCAATGAGCCTGAACGTTGCACAAATTCGTGAGCAGTTTCCGATACTGCAACGGCAGGTAAACGGTAAACCACTGGTTTATCTGGATAACGCTGCCACCACGCAAAAGCCACAAGCGGTCATCGATGCGCTGACGGATTACTATACTCAGTGCAACGCTAATGTTCATCGCGGAGCTCATTATCTTTCTGATGAAGCCACCCATCGCTACGAAGCGGCACGTAAAACCGTCGCTGATTACATACATGCTAATCGTCAAGAAGAGGTTATCTGGACCAGCGGCACAACCGAGGGTATTAACCTGGTCGCTAATGGTGTTGCTCAGCGCTTAAAAGCCGGTGAAGAAGTGCTGGTGACCGAAATGGAGCACCATGCGAACCTGGTAACCTGGCAACAGGCGTGTAAGCGTTCTGGCGCCACATTGAAAGTCGTACCCATTAACGAAGACGGTTCACTGAATACCGAGCAGTTTCACGCCCTGTTGAGTGAGAACACGGCTTTCGTTTCAATGCCGCACATTTCCAATGCGCTGGGTACCATTAACCCAATTAAAGAACTCACCGCTGCCGCTAAAGCCAAAGACGCACTGGTCATGATAGACGGTGCTCAGGGTGTTGCACATGGCGCTATCGATGTGCAGGACATTGGCTGTGATTTTTATGCGTTTTCCGGTCATAAGCTATTCGGGCCAACCGGCATTGGCGTGCTATGGGGCTGTTACGAGGTTTTAAAAGACTGGCCTATATGGTTAGTCGGCGGCGAAATGATAGCCACAGTCAGTTACCAGGACGCCACCTGGGGTGAATTACCCAACCGACTGGAAGCCGGTACACCAAATATCGCGGGTGCCATTGGTCTGGCGGCAGCGATAAACTGGTTACAGCAATTTAATAAAGCCGACATTCTAACTCACGAAACCGCCTTACTGGCACGCGCAACCGAGCTGGCAGAGCAAACCGATGGCTTAACCATTGTTGGCCACGCCGACAACAAAATTGGCGTGCTAAGCTTTATTTTAGATGGCGCACACCCGGCTGATATTGGCTTCTTGCTGGACAAACAAGGTATTGCCATTCGCACTGGTGACCACTGCGCTCAACCGCTAATGAAACGCCTGAATGTACCAGGTACTGCGCGCGCGTCATTTACCATTTATAATACATTAGACGAGGTTGATAAGCTGTTTGAAGGCATCAACAAAGCTCGTTTAATGCTAGCCTAATGGCAGGAGGAGACTCATGTCTGTAGAAACATTTGTACCATCGTCTTCATTAATTTCGATGACAGAAAACGCTGTACGTTACTTTGAGTCACGCTTAAAAGATGAACCGGGCAAGCTGATTCGCCTTTCTACTAAGCAAAGTGGCTGTACGGGCTATGCCTATGTACTTGATTCTGTCGATGCAATGGAAGACGGCGATGAAGTGGTCGATATTAACGACAACATCAAAGTCGCTATTGCCTCTAATGCGCTGGAACTGGTGCGTAACACCGAAATTGATTACGTAAAAGAAGGCATTAACGGCGTGGTTAAATTCAACAACCCGAATGTTGTTAATGAGTGTGGTTGCGGCGAAAGCTTCAACGTGCAGTAACGGAAGTTTAAATTATGCAGCAGAAAATGGTGTCCACCACCCGTGAAGTTAAAGCGCGTCGCGTGCCAACGGGTGAGCCTAAAGTTATTCCTAAAGGTGAGTTTGTTACTATTACTCAGGATTTAGGCGGTAACTATACGGTTACCTTTCAGGGTAACATGCTGCGCATAGATGGCACGGATGCGGATGCTATTGGTCGCAAACCAGAAAAGCTCGACTTTGAACCACCAGCAAACGGAGAAGTTTCGGAAGATCAGGTCTGGGAAGCGTTAGAAACCATTTATGACCCGGAAATTCCTATCAACTTAGTGTCGCTGGGGCTTATCTACAAAGTCGCTGTTGATAAAGATTCCGGCACCGTGACTATTGATATGACCTTAACCGCACCAGGCTGCGGTATGGGTCCGGTATTAGTGGGTGATGTTGAATATCGGGTTTCTCTGGTACCGCACGTTAAAAATGTAAACGTCGAACTCGTTTTTGACCCGCCCTGGTCACGCGACATGATGAGCGAAGAAGCTCAGCTTGAAGCCGGTGTTTTCTTTTAACATGAGTCGTTCTTTTAACTTATAAGTGAAGGTTATTGGTCAGCATGAATTTACCCAGTACAGATGAAATCATTGATGACTTAGAGTTTTTAGATGACTGGGAGCAACGTTACCAGTACATCATTGATTTAGGTAAAGCTTTGCCCGGCCTACCAGAAAGCCAGCATAAAGATGAGTATCTGGTGCGCGGTTGCCAAAGTAATGTCTGGCTTATTAGTGAAGAAAAAGACGGTAAACTGTTGCTGCACGTTGATAGCGACGCCGTCATTGTGCAGGGGTTGTTGACTTTAGTCATGGCCGCTTACCACGACAAAACGCCGGAGCAAGTTCTTGCCTTTGATATCGATAGCTATTTTGCTCAGCTGGACTTAGAAAACCACATTACACCGACTCGTGGAAACGGCTTACGTGCTATTGTCGGAAAAATTCAGCAACTGGCGAAACACAGCCAGGCTTAAATGGTATTAAACAGCAGCTCAACCGCATAAAACCGATTTTTATTATCGTAAATTGGTTGAGCTGCCAACAGCGGAAAGGTTTCAGGCATCTTTTTTAGTGTCTTTGGCCGCTTCCATTGCGCTTAATATATCCGAGGATAAAGAATCCAGCTGACCTGTTGGTTGCGGCAACATAATCACTTTACTGGCAGCGGTATCGAAAGAACCCAATACGTCGACATAGTTAGTGAATTTCAGCAAATCAATGACATCTTTAGAAGATATATCGTTTGCCTGATCGGTAACCATGGCAATAGAATCCCGCAAACCTTCAGCTATCGCTAAACGCTGACCGGCAATACCCTGACCCTGCAAAATTTTCGATTCTTTGTCGGCTTCAGCCTGCTTCACCAGCATAATTTTTTCAGCTTCCGCCTTATGTTCTGCTGCACGACGCTCTCTTTCTGCGGCGTTAATTTGGTTCATTGAATCTTTAACCGACTGGTCCGGGTCAATGTCTGTCACCAGCGACGCAATAATCTCAAAACCATATTCTTCCATGGTATCGCGCAACTGCTCTTTTACATCTTTAGAAATAGAGTCTTTATTGTCGAATACTGCGTCCAGATTCTGCTTAGGAATTTGCGCGCGCACCGTATCAAACACGTAAGACTGCATTTGCCACTCGGGGTTTTCCAGCTGATAAAACGCATTATAAACTGAGGTTTCATTGCTCACGCGATACTGCACTGACACCCGGACAATAACAAACACGTTATCGTTTGTTTTGGTCTCAACATCGACATCCAGCTGCCGCGTTCTCATTGACTGTTTATGAGCAACCTGCTCAATAAGCGGGATAATAAAGTTAAGCCCCGGCGTCAGCATGCGCCGATAACGCCCGAACAACTCAACCAAATACACGCTTTGCTGCGGCACAATGCGCACCGACGCTATCAGTAAGAGTAAAACAACTACAGCGGCAACTACCCACATAATATTAAAATCATTGTTCATTATTGAATCCTCATAGTACGAGAATGGGAGGGAAAAGAGATTAACGGGAAATGAGAAAAATATCGAAAGAATGATGCAAAGGCTTCGCCGTCTATAGCGAAGCCTTTACTGGTCAGTAATTACTCCGGAAGCTCTTCAAACCCCATGTGATACAAAGTAAAACCGAAGATATCGGAATACTGCTCAATGGTTTTTGAAACCGGTGTGCCAGCACCGTGTCCAGCGTTGGTTTCAATACGGATAAGCTGAGGGTTTTCACCGCCCTCTTTGTCCTGCAGCTCCGCCGCAAACTTAAATGAGTGCGCAGGAACTACGCGATCATCATGGTCACCCGTAGTGATCAGCGTTGCCGGATAAGCCACGCCTTCTTCCACGTTATGGACAGGCGAGTAACCAATTAAGTATTCAAACATCTCTTTACTGTCTTCGGCAGTACCGTAGTCGTACGCCCAGCCCGCTCCAGCGGTGAAAGTGTGATAACGAAGCATATCCAGAACACCAACTGCCGGTAAGGCAACCGCGAACAGTTCAGGACGCTGAGTCATTACCGCACCAACTAGCAGACCGCCGTTAGAACCACCGCGAACAGCCAGATGATCAGATGACGTATACTTCTCATCAATCAGGTATTCAGCTGCGGCAATAAAGTCGTCAAAAACATTTTGCTTTTGCAGTTTGGTGCCGGCTTTGTGCCAGTCTTTGCCGTATTCACCGCCACCACGTAAGTTAGCAACGGCGTAAACGCCACCCATTTCTAACCAGGCTGCGTTAGCAATGCTGAACGAAGGCGTCAGGCTAATATTGAAACCACCATAACCATACAGAATTGTCGGGTTTGAGCCATCCAGCTTAGTGCCCTTTTTGTAGGTAATGATCATAGGCACTTCGGTGCCGTCTTTAGACGTATAAAACACCTGCTTTGATTCATAGTTTGCCGGGTCAAAATCGGCACCAGACTCAGCATAAACTTCAGAGCCGCCCTGGTCCGGGTCAAACTTATAAATCGTTGACGGTGTGCTGTAGTTGGTAAAGGTATAGTACAACTCGTCCACTTCTTTCTTGCCTGAAAAGCCACCAATACTGCCTACGCCCGGAAGCTGAACTTCACGCACCATATCGCCGTTATAGGCGTATTGCTTCACCTGAGCCACCGCGTCCACCATGTACTCGGCAAAGATATAGCCCGCACCGGTTGAGACGCTTAACACGTTTTCCGTTTCTGGGATAAAATCTTCCCAGTTTTCTGGCGCTGGATTACTGGCATCAACAGTCACAACACGCTGGTTTGGCGCATCTAAGTTAGTCACAAGGTAAAGCTTTGAACCATCGTTATCTAATACGCGAGTATCAGAGTCGGTATGATCAAGAATTGTCACCAGATCACTGTCTTCATCGGTCAGATCTTTTAAAAACAGTTTGTTGCCCGACGTAGAGTTTGCGGCTGAAATGAGCAAATACCGGTCATCATCAGTTACTGAACCACCAACATAGCGGTGCTTCTCAGCGTCCGTTCCACCAAACACCAACTGGTCATCAGACTGGTCTGTACCCAGCTCATGGTAATACAGCTTGTGCTGGTCGGTTTTTGCAGAAAGCTCGCTGCCTTCTGGCTTGTCATAACTTGAGTAATAGAAACCTTCGTTACCAACCCAGGAAACGCCGCTGAATTTAACATCCACTAAAGGATCTTCCAGCTGCTCTTTAGTTTCAGCGTCAATAATCCGAATTTTACGCCAGTCACTGCCGCCCTCAGAAATTGAGTAAGCCGCTAGCGAACCGTCGTCAGAAAAGGTTAGCTGTGCCAGCGAGGTTGTTCCGTCTTCACTAAAGGTGTTCGGATCCAGGAATACCTCCGGTTCTTCGTCACCTTTTTGGCGGTACACCACGTACTGGTTTTGCAGACCGTCATTTTTGTAGAAATAGGTGTAATCACCCTCTTTAAACGGCGCGCTAATTTTCTCGTAGTTCCACAGCTCGGTCAGACGCGTTTCAATTTTCTCGCGATAGGGAATGGACTCAAGATGTGCAAAAGTGACTTCATTCTGCGCTTTAACCCAGTTTTCAGTCTCTTCGCTACGGTCATCTTCTAACCAGCGATATGGGTCCGCTACTTCGGTACCAAAGTAGGTATCAACCACATCGCCTTTACGCGTTTCCGGATACGACATAGATTGCGTATTCGCCTCTTGTTCTGTTTCAGCATTTTGTGAACAGGCTGTCAGCAAACTGACTGCAACTGCTCCCAGTAGATATTTCATTGTTATTATCCTTATTTGAATTTAACCACTTCACCCTTCAAGGCAACACCTGCCATTAAAAAGCCAGCACCACACTGAAACTCCTCGGCACTGCTGAACTCATTATGATCATAATTCGATTTAATATTGATTACTGCATCGTAACCGTTATCACGCGCGTTGTCTTGCAGCACTTTAAGTGCCGAAAGCAGTACCCATTCACAAGCTTCACGGTCGGACTTATTCACCGCATTAGTTTTACGGCTGGTGGTAATAACTCCCTTGGACTGCGCGACTTCAGGGTGCGATTGGCCGGCAAAATAAACCGGAACATCAAGCAACGCCTCTTTCGCCTTACTACTTTCCATAACAGGCTTAAGCTCCAGCGTTACCAGGTCATTACGCGCTTCGGCCTGCAGCGACAACAACGAACTCAACAAAACCACAGTAGCAACAAACAGTTTTTTCATTTTCTATTTCCTTATATTAATTAGAGTTATTCCAGCGTTTAAAAATTAATGAGGTATTAATACCACCAAAAGCAAAATTATTTGTCATGACATAGTCCGTATCAAGCTCACGTGCCTGCTCGGTTATATAATCCAGATCGCCACATTCAGGGTCAATCTCGGTTAGGTTAAGCGTTGGCGCAAACCAGTTCTCCTCCATCATATTGATACTGGCCCAGGCTTCAATTGTACCGCAGCCACCCAGTGTATGCCCCAGGTAGCTTTTTAACGAACTGATGGGTACCGATCGTTTAAATACGCTTGCTGTAGCTACAGACTCCGCAACATCGCCCCTGTCTGTGGCTGTGCCATGCGCGTTCACGTAGCCTATTTGCTCCGCTTCAAGTTGCGCCTGCTGCAACGCAAGCTTCATAGCAACGGCCATGGTATCAGCCGTAGGTTGAGTCACATGTGCACCATCAGAGTTCGTACCAAAACCTACCAGTTCAGCATAAATGTGTGCGCCACGTTCCATAGCATGATCCAGCTCTTCCAGAATAAAAGTGCCAGCCCCTTCACCAATAACCAGTCCGTCGCGATTTTTATCAAAGGGTCTTGGCGTCAGCTGTGGCTCGTCATTACGAGTACTGGTGGCAAATAAAGTATCAAATACTACCGCTTCGGACGGACACAACGCCTCTGCACCACCAGCAATCATCACTTTCTGATGACCATAACGAATAGCTTCGTACGCATACCCCAAACCTTGAGATGCGGATGTGCAGGCCGAGCTCGTGGTATGAACCCGTCCTTTCACATTATAAAAGACGCCCAGATTTACAGCGGTTGTATGACCCATACTCTTTATGTAAGTTGTGGCGTTCAGGCCGGTCATATCACCGCTTTCCAGCATATTGCCGAAAATTTTCATTTGCTCGGTATCACCTGCTGAGGAACCGTAAGCCACGCCACAACTTCCATCACTAATACAAGAATGTTCCAACAAGTCGGCATCAATTAGTGCCAATTCCGTTGCCCGTGTTGCCATTAAGCTTACCGTGCTCATTGAGCGCACCGCTTTGCGGGAGTAGTGCGAAGGTTTTTTAAACGCCGGTCGAATGGGCGCCGCCAGGCGTGTGTTCAGACCGTCAAAACGCTCCCACTCTGGCATATTAACCACGGCGTTCTTGCCATTTTCAAGTTGACTACGGAAGCTCTGCCAGTTGTCACCAAAAGCCGTCAGACAGCCCATACCGGTTACGACCACACGTTTCATTAAACTAACCCACCATTTACCGAAAAGACTTGTCGCGTAATGTATGCTGCTGACGGCTGAAATAAGTAACCAACCAAACCAGCCACTTCTTCCGGCTTACCGGCGCGGCGCATGGGTATCATCGACAAAATTTCTTTCTCATGCTCTAGCTCGCCGGTCATGTCCGTTTCAATGAGTCCGGGCGCTACACAATTGACAGTAATTTTGCGCTTAGCCAACTCCAGCGACAGTGCTTTAGTAGCAGCAATAACGCCGCCTTTAGACGCACTGTAATTCACCTGACCGCGATTGCCGGCGATACCAGAAACTGAGGCTATAGTCACCACACGACCACCGCGGCGTTGCTGGATCATCGGCATAATTAACGGGTGCAGCACGTTATAAAAGCCCCCCAGATTCGTCTGCAAAACACTGTCCCAGTCATCTTCGGTTAACGACGGAAAGGCACCGTCACGGGTAATTCCTGCATTACAAACCGCACCATAATAAGCGCCATTATCAGCAATATCCTGCTCAATTGCGTTGCGTGCAGCCTCGCGGTCACTGACATCAAAAACCAGTAAAGACGCTTGTTGACCCAGTGACTTAATTTCATCCACAACTCGCTCTGCTGAAGCTTTGTCTGAGCGACAATGAATCGCCAGATCAAAACCATCTTTTGCCAGTTGCAGGGCAATTGCACGTCCTATTCCCTTACCGGAACCCGTGACAAGAACTCGTTCAGCCATACCTTCAACCATAATTTTCCTCTATAAATGCTGTTTCATCGGGCGGTTGATAAACATTTAGCCGAGCCTGCGCAACGACCTTATCGTTGTGGCGAATATCGCATTCAAAAACACTCAGCCCCGAAGACTCAAAATGCAGTTCTTCAACAAAAATATCGTATCTTTCTCCCAGCTTAAAACTGTCAATATCACATTGATATTTTCGACTTCCCAGCAAGAACCCCAGCTTTATCTCCCCACCGTCGGCTTTGCTTTGATAACCGGCAACAGCAGCAATAGTCTGCGCCATCAGTTCAATTCCAACATGCGCCGGCAGACCCTTATACTGCTCACTATAAAACAGGTTGTCACTACTCACCGTAAGACAACATTGTCCCTTCCCCTGTTCAGCCGAGCACAGCTTATCAATCAACCGCATCGGCGGTTCGTGTTTGATAAGCTCAGCCAAATCATGCCCCATGTTATTTTCCTCTACTAAAAACGAGAGAGACATTGTTCCCGCCAAACGCGAAAGAATTACTCAGACAATGCTCTATTGGATACTGCAGCGACCCACCTTGATACAAATGGATATCTGCCAAATCAGAATCTTTAACACCATCCCAGACATGCTTTGGTAAGCCGTCTTGTTTCGCCAACGCCAGCCAGCAGAACACCGCTTCAATTGCTCCTGCCGCTCCCAAGGTGTGGCCGGTCAGCGCTTTTGTTGAACTCGCGGGCACTTTCCCAGCGCCCAATGCATTGACCGCATAAGCTTCCATCAAATCGTTTAGCGGAGTAGCAGTACCATGCAAGTTAATATAGCCGAGTTGCTGTGCAGTAATGCCAGCATCAGTCAGTGCCTCCTGCATTGCCGCCAAAGCCCCTCGTCCCTGTGGGTGAGGAGCCGACATATGATGAGCGTCTGAAGTTGCACAGGCACCAGTTAAAGTCACCTGCGGCGGCTGTAAGTTGTCCTCTTCGCGGGTAGCAATAAAAAGCCCAGCAGCTTCCCCAATGGTGATGCCGTCGCGATTCGCACTGAACGGATTGCAGCACCCTGAAGAAGTCGATTCCAGCGCTTTAAAACCGTTTAATGTTAGCCGACAAAGAGAATCAACACCGCCGACAACCACCGCGTCGACGACGCCTAAACGCAATAAAGAGCGAGCACTCATAAAAACTCGGGCACTGGACGAACAAGCCGTTGAAATACTGTAAACCGGACCGGTAATACCTGTTAGCGCAGCTATACACTCTGCCGGAGCAAGCATTTCCTGCATGGCATAGTAAAATGTATCGGGTAAACCGCCTTCGGATTCGTCATGTGCTAACGCCGATTCACCAGAGGCAATACCGGACGTGCTAGTACCCAACACTACCGCCACTCGATCAGAGCCCAACCTATCTATCAGCGCCAGCAAGGGTTCTTCAATTTGTTGTAAGGCAGCCGCAACCAGCTGGTTATTACGGGTGCGCATGGCTGCCGGCAGACTACCCATGTCGGGCAACTTATTCTCTGCAACTGAGCCGGCAAACAAAGAAGTGCCGTCGTTGGTATTGAATGCTGCCGGCTTCAACCCAGTTTTATCGCCTGCCAGTGCGGCCTGCCATAGGCGTTCGCAATTATGGCCCAGCGCACAAATTGCGCCCGGTTCACTTAAGGTGATTTTCATCGGTTTCTAATAGCTCGTACTCGAGAGTGGTTATTATCAATTGATAACCTAAAAATGTGTTTTGAATCGTTCTCTGCAAATTCTCATTTTCATTCACTGATGACCATTGCAGCTGCTCGTTATGCCACAACTCGCGTCCGGTTTGAGTAGCTTGCAAACTCACACCACTCAAATTGGCATTAACACTATCTAGTGGCCACAACGCCATTTGTAAATCTGACCAGACCTGCATGGCCAGCCGCGAGTCATCAAAAGCTTCGCTGCCTTCAAAGGTGACTCCGTTTGCACGACTGAGTTCGCTCCGAAACAGTTCATTGCCAAAGGGAGATAATGCAACCAGCAGTAATCGTTCACTATCAAAAACCGCCGACACCATGAAAATGCGCTGCTGCTCGCCTTTTTTCCACTCCACTTTTTGCCATAGCTGCACGGGCTCTCGCGGCCAACTATGCTGCAACTGGTAACGGCCATCCGCAATCGCAACTTGAGCTGGCTGCCCGCCTAATGACTGGCAACCGGTAACCATTAACATCAGAATTAAGCCACTAATTGTGCTTAACGACTTTATCCACATAATTCCGCCAATACGTTCAAGCGCCGTTCGCTATCGCGAACATAAGGGTTGCCTGTATCCCACGCATAGCCCGCTAAAATGGAACAAATCATTTCTTTAACCTGTTGCTGCTGGTGTGGATAAAAAATCACATCCTGAAAGCGGGTATCATACCAACCCTTAACAAAAGCGCGAAAGGTGGTAATGCCCACACGTAATGGTTCACTATAAAGCTTCTGCCAGTTCTGAGGCTCATCATTCAGCTCTTTCAATACCAACGGCACCGCCAGCGATGAGGACTGCATTGCAATGGTCACACCTGATGAGAAAACCGGATCTAAGAATTCACCGGCATTCCCTAATAAAGCAAAGCGATCACCAAACAAGCAATTTACATTAGCTGAGTAGCCGGTAATACGTTGCTCAGCACGGCTTACCTGGTATTCACCTAACACTTCAAGCAGGTACGGCTCATCTGCCACCAGCTTCCACAACGCTTCTTTTTCACTGTCGCTTTCTGCAAAATACTCACTCGCACCAACGACACCAATACTGGCAGTACCATCCGCAAAAGGAATTAACCAGTACCAAATTTCAGGATTTTGTGGATGCACGGTGATAAGAATTTTGCTGCGGTCAAAGTTCCCGCCCGCCAGCTCAGATTTTACATGGCAAAAAACAGCCTGACGCACAGGAAAGTCCGACGGCGATTCTAACGACAGCAAGCGTGGCAGCACTCGACCGAAACCGCTGGCGTCGAGCACAAAACGTGCCTTTGCTTCACTTGTTCCGGCAGCGCCGGTTAAGTTCAATTTGACCGCATTAGGGTCACTAAAATCAATAGCTTCTAACGCAACACCATGTCGGATTTCAGCGCCTTTCTCTGCCGCACCCTGCGCCAATAGCTGATCAAAATGTTCGCGTTTAACCTGATAAGTTGTACCAGGACCTTCGCTCGATTTTTTGCGAAAATCAAAGTTAACCTTCTTACCCTGATGATAAAAAGCAGCACCCTCTTTGTACTGAAACCCAAGACGCTCTGCATTATCCAGTACCGCATCTAATAACCCAGCTTCTTCAATAAAGGTCATGCATTGAGGCAGTAAGCTTTCGCCAATAGAAAACCTCGGAAACTCTTGTTTCTCAACTACCAGCACGCTTTTCCCGGCATTCGCCAACATAGCAGCAGCTGTCGAACCTGCCGGTCCGGCACCAATAATCACCACATCATAAATTGACTCTTCCATGATTCTTTTCCTTAGTTATCAGGTGACTCTATTATCAACGGACTGAACAGGGCACTCATAAAAACCCCAATTAAAACAACAATTCCAAAAGCTGCAATGGCTGGCGTCGAGCTGAAACTTAAGGCGCCAAAAGCCACCATGGTCGTGAAAGCTGACAAATAAATGGCTTGCAGCGCATGTTCGCGCTTCAACCGGCCGGCGCAAAAAACGCCGTAATCAATGCTGAGCACCAGTACGAACATCGCGCCAATACAATGAAACAAGTTAAGTGGTTGTATCAATTGTGCCAACAGCAACGCTGTCGACACGGACAATGTCATAACACAGGTAACTTGCCATGCGGCTTGAAGCCTCAGCTTGTTAGCTTGCTGAGAGCGTAAAAACATCGCCAGTATAGGCAACGAAACAAGCAGCAAAGCGATAAGCCACAACTGCATAGAGTGCCGGTACTCGGCAAGCGCGTTTGATGCATGCTCAATCGGGTTAAAATGCTCCAGTTTTCCATAGCTTTCGCTGATATCATCTGGGTTAAAGGGCTGCTTGAGCCGGACAACACTCATCCAGCCTTCTTCCATCGGATATAAAAATTGATTCTGTAAGGGATGCTCTTGAGACTCACTGCCGAATACAGGCTGTCCAATGCCTAACCATTGCAGATAATTATTTCCTTCCGGACTTTGGAACAACTTTCGCTGCTGTTGCAGTAGTTGCTGCTGTTCTGACACCGGCAGCACATAATCGTACAAGCTGATGCTATCTTCAATCTCGTGCAGTTCACCCGTACGCTCCAGTGCTTGCTGCTGGGTTTCTCCCGACACTAACAGGACATCTGGCTGAAAATAAAAGTCCGTGGTTTTTCGCAGGTGGTTTTCCTGTTGCAGTAAGGACTCGGGTGAGCTGGCCAGCAGACGAACATTGTCATTGGCCGTAAAAGACCAAAGCAACAGCCCCAGTGTTGTTAACGCCATAACACTCAACCACGCATTAGTGCTTGGCTGGCGCATCTGTCGGTAAAGCTCCGTCATGCTATGGCAAAACCGCTGCCAGCCGGGGCGCGATGCTCCTGGCTGCGGCAACCAGGGTAAAGTAACAACCACCAGAACGATCGCAGTGAATAAAGCCACTGCCATAAAAATACCTAATTGCTGTAATAGCGGCAGCGGTAGCAACAGAAGCAAAATATAACCCCAAATGGTGGTTAACCCGCTCAGCCACAAAGCCGGCTTCAGTGCCGACCAGGCCTTAGCGCCATGGCTTCGGGCGATAAAACCATGAATAACATAGTCAATGCACAGCCCAATAAAGCTGGTGGCAAAAACCAACATCAGCACATGCGGCCGGGAGCTTAATAACAAAGTGGCCAATAGCCCGGCCGCTGCCGACACACCCAGCAGTAGCAGCGTATAAAACAATTGCTGACCAGAGCGGAAAACCCAGAGTAATAAGGCTAATACCAGCAGAAGAGAGAGCCCGCCAAACCAGGTCATTTCCTGCTTTGCCTGCTTCGCCGCCGCATCGGAATGGAACAGCAACCCGCTTCGATACACGTTAATACCGGGTAGCTGTTCAGTTACTTTGGCAATAAAGGCATTTATAACCTGAACTGACTGCCCTGACTGAGTCACGCTTAACGCATCACCAGCAATACGCAGCGGCACTAATACCTGATGAATAGACTCCGAAGTGCGGGTATACAGTCCATTATGACTTTTATATCCTGGCATTAAGTCCGGTAAATGCTGTACAAAACGCTGTGTCAGTAATAGTGGATCCTGCTCTAAAGGCATTAATACCGGCGCAGGGCTTTGTAAGGTTTTTTGAGCATTGTCTATTATCGTTGCGTAGTTGCCGTTTCCAAGCGCTTGCATGTCTTGCTGTGTTGCTAAACGACCCGCCTGATTTTGGTAAAATGACAGCACCGCTTTCGGGTTTGTCATTTCCGCCAGTTTAATGGTCGGCTCAGCTTCAGTCAGTAAGTTCAATTGTTCTTGCACAATAAGCAGTATTTCGCTGCCGGAATACTGCTTTGACTCAAAGCCCAGCAGCAGTTGCTGCGCATTTGGTTGCTGACTTTCTAAGTAACTACGCTGTAACTCAGACACTTCATTTGGCAGAGCATCGGCCAGGCTGCTGCTCCACTGAGTATTAGACAGTTGCGCAGACAACGCCGCTACAACGCCGACAATGACAACAAATAACAGCAATAATCGAGTCGTCAAAGCTGCGCGTACACCCTTCATGCCATATTACCTTTTGCTCAGCTCTATACGGGTGGTATTACCGTTTTGTTCAAACAACTCTACAAGCTCAACGCTATCAATACCGCAACTGTGTATTTTTTCAATCACACTGGCTAAAGCGTCAGCTTCCGGAACCATCACCACACAATTCTGCTCTAGCGAAAGCCTGAACTGCTGTTTCAATACGGCTTCATCCTGCTGCAGAATAGCCAATAACAACTGCGCAATGGTATCACTGCCGCTTACCGAGTTCTCATTACCTTGCTCAAAAATACCCTGGCGATTAATAGTCAATTGTTGCTGCTGTGGTTGCTCTGTTGTCCAGACTATTTCGTCTTTACTAATATCCAGCTGGCCTGAACTTACCAAAGGTCTTGGCAGCCCCGATAACTGTTTTTTCTGACTGAATTCCAGCGACAACGGCAAAGGTTCTGATTGCTTTTCAAGTGCCGATAGCGCTTTCAGCGTCATATCTTCCCCAGCCACTACCATTGCTGAAGTAATCAATAGAGTTGTCGCTAAAAGTAAGCGGATCATGAGTGCTCAACTCCCAACTTTTCAAACACAATATCAGGAGATTCAAACAGCATTTCCCGCGTCTCTTTGCACACGGCTACCTGCACACTGGTGGCTTTGGTCAACAGTTCATTACTTTCAACACAGCGAATTTCATAATTCATTTTCAGTCGATGCTCCCACTCCACCAAAGTGGCAGTCACCCGAATGTGCTGTCCGTATGTAGCCGACGCAACGTACTTTAAGCGTAAATCGACAATAGGCCATATATGGCCGTTAGCTTCCATATCGGGGTAGTCATAATTGAAGGTACGCAATAACTCACTACGCGCCATTTCAATGTACTTTATGTAATGCCCGTGCCAGACAACGTGCATTGCGTCGACGTCAAAAAAAGGAACATCAATAATTAAACTGGCTTGTTTCATGCTGGCTCCTGATACAAATTCCATACCTTTAACCGCAACTGGGCAAGCCAGTAACGTAATTCCGGCTCTAACGGGCGGTCTTCTGTCAGCAGTTCAAACTGCTCAGCCAGGCTTTCAGTCATTTTTAAGACATCGGCCGATGAGTTTACCGGCTTGTCTGTAATGCGCTTACGCAGTTCAACACCTTGATAAGCCGCCAGCAAAGTTGCAACAACCACCTGTTCGGTCAGCTCCAGAATACGAATACAGTCACGGGCTGCGATAGTACCCATGCTCACTTTATCCTGGTTATGACACTCGGTTGAACGCGAAAAGACACTGGCAGGCATGGTTAATTTCAATGCCTCAGCAGTCCAGGCCGAACAGCCAATTTGCACCGCTTTAAAACCATGGTTAATAGACTTACGCTCACCTTCTGCCGCAGACAAGTTAGAGGGCAAACCGTGGTTCATCTTTGTGTCCATCAACAACGCCATTTGCCGGTCGTGTAAATCCGCCAGGTTCGCCACAGCTGTTTTCATCGAGTCCATCACCATAGCAATGTGACCACCATAAAAATGACCGCCATGCAGGACGTGTTCTCCCAGGCCATCAATAATAGGGTTGTCATTGGCGCTGTTTAATTCGTTCTCTATGGTTTCTTTGAACCACGGCAGACTGTCATTAAGCACCCCGATAATATGAGGCGCACAGCGAATAGAGTAGCGGTCCTGTAAACGCGAAGAGTTTTTCGGGTGCTCAACATGATTCAGGTCCTGCTGGATCCAGCGTGCGACCTGTTGTTGTCCTTTATGAGGTTTTACGGCAAAGAGCAGGTCGTCAAAATGGTTACTGTTGCCTTCCAGCGCAATGCTCGCCAATGAAGTGATGCGGCTAGACAATCGGGTCAGATACTCTGCTCTGTCCCAGGCCAGACAAGCTAAAGCAGTCATCACGGCGGTACCGTTCATAATGGCCAGGCCTTCTTTTGGCCGCAGCTTGTGAACCGGCATACCAAGTAGTTCAAAGGCTTCTGCGCTGTTCATCACTTTATCGCGAAAACGCACATCTCGCTCACCAATAAGTGCACCGGCAATGTAAGACAAGGGTGTTAGATCGCCGCTGGCACCTACGCTACCTTCTTTTGGAATAAGCGGCAGCATGTTTTCGTTCAACATCACCACCAGGCGCTCCAATAGCTCCCAGCTGACACCTGAATAGCCTTGAGCCAACGAACTTAAGCGGGTTGCCAGAATAGCGCGGGTTTCCTGTTCATCAAAGGTGTCACCCAGGCCACAACCGTGAAAACGCGTAAGGTGAATGGGCAACTCGTTAACCAGGTTCTCCGGCACCGATACTGTGCAGCTGTCTCCGTACCCCGTTGTTACGCCATAAATCACGCCGTCCTGCTCTAACAGCTCATCCAGAAAACGAACCCCGGCATCGACTTTTTCGACAAACTCCGGCGCGTCGCTTAACGCGACCTGCGCTTTGCCATTGGCTATTTCTACCACGTCTTTAATGGTCAACGGGCGGCCACCAAAGGCTATAATCGATGTCGTCATACTACTGACTGTCCTTCTTCCAGAAATCAAAAAAATTAAACCACTGATAAGGGTAGCGCATCGCCAGCTTCTCCAGCGTTTCACTATAAGCTTTCAGCACTGGCTGCAAAGCTTCCCGCCTGCTTTTCCGGGGGAGTTTGAGTTGGTCACACGCGTGGTTCAGATATAAATCGTAATGCCCGTCGTTGGGGTTCTTTAAGCAGAACAAAAAATACACCGGGCATTCTAACACACTGGCTAATATCCACGGTCCTAAGGCAAATGAGACTGGCTTACCTAAAAAGTCCTGCTCTATGGTTTGTCCGGGCTGAGTCACCGAAGTGCGATCACCGACAATAACCACAAACTCGCCTTGTTCAATGCGCTCTTTCAGCAGTATAGTCAGCCCCATATCAATGTCGGTCACCTGAATCAGGTCGATATCGACTTTCGGGTTTACGTCTTTCAATGCACGGTTAAACGACTGCGCATGCTGAGTGAACACCAGTACATTCATGCGCCGGGTATACTTTTTTGAAGCCAGCGCTCGCGCAACTTCCAGATTACCCAGATGGCTACCAATAAGAATGCCGCCCTGGGGCTGTTTCTCTAAATCATCAAAGTGGGTATCACCACAGTTACGCACCTGGTTTTTAGACACCTTACCGACCCAGGCATCAATTTTTGCCAGAGCGTGCAAACCAAACTGCCAGAAATGGTACCAACTTTGGCGCCAACCCGGCTCAGCAGTAAAAGGAGACCGTTCAGCAGCATATGAATGCACGCGACGAAGGAAGTCGAGAGAGGCCCTACGAGGATCCCCCCCGGTCAAAAAGAAGTAAGTGATCACTGGCGCTAGAATCAGCCGCATTAGCCAATGGCCGCCATACTGATAGGCTCGAAGAACAATAACGATGCCCCAGTAGCTGCCGCGCTCTTTCTTTTTCGCCCAGTGCTTCTCCACCATAATTAGCTTTTAAACCTGCGCAGTAATATAAGTGGTATGCGCGGCAACATGCCGAAAAACAGGCGCGTATGCAGCCAGGAAATTTTCAGGTTGTCCTGCAGTGCGCGAAAATGTGACTGTCCGCCTTGTGGATAAATCACTTTGGTTGGAATAAACAAAACCGGTGTACCTGCCCAGTATAGACGCACCATAATTTCAATATCGAAATCCATGCGTGTGCCGATATGACGACGCTTTATCAAGCCGACCGTCTGGTACAAGGGATATACCCGAAAACCACACATAGTATCCTTTATCTGCATCGATAAGGTTTCGATATGCACCCAAAAGTGGGTGATCTTGCGCCCAATGCGTCGGCTGGTCGGCATGCTCTCATCGTATTGAGGGTATCCACTTATCAACGCACCAGGGTTTTGCTTTGATAAGGCTAAAAATTCAGGAATATCGTTACTATCATGCTGGCCGTCTGAATCTATTTGCAGCGCGTGAGTAAAGCCCTCTTCAGCGGCTACATGAAAGCCAGCCATAACCGCTCCGCCTTTGCCGCTATTTTCGGGAAGCGTGTGCAGTAATACAAGCGACTTATGCTCTTCCGCCAAAGTCGCTAAAACTTTCTTGGTATGATCATTTGAGCCATCATCAACAATAATAATTGGCAACTCGTAAGGTAGCAGTCGCTCAACCGTCGCAGTGATGGTCTTATCGTGATTATAAATAGGTATAAGAAAGCAATACTGAGACATATTAATTAAACACCAGACGTCCGGAAGACAGTGCTTTATCACCGTCAGAGTATTTAAACGTGATGCAGTCATCGCGCTTTCTTTCAATCAGCAAATCGACTGTCGCACCAGGCAAAATCATGTCGTTAAACTTTAGCACTTCAATACGCTGAATGGATGTTGGTGTCGACCAATGTTGCCCCGCTAGCTGAATGACCCAGTCCATTTGAGCAACCCCGGGAAGAATCGGGGTTGAAGGAAAATGCCCTTGCAAATAAATACAGTCCGCCGCCAGCTTAAACCGACCACAGAGTAGAGGCTTTTCTGTGTCACTGAGCCCTTCGGAGAAACTTATAAAATCAGGTAATTGAGTCTGCATGTTATTGCTATTCCTCTTCGAACAAGGCCTGTAAATCGGTTTGTGTCACTTTACCGGCACCGTTATATGGCAACTGCTGCACATAACGGAAACGTTTAGGTACAACCACTTTTTCAAATCGCTGCAGTAAGTGGTGTCGCAACTCTTGTCGCGCTTTAAATCGCCCCTGAGTGCTAAGCTGATTAACGCCTTCAGGCGTTAATATTAAAACTAAGCCCAGTTCAACACGCGGGCTATGTAGCACACAAGCTTTAGCTGACTCGACCCAGTCATGGCGCTGAATAAACTGTTCTACTTCGTTCAGAGCCACTCGTTTTTCGGCAATTTTTACAATTCGGTCCTGCCGCCCCAACAACTGAAAGTTCCCCTGCCCCTGAAGCAGGGCTTTATCTTCTGTTGTGTAAGGCTTTTGCGGATTATTCAGATACGGTGACTGAATAACCAGTAAACCGTTGTGATTGCAGCTCGCATCAACTCCCGCCAGAGTCTGAAAGTTTTCATTAGAGCCCGGGTTGCGCCGACGCCAGCCTATACCTCCAGTCTCCGTACTACCATACACTTCAATTGGCGCGTTTAACTCATGTTCAGCAAAATCTTCAGGAACAGAATCGGATAGCGGACCGCCCGATGAGAAGACCGTGGCCAAAGAATGCTTGCACTTAGCAAGCTGAGGTAAATTATCCAGCCGCTGCAAATGCGCAGGGCTGCTTACTAAAGCGTAACGCTGGCAATTAGCTTTCGCCAATATTTGCTGCAACTGCTCAGGGTAGTCGACCAAAGGCAAAGTCACCGGACGGCGCGCAGCAAGTGGCCAAAGTACCGTGAATAACAGTCCGTAAATGTGCTGATGTGTCACCGTTGTCAGTATATTGGCAAGGCCCAATTGCTCCGCAAAGGTTTGTTCCAGCGTAATCACTTCTAACCATAACTGCCTGAGCGTTTTTCTGACGGCTTTGGGTTTGCCACTGCTGCCCGAGGTGAAAAAGGTCAGTTGAGAATTTAAGCTGCCATTCAGCGTTAAAGGCGGCGCTTCAGGGCTGGCGTGTTGAGGTAATTCAGAAGGGACTCTGAACGAATAGTGCGACGACAGCTCTGATAAAGTTGCCGGCTTATCATTTGCTGGCAGAACAATTCTCTTTTTACTATTGAGTAAAGCGAACAGCCAGACACTAAAATGATACCAGTCGCGATGATAAAGTAGCGCATCGCCGTCTTGTTCACTTAGCCAGTGGGTTGCCGCCGCAATATCCTTTAGCCACACCGATGCGCTGATAGACTGCCCTTTCACTACGGCCAGCTCAGCATCTGCTTGCTGCCATTGCAGCTGCCATTGCTCAGTGTTTATGTTTAACAACACGTCGCACACTCCACTCAATCACAAAGAGTAACCCAATCAGAACATAGGAGATAAAACCGTTGTATAGCGTCCAGAGTTTGAGATCACCCTGTACTGCAGTTACCAGCGAAATAGCGCCATTCACGAGGAAAAATACCGCCCAGACCAGCGTCACTTTTTCAGTGTAAGCAACCGCTTTATCTGACAATGAACCTTCCATAAGCATGGCAAGGCGAGTTATCACAGCCGGTTTGCGCCATAATGATGCAAGGAAAACCAGCAACAAGGCGCTGTTCATCCAAACAGGATAAAACAGCACGCCAGTCAACTGGTCTGCATAAATAGCCGTCACTGAAACCACCAGAAGTACAGCCAGAGTAAGCCAGCTTCTGGGGTGACGAATGCCCTGGGAAACAATACTTAAACTCAGTAATGCCAGCAGAACCAGCAATAACCAGTTAGTTAGTCCGTTCTGCGCCAGCCACCAGACCAGTAGCGGGTAGGCAATCAGTAAGCCACTGATTAATAAGCGCAGCACGTTTTTCATTAGTCGCTGTGAACGAGTTTATAAACTTCTTCGACAACATCTTCGACTGTGCGCACAGCTTTAAACGCGTCCGGACTGATTTTCTTGCCGGTAATTTCGCGTAATTTCACGACTAAATCCACCGCATCAATCGAATCAAGGTCAAGATCCTGATACAAGTTAGCGTCCAGAGAAATGTCGCCAGAATCGATTTCAAAATCTTCTTCCAGAATTTGAGTCAACCGCGCATATACTTCGTCTCTTGTCTTCATCGTTCCCTCGTTTACTCACCACGGTTATTAGCGACAAATTCCGCTAACGTATCGACACTATAAAAATGCTTTTTTGTTTCTGCTGAATTAGCGTCCAGCTTCACGTCATATTTTTTCTTTATCGCCAGACCTAACTCCAGCGCATCAATAGAATCAAGATTCAAGCCATCATCATCGTCTCCGAACAACGCCGCCGAATCATTAATATCTGCTATCTCTACGTCTTCAAGATCCAGCGACTCGATAATCAAGGCTTTGATCTCTTGCTTCAGGTTTTCCGTCATCTTCTAACACCTTTTCATAGTAATTCTGTAAATCGCGAGTCAGTTGACGCGCAGCAATACTGAGTTTTTCAGCATCGCAATAAGAAGCTGAGTCGATTTCACCAAGATAACGCACCGATAAAGTCGGTTTCCGTTCAGGCGCGCAATACCAGGCTTCATTTTTAATCAATGTCACCGGCAAACAATCCACTCGCAATGCCGTAATTTTTGCCCTGGTACGTAATGCCAGATGCGCCGCGCCACGCTGGAACTTTATTCTTTTTCCCGGAGTGGTTCGTGTGCCCTCAGGAAAAATTATTAGGTTATTACCACGCGCTAAAGAGCGTTCACAATCCGTAACCAAACCTTCAGGGTCATCATTGCTGATATAACCTGTTGAGCGGATCACACCGCGCATAAAGGGATTTTTCCATAGATGGGACTTAACAACGCAATCCGGATTCGGTACAAAGGAAATTAATGCTACCACGTCAATCAAACACGGATGGTTTGCAATAATAACGTGACCCCGGGTTCCTTTAAGTTGTTCAGTGGCGTTAAAGTCGAAGTTGAACACGCCAGTCCACTTCATTATTCCGATAAACCAGCGGAACGTCATTTGCACCAAACATCTGGCTCGTGCTTCGCGCTGTCTCTCATTACCATTGGATAATAGCGCCAGTGCCGGCAGTGCCGTAATAGACAGCAATAAGCCGCCCAACCCAAAAACGGCAAAGCATAGCCCGGTCGCAAAACGCCGCCAGGTACGATTGATTATCTGCCAGAGACTAAGCAACATGCCAGCTCCACCGTACTCCGTTATAGTCTTTAACCACCTTGCCGCTACAGGAGTCGAGCATCTGTTGAACGCCGTTGGCAACTAACCATACGTCCTCCCGTAACTGACTTTCTTTTTCAACAAGGCGATCCAAAATCAGTTTCTGTCCGTTTTCTCTATCGAGTAAAACCGCATGCGCAAAACTTCTCACTGGCGAATGAACCTGACCAGAATATACAGCCGGTGGTACTTCATCGGCATAAACCAACAGTACTTGCTTAGTTTCGCTTTGTACCTGGCTTAAAGCCTCCAGCCACCCCAGAGGGTAAGTTTGCTCACCAGCAGACAAAGTGGTCATAGCCTGTCGATTATCTGCTGCCATACTGTATTGCCCGAGCACAGCATTATTCACCGATAACGCAAACTGCGTTGGCGACAAAACCTCGCCACGAACCAACTCCCGTAGTAACTTTTCAGTACGGTGCAAGTCGCCATGCCGTGTTGCCAAAACCACTGGCGTCTCTTCTAACTGCGGATGCCGGTCGCTTAGTTCCAGTATGGCTGTCATTATGACTTTTGCATACGAACTCAGTCGCCGCCGGGTCGAAGCAGGTATTTGCTTCAGCCGCTCACGACATTCGGTTTCGACTAATGTACTATCAGCTACAAAAGCTCGCATAGGATTCTAAGCAGATACTCAAAAAAGAAGCGGAATAGTACAGAATCTCAGCGGACATTTCAAAAATATAACATCGCATATGGTTATCGGATATAGACTCTACAACGAAGCAGCATCAAAGAAACAGGTCTCGGCAGCCGCTAAAGATCTGCTGCTGCGGCTTGTCAAAAAATATTGGCCTGCTACTGAACCTCAGCGAATTTCTATTGAAAACAGCGATTCCGGTGCGCCGCTGTTAAATGTCAATGGATACCCTGTTTATTGTTCTCTTTCTCATAAATCAGGGTGTATCGCAGCGGCTTACTCGACGACAAGTACTATAGGCATTGACCTGGAGAATGTGCAAACACGAAAAGACTACCACCGTATTCGCGACTATTATAAGGACGGTTTTCTGGCTGGCAGTACCTTAACTAAAAGTGATTTTTTTCATCACTGGACTCTGGCTGAAGCTTTCGCGAAAGCCTCGGGTGTACCTTTACTTAGCGTACTAGAGAGGCCTCTTCACAGACAAAAGCACTCAGCAAAATACTTTCAGATAGAGCCTTTTTTACTCTGTGCTTATCAGAGCGATTCATCTGAGAGAGAAGACGCTGTATTGCTGTATCAATTAGATAACGATAACCAATGGCAGTAATCCCGGGCTATTGTCTGCAGATCATGTTCGACCTTCCAATTTAATTCCTGAAGTGCTTTATCAGCCTGAGCGTAACAGCTTGCCACATCGCCCTGGCGACGTTCTGAAAAATTAACCGGAATAATTTGCCCACTTGCTTGTTCGAACGCATGGATCACGCCCAGTACCGACTCGCCCTTGCCGGTTCCCAAGTTAAAGATATGGTGTCCGGTGCGGGCAAACCCCGCTTCCAATGCCGCAACATGACCTTTTGCTACGTCACAAACATGAATGTAGTCACGTATTGCTGTGCCATCACAGGTCGAATAGTCACAACCATAAACCTGAACTGAGTCAGTTTTGCGGGTTATCACATTGCCTATGGCCGGGATCAAATTAGCCGCAGGTTTAATGGGTTGCTCACCAATAACTCCCGACGGATGAGCTCCTCCCGGATTAAAATAGCGCAAGCTTATGGCCGAGAAAGCGAGGTTTTTCTCACAAAACTCAGCCAAATCACATTCGGATCGGTATTTTGTCTCACCGTAGGGATTGGTTACCGCTCCGGCCGGAGCCGATTCAGCAACAGGGACGCACGACGGGTTGCCGTAAACAACGGCTGATGAGGAAAAAATTAAGTGATTAACTGAACAGTCTTCCATTACCGCTAGCAGTCTTCGAGTTCCTTCCACATTGGTCAGAAAATACTTCTCTTTTAAGTGGTAGCTTTCCTGAGGATTTTTAAGTGCAGCAAAATGCATAACGGCATCGAAAGCGTATTGTTTAAATAGGTTAGTCAACGCATTCCGATCGCAGATATCAATCTGGTGAAAGTCGGGTCGCTCGCCCGTAACGCTATGAATCTTATCAATTACCGAGGCGTTACTGTTACTCAGATCATCAACCACAATCACCTGGTATCCGCTAAGTATCAACTCAATTACCGTATGCGAACCAATGAATCCGCAACCTCCGGTAACCAATATCTGTTTCTTCATAGGTGATGTGCCCAAAAACCGTAACGCCGTTATAAATCAAAGGGCCGAAATAGTATCGGCTGACTTTCCCTAAGGCAACTTAAACTCATGCGCCAGGTTGTCTTCAACCCTGAAATCATTCCGAAATACAAATAGGCCTAGCCGATAATCTGCCATAATGAATACGAGTTGTTGTTTAGTATTCATTACGTCAGTCATTTAGAATTGGACTAAACGTAAATTGCACAATGACCGTAAAATAATAATAACTGACTTCTGGTGGACTGATTTTTTATGAACAAAGGTAAAAACTGGCTAATTTATACTCTGGGCTTTTTAGGGCTTATTCCCTTTCTGGCATCATCGCTTGCGGCTTTAATGCATACCGGAACCTGGTGGGGCATTTCACCTTTAGAATTTTTAATTACTTACGGTGCTGTTATTCTCAGTTTTCTGGGTGGAACTTTATGGGGCCGGGCACTGCACCGCGCGGAAAGCGAAAAAACTACGGGTTTACTGTTATTAAGTAATGTTTTCGCTTTGGCAGCCTGGTTTACAATTTTAATTAACGCGCCAGCCTGGTCATTAGGTATGCAGATGGCGGGCTTTGCCTTAGTTCTCTACTTTGAACAAAAGCTGGCTCGCAGTTCGGCTATGACGTCTTATATGGGCTACTACCGTATACGGGTATTATTAACGACCATTGTTATCGTCTGCCAATTGCTGGTCTTTGGTAACCACATTTTGTAGCGCTATTTTTTCTCGTGATACCGCGCCAGAGTTTCTGCATAAATGTGGCGCACGTCATCACTGAACTTTTCCACCGAGTAGTCGCGGGCAAAAGCCAGAGCATTTTCCGCAAGGCTCTGGCGTAACGGCTCGTCATCCAGTAACTGTTTCACCCGCTCACACCATAAAGCCTGTTTAGCCGGGGTTTTATAACCGTTGTGTCCGTCTTCAACAACATCGTCTATACCGCTGGAGCGCACCGCAACCACGGGTAAACCCGCCGCCATAGCTTCCAGAATCACCATACCCTGAGTTTCTGACTGCGAGGCAAATAGGAAAGCGTCTCCTAGCTGATACCAGGCAGCCATTTGCTCAGGCGGAACGGCGCCAACCAGGGTAATGTACTGCTGCAGTTTCATGTTATCAATGCGCTGCTGTAACCGATGGCGCTGATGACCATCCCCCACAATCAGCAAACGGAACGGCTTATCGGTTTGCTCTTTCAGTTGCGCTACAGCTTCGATCATAAAGTCGATGTTCTTCTCATTCGACAACCGGGACACACTGACAAACACTGTTTCATCGCCTAGCTTTTGTTGCTGGCGCAGCTCCTCTATTTGCTTGTCGTCAACTTGCTGGAAACGCTCAAACTCAATACCTGTTGGCTGTACAAAGGTAGGCTTCTTAACCCCTATCATGCGCAGGTATTCTTCGGTCGACTGTGTCGGCACAATTACGCCGTCGCATTTGTTGGCAAAGCGACGCACCAAAAAGTGCGCAATAATATTGCGGAACAACGAACCGGGTAAAAACACAAAGTGCGCATAATGTTCTAGCCGCGTGTGATAAGTATAAACCACCGGCACTTTCAGGCGGCGCGCAATAAAGACCCCAAGCGAACCTATCCAGAACGGATGGTGAACGTGAATAATATCCGGTTTAAAGGCTTTAACCTTTTTACGCACGGCACCGGAGAAAATATTGGCAAACTGAAACTCACTCTTTTCACCAAAAGAAAACAGCGACGGCATACGCACCACATGCTCTTCTTTTTCACTACTTTGCTGATAGCGCGGCGCAACAACCAATACCTTATCTTTGAGCTTAACTAATCCCAGACGCAGGCGCTCGATAGAAATTGGCACACCACCGATAAAAGGCAGATAGTTATTCGTGAACATGGCCACGCGCAACGGCTTTTTGAACCAGGGCTGCGGGTCAATATCGTAGTCCGGGTAGTAATCTTTACCGACGAATACCGCGTTGTACAATTTGGTACTAATAACCAAAAACAGGCTCACCAGCAGAATAAAATTCAGGTAGCCCACGTAAAACAACGAGTGAATAAAGAACCACAGGCTTTCCAGTTGCTTCAAAATGGGGTGCTGACCAATTTCCAGCTCTTCAACAGAATGCTCAACCGAGCCATCGGCATTCACTGTTACTTTCACATAGTGATAAAAGCTCTCGTCCTGATTCAGTACCAGACCACCCGCGCCCCCAGTAGTGATATAGGGAATGCCGTTGTGCTCACGCTCTGAGTAAATAGAGATATTGGATGAAAAGACGCGATCAACACCGAAGTTGCTTATTGTCTGCAGTAACGCATGACGGAACTCCATGGGTTGCAGGAAATCGTCCTCCTGGGCTAAAAAAAACTCTTCTTCAGGCTCTAAAGGTGGGTGACCAATAAAAACAAAGCGATGCTTTGAATCGTCGGCTTTAAGAATATCGGTTAACCAGCGAAGCTGCCATTGCCATGGCGTTTTTCCCGTGCTGTCTAAGAAAATAAAGCGGCTGTCATCGGCAGTAAAACTGAAAAAATGCGGACCGTAATGGTCATAAAAGCGGAAGCTGCCAAACTCTTCATACTCATTGTTACCGAAGGTCAGTAAATACGGCATATCCAGCCGCGACAGAGTACCTTTTATTGCCCGGTATTTGTCTTCTCCTCCACTGCTCACAGCATTCCCCGCAGACACTAAAAAATCAATGTCGGTGTCGTTCAACATAGGAATAATGCGACGCTCGAAAATACCAACCGAATTATTGATATTACCCACGACAGCAAAGCTGTAACTGTCCTGTCCTTCCAGCCGGGCACTAATGTCTGAGAGCTGTTCGGTATGCTCCGCCTCAAATTCAGAAGTCACCAGGTTCAAATAAATTTTATAGCCAATAAGCCCAACCACAACCGCAATGTTGAGGTAAAACAGGACTTTCAGTAACTTGGTTTTATTCATTGTATGCCCTGCACTTTAGCCGACTGAACTAAGTAGCGCTGTAAAATAAAGAGTCCCAATAACATACCAAGATAAATGGTTAAGAAGCGCCAGCTAAAGGTGACTAACAGTAAATGATTATTGGCTAAAATGTCATTAAAAAAGCTACCAAACACACCTTCGGAAATTCCCGAAGCACCGGGCGTTGGCGCGAAATACATGATAAAGGTGGTAACCACCAGCAGTCCCAGGCTGACGAGGTAATCAACGTCGTATCCTAAACCCCACATTAGCAGCGCGGGAAAACTGAATAAGCTGAGCAGAAAAATGACGGTGGACAATACCGACAGCGCAATAGCCACCTTAGAGCCGCGACAATACTCCGAAAAACTCCGGGAGAAACGCAGCATTTCGCGGCGAGTTTTGTATTGCCAGCGCAGATGACGCTCAGGACTAATCAGTTGCAGCTTATGCACCGCTTTACATAAATAGCTTAGCGGCCCAATTAACCAATGTGCCCGCAACAAAACCACCGCGAAGAAGAGCAGATAAAGCACAATGAAAACGGCAAGAGCCGTACCAATTTCACCAATAATAGCTTTGTTCTGCAGTGGCTCCAGCACCAGCAAGAACACCGGCGTCAGCGAAAAAATAAAGAAAATAGCCAACACCGTACGAATAGTAGTGGCAGCGGTCGCCCGCCCAATAGGCACGCCGTGCTCGTGTAAGAACCAAACCTGCGCGAAACCGCCACCGGTGGCCATAGGGGTAATATTGGAGAAAAAGATATTAATAAAGACCAGTTTAGCCATGGCTTTTTTAGGAATACGGTAACCCAGAGCGCGCAAAGTGTAGTAAAGCCGCAAACCGTCGGCGGCGAAGTAAACCAGTAACAGCAAGACTGCGGCACTTAAAACTTCAGGGGCAAACAAACGAAAATCGAAGGTAAGACTGCGGCCGGAAAAGTGGTCATAAATGGCGTAAAATCCGGCAGCCGTGAGTAAAACAAATAACACACTAAATAGCGTTAAGCGTTTCCACGAGGCTTTGTATTGTTTTTCTTCTTCCGCTGAAGCTGCCATCTTGCTGCCGTTTACTCCCCACAAAGCCTAAAGATTAAGGATTATGGAGTTGCTGGGAAGGGATGTCAAAAACCTTACATTACGCAGCCGCCGACTGCCGTGCGTCATGAGTCATTTTCACTAGTTGCTTTCTGATCTCACCGGCTGTCGCGCAGTCCGTCTCAAAAGGAATGAAAATACTGCGTTCATCGGCAATTAGATGGAACCCGTCCGGATAAATACTGCTCATTTTGACGCTACCTGCATAGTTCCTGAACTCCACTTTCTGGTGGCGCAAAATAAGGCCACAAGCGTCAGCATGGTCATCATTCATATGCTGGATCATCTGCAATGCGTCTGCCGAATTCCATTGGGGTTCAAGCAGCAGCCATTCAGCAGGGTTTATCCAGAAAATTTTGCCGAAGCCACCAATGTACCGAATATGCTCAACGTCCATTTGCCAAAATTTAAAGTCATGAGCATTGCGATAACTTAAAGCGTCGGGGAAACGCTGAAAGTACAACTCCCCTAAAGACTCATCCACTAAAAACCGAGCATTTCCCGTTAACGTCAGTCGCCCGTGAGTATTCTGGTCACCGCTTTCAGCCGCATCGAACACGGTAATACTTAAACGGTTATCTACTGATAAATTACGGGCATGCTGGGCAATATCAGACACATAAAATATGACCTGACCTTCTGCAGAAAGCATAAACGGTGATACCGAACCGAACGGATATCCCAGTAACTTCTTTGAGATAGTGGACAGAACAGCGGTATCGTTATTTTGCGCTAGTACTCGCGCTTCTCGCGCCGCTTTTATTCGTTCATTCATTATAAAATACTCCTTAATGTCTTGGCTCGGTGAAAATCATTGGCTTTAAAAAGCTCGGGTGCGAGCTGACGTGCACCGGTGTACGATAGGTTCTTTCCAGAATGTCTTCCCGAAAAACACTCTCGGGGCTGTCAACATGCTGAATACAGTTATTGCCTAAAACAATGACTTGATCGGCATACAAAGAAGCCAGATTTAAATCGTGCATAACCGACAGAACCAGGTTGCCTTTTTGGCTGAACGACTTAATTTCATGCAACACCGCATGTTGATGATACACATCCAGTGCGGAGGTCGGCTCATCCAAAAGCAACAATTGTTCGCCCGGCAAGTCTTTATCTAGCTGGCATAAACACCGGGCTAAATGTGCCCGCTGTTGTTCACCACCAGACAAGGTTTCAATGCCTCGCTCACCCATTTGGGCTAAATCAAAGCGGCTTAACCATCGGGTTGCGCGTTGTTCCGCATCGGCATCAGACTCCTGTGACCAATATCGTCCCATGGCCACCAGTTCCTTAACCGATAACCCTTCAGGCGCGGCCTGGTGCTGCTCCATAACCGCTCTTATCGGCGCCAGTTTCAAAGCATCCCACGAGTTCAGTTCTCTTCCATTTAAGTAAATAGAACCGTTATAAGGAAGCTCCCCTGCTAACATATTTAAAAAGGTGGACTTACCCGCACCGTTTTCGCCGACAATGGCAACAAATTGGTGGGCTTCTAAACTTAGGTTCAGTGACGTTAACACTTGCTGCCGACCAATAGATAGATTCGACACATCGATATCAAGCATAAAACCTCCGTCGTTGCTTCATAAGCAAATAAATAAAAAATGGCGCGCCGATAGCCGCCGTAATAATGCCAATAGGTAATTCCGCCGGAGCAACCAAAGTTTTTGCTAACCAGTCGGTAAGCACCAAAATGGCCGCGCCAAATAACATGGATATCGGCATTAACCAGCGCACATTAGCGCCAACCAGCATTCGTGCAATGTGGGGAATAATCAGTCCGATAAAGCCAATCATGCCGGTTAAGGCAACAGCTCCGCCGACACCAAGTGCAACGAAAAAAATTATCCGACGCTTCAGAGTGCCGACATTAACGCCCAGGTAACGCGCTTGTCGTTCACCTAAAAGCAGAGTGTTAATTGCCCGGCGGTGAATAAAGAGTGCAACGCAGCTAACGCCCATAAACAAAAAGCCAAGTGGTAACTGTTGCCAGTCGGCTCCGGCCAGAGAGCCCATCTGCCAGAAACTCATAAGCCTCAGGGCGTCATCGTTAGCGTAGTAGCTGAGCAACCCGAGAATGGAACCGGCCAGCGCATTGATGGCAACACCTGCCAGCAGTAAGGTGGCAACATGAACTCCGGAACGCCCACCAGCCAAATGGTAAACCACAAAGGTGGTCACCAGAGCGCCGATAAAAGCCGCGCCGGAAACCCAGAGCTGTCCCTGTAACCCGAACTCGGGACCTAAGGCAATAACTGCCAGTGCGAATACAGCCGCTCCCCCCGAAATACCAATTAGCCCGGGGTCAGCCAGCGGATTACGACACAAGGTTTGCATTGCAGTACCACTTTGCGCCAACACCGCGCCCACCATTAGTCCTAAAACCAACCGGGGTAACCGAATATCGATTAATACCGTCTTTTGGATATCAGTAGCTTCAGACAAGACTCCCGGTAACCAGATAAAGGGCAACCGCCAGTCCGACATCACCGGTCCGCTGGAAAGCAACAAAACGCTGCTGACAGCAATACCCATAACACCGACGAGTAACCAATAGCGACGTTCAAGCGGCATAGTCTTACTCCCGGCCCGCCGCTAATTCATTGGCAAACTCAGCAACCACTCGTTGCGCCTCTGCAATGCGGGTTGTCATACCCAGCGCCAGCAACGAATCCATAACCAAAACCCGGCAGTTTTTTCCGGCTTCCAGTAGCTTAAGTGCCTGCGCCTGACAAAACGCTTCTTTACTGCCGTGGCTTTTAACCACGTGCTCAGGAGCAACTAAAAAGTCAGGCTGTTCTGCCAGTAAATATTCAGTAGAAACGGTCTTGAATCCGACGTGAGAAAACACGTTGTTAATATCGGAGTAACTGAAAAGCAAATCCGGTACTGTATCCGTCCCGGCTGCCACCACGCCTCGCTCTGACGCCTGCAGAACGAACAGAGCCTTCAAAGGCTCTTTACGCGAGCTAGTCGTCGTCAAATCCGACTTGATACCGGCAATCACCTGCTTTCCTTCGGCTTGCGCACCGAAGCGATCCGCCATGTTTTCAATTAGCTCGTACAGCTCCTGAAGCGACGTCGGCTTATCAAATACAACCACAGAAACTCCGGCCCCCTCAATTTGCTGCAAAACTTTATCGCTACCGCCGCCTTCAAGCACCCACAGGTGTTCAGGCTCAAAACTCAGAACGCCCTCAGCGGATAAATTACGGTAGTAACCAACCTTCGGTAACCGGTTAACAGCCGCAGGCGAAGTACTGGAAGTATCTACGCCAATCAGGCTGTCGTCTTTATGCAGCGCAAACACGATGTCGGTTAAGGTTCCGCCTGCGGTTATTAACTGGTTAACGTCCGTATCCAGCGTATCTTCAGCCTGGCCGAACCACGAAAACAACAATAGAAAAGTGGCTCCGGCATGAACCAGAAACTGTCGTCCTGTCATCACAATCAAACTCCTGAATTAGATTTTCTTTTTTGTCCTAAATCAAAAATAGTAACTTTCACTTGCAAATGCAAATCATTTTCGTTTAGATCTTATTGATTTTTTCATACGACGTGTTAGTCAGAATTGGAGATGAAAAGTGAATAAAGGACATAAAATAACTCGCAGCTTTGCAAAAAGCTTATTGGCGACAGCCATTTTCGCTACCTTACAAACCACCGTTTACGCAGCTGATTCGGCCGAACCCAAGCTGGAAACCGATGAAATACTGGTAGTAACCGGGTCGCGCAGTAAAGAAAAACTGGAAGATGTTGCCGGTGCCGTCAGTGTTGTGACAGCCGAGGAAATTGATATTCAGGTTAGTAACAGTCTGTCGGATATTTTTCGTTATGACCCCAGCATCAGTTCAACCGGCAGCCAGGGTCAGGCACAAACCCTGTCAATACGAGGCATTGGCGGTAACCGGGTAGTGTACATTAAAGACGGCCGACGCTTAAACGATGCCTATGCCGGCGGTGGCGGGTATCTGGTTGGCCGGGGTTACCTGGACGTCTCACAATTGAGTCAGGTGGAAGTTGCTAAGGCCGCAGCATCGCCACTTTATGGCTCAGACGGATTGGGTGGGGTTATTGTTCTGACAACGCCAGACCCTGACGATATGCTAAAGGGTGATTCAAACGCACTCGCCCTGCAGGCGGGTTTTGATAGCATTGCAGACGAACGCAGTTTAGGTGTGCAGGCGGCAAAACAGTTTTCCGGGTCGCAGGCATCCATTCAGCTCACCGCCCGCAAAGGAAACGAAACCCAGAACTATGAAGAGTCGTTACCGGAGTTTGATTACGACAGTGTTGGTGTGCTGGCTAAGTGGGCTATCGCGCTTGAAAATAACAATGAGCTGAAGTTTACTCTGGACCACTACCAGCAAAACAATGAGCAGTTGCAGGAGCCGCCGGAGCAAACCGAGGATGAAGACACACAAACCGCCTTTTCCATCGACTATCTCAATAATAACAGCAACTGGCTGACCGATACCCAACACTGGCAGTTGTATTTGAGTCATTACGAACAAAACAGTGACCAGATAGCGCAAGGTGCGGACCAAGGCGGTCCTTATATCGACAACAACGATTACGGCTTTGAACAGCGTATTATTGGTGCTCGCTGGCAGGGCGAAACCTTGTTGTCCGGCAACCAAGTGGAACAAGATCTGGTATTTGGGTTCGATGTTGACTACTACGACACTGAACGACCACGCTTTAAAACCCGCACCGCAGCAGACGGCACCTTACTGCAGGACAACGAACCGCAAAAAGCCTTTCCCGGTGCAGAAACCTGGTTAGCAGGGCTCTTCCTGCAGGACAATATTCAACTGAAAGATAGCCCAATTAAATTCATTGCCGGAGTCCGTATCGACCATTATCGCATGACGCCTCAAGACAATTCACTCTACGACATGTCGCTATTAAGTGATATACGTGAAACGGCTATGTCACCTAAACTGGCGGCTATATACACTTTCTCAAATGATATTCGCGGATACGTTCAATACGCCGAAGGCTTTAAAATTCCACCTCATGATCAGGCCTACCAGAACCATGGTATCGAACCTTTTTATGCCATATTGCCTAATCCCGACTTAGATCCTGAGAGCAGCCGTTCGCTGGAAACCGGTCTGAAATTTGCGGACAACAACACTCGCTGGAATCTGTCAGCTTTTTACAGCAAGTTTGACGACTTTATCGATACTCAGGTCGTCGGAACCAGTCCCACCTATATTCCGGGCGTGGATCGCGTCGAGTATCAGTATGTTAATAAGGACGAAGTGACAATAAAAGGCGTTGAAGCCTCAGTGACTCACTGGCTGAATGACAACATTCAATTAGCTTCGTCAGTGACCTACACAACCGGCAAGGATGAAACAACAGACGACTATTTGACCACTCTGTCACCGCTTTCCGGCAATGCCTCAGTGGGCTACCACGGCAATGACTGGTATGTGCGCGGCGTTGTTACCGCAGTAGATAGCATGAGTCGCGTTCCAACCGATGACTCTATCCAAACACCGGGCTACGCCACCGTTGATCTGCTGGCTGGTATCACACTGACAAACTGGCAAGTTAACCTTGCGGCGCGTAACTTAACAGATAAATATTATGTGCCCTACCAGAGCGTGGCAGGACTTCAGAGCGAAGCCTCTACGGAACAGTACAGTCAGCCCGGACGTTCGTTTGGGGTGCAGGTGAAATACACTTTTTAGTCTAAAACAGCCAAAAAAAAGCCCCCAAATATTGGGGGCATAAAAACTTAACCAGGGAGTATAACCAAACAATGTTAAGTTGTGGTGCATGTTAAAGATTAAATATGACAGTTTTTAGACGACTTTATTCAATTTTGATGAAACCTGCCGTTTAAATAAAGCCATCACAAGAATCAAATACACCAATTGCGCACCTAAGGTCTCCCAGCTGGCGTAAATACCCAGCCAGTCGAAGGTTACATCCACTGGAAACGCCGTATGACTAAACCAGGCAGCTTCCTGCAGGGCGCTAATGCCTTTGCCCAGCAAAACAAAGACCAGAGCCAGAATGATGTACGTTGTGAACTTGAAAAACGTATTCATTGGCAGTTTGACTGAGTATTTAATGACAGCCCAGGCCACTACCGCCAGAACCACCAGGCCAAAGACAAAACCGTAGGCGACACTGCTGCCATTGTCCTGCGCCTGCAACAATAAAGACTGATAGAACAATACGGTTTCAAACACTTCTCGATACACAGCTAAAAAGGCAAGACCGGCAAGACCCCATAAAGCGCCCTGCTTTAGCTGAGTCTGCACTTTTTCATGAATAAAGCGTTGCCACTGCTGCGACTGGGTTTTGCTGTGCATCCAGTAACCCACATAGAACAGTATGATGGCGGCTAGTAAGGCCGCCCCACCTTCAATAATCTCGCGGCTGGCACCACTAATGCTGATAAAGTATTCCGCCACCAGCCAGGTGCCGACACCCGCAATCAGCGCCGTGATCCATCCCGCGTGCACATAACGCAGGCCGTCTTTGCGTCCGGAACGCGCCAGTACTGTGCCAATTGCCAGCACAATGAGTAAGGCTTCAAGCCCTTCTCGTAACAGAATAACGGCGCTTGCCGCAAACAATGCAGACTCTGAAAGCTGATCTTCCGACAGCGTGTTCGCCGCAACGTCCAGTTCCTGTTGCAACTGCGCTGTCATTTGCTCTACCTGCTGCAGCTTGCCGGGTTTACTGATAACCCCACGCAACGCCATCATGTCACGTTCTATGGTTCGCATTAGCTCCGGAGCTTTGGCATTAAGGGAGTTTTCAGCTAACTCGAAACCATCGAGATACGCCGAAATAGCCAACCGCTTAGCTTCGCTATAATTGTCCTGTTGGTAAGCCTTTAAAGCCTGACCAAGAGTTGTGCGGGCAATTGCGATAGGACTGTTTACTGAGCTTTCAGAAAAGTAATCGCGGGCGTGAGTGCGCGAGTAGTCAATAGCGTTAGACGAAATACCGCGCTGCAATAAGGTATTTGGGCTGTAATTAATCAACTCGCTCAGCGCCACCTTCTGCTCAGAGCCGGCACTGTTATTAAACGCCAGACTGCCCACGTAAAAGGTTAACGCCCACCGCTCTTCTTCGCTTAAATGGCTAAAAGATGCCATTGCCGTGCCGTCGATGCCATCGGAAACGGCGTCAAACAACCCAAGTAATGAGCGGTTATTGGCGCGTTCACGGTCGGTAAAGTTAGTCGGCGCAGGTTCCAGTCCGGCTGCACCAGGCCCATCGCCCTGACCGTTAGCACCATGACAGGCTGCACAGTTTTGTTGAAATAGCTGTTTAACCTGCGTTTCACTTGCTAACTTTGACGGCAGACTTAACTTTGGCAGAGCCGACAACAGGGTGTCTCTTAGCTCACTGGTTAGCGCAACCACAGCTTCCGGGTCAGCTTTGTCATTAATCAGCTGCTTAAGCTTGTCCACCAACTGACGCATTTCGGCTTGCACCGCCTGCGGCGCCTGTTCAGTCTTTTCACCAATAAGGCCGGCGAACTCAGTCATTTCGCTGTATTCATCGGGATTAATGACTTCACCATTGGCTACCGCTTCGGAATAATCTACGCCAACGTATTCCGCCAGCTGCAATAACTGACGCATGTCAGAACTTTGAGTATCCGCTGAAGAACTGGCCAAAGCCTGACCGGAGAAAAGTAATGTGCCTATTAAGGCAATAGGGAAAAAGAATCGGGAAAACACGAGTACTCCTCAAGGCTCATGTCATAATCAGGCTTAAAATTATACAGGAACCTTGAGAAGTATTAAATGATAACTATTGTTGTTTGTCTTTAAAGTCTCTTAATCTGAGCTAAATCAATACGCCGGCATTAAGAACACTTCGCGCACACAATTACGCGGATTCGCATTGATTGAATACAATACCGCATCGGCAACGTCTTCAGGAGCCAGTTTGTCCGGCTTAGGTTCGTCGAAGAACGGCGTATTGACCATACCCGGTGCTATGGTTGTGCAGCGGCCGTTCCACTCTTTCATTTCTTCGGCCAGGTTCTGGGCAAAGCCATGAACGAACCACTTAGTCGCACCATAAACCGAACCTTTTAGCGTAATTCGTCCGGCGGCAGAGCCTGTCATTAAAAAGTGACCGGTGGTTTTACGTAAATGCGGCAAAGTCAATTTAGCCGTGTACAGAAGACCATTGATATTCACATCCACCATAGACTTCCACTCGTCCGGGTCGCCCTCTTCTGTTCCAGCGGTCGAAACCCCGGTTCCGGCGTTAGCGAATACCGCATCCAGCTGACCAAACTTATCTACGCCCTGCTTTACAGCCTCGGCTAACTGGTCATAATTTCCGGCATCAGCAGCGACACCAATAGCATTATCCGCACCAAACTCCTTAACCAGCGCATCCAGTTTTTCTTTCCGGCGCGCCGTTAATATCAGCTTTAATCCCTCTTTCGCCGCTTTTCGGGCTGTAGCTTCACCAATGCCGCTTGAGGCACCTGTTATCAATAATACTTTGGACATACTTCCTCCTTAAGTTCGTGTTTCTACCTCTATTGTACTCTTCTGCTTCGCTTAGCGATCAACGACCCACCAACGAAACCATGGAGAACAAAAAAGGGGCGCTTAATACTAAGCGCCCCTTTTCATTAACCAGCTAATTCAGTATTAAGCTAAATCAAACCGATCTGCGTTCATGACTTTCGTCCAGGCCTTCACAAAGTCTTTTACAAACTTCTCCTGGTTGTCGTCCTGAGCGTACAGCTCTGAGTACGAACGCAATATAGAGTTTGAACCGAAGACTAAGTCAATGCGGCTCGCTGTCCACTTCAGTTCGTCAGTTTTGCGGTCACGAACTTCGTAGTGGTCATCCGCTTTCTTCCAGACATTGTTCATGTCGGTCAGGTTAACGAAAAAGTCGTTGGTTAACGTACCGACACGGTCAGTGAATACACCGTGCTCAGACTCACCGTAGTTAGCGCCTAAAGCGCGCATACCACCGACAAGAACTGTCATTTCTGGCGCCGTTAATCCCATCAAATGGGTGCGATCCAGCATCAGCTCTTCCGCCGGTACCGCGTAATCTTTTTTCAGATAGTTACGGTAACCGTCATGCAATGGCTCTAAAGGCTCGAAGCTTTCTACATCGGTCTGTTCGTCGGTTGCATCACCACGGCCAGGCGCAAACGGAACCGTCACATTATAACCAGCATCTTTTGCAGCCTTCTCAACGGCTGCCGTACCGCCAAGTACAATCAAGTCGGCCAAGCTGACTTTTTTATCCAGCGTCGACTGCAGTTCTTCTAATACACGAAGGACTTTGTGCAGCTTTTCCGGTTCGTTACCGTGCCAGTCTTTTTGCGGCGCTAAGCGAATGCGAGCGCCATTTGCGCCGCCACGAAAATCCGAACACCGGAAGGTACGTGCGCTATCCCATGCGGTAGAAATCAGCTCGTAAGAGGTTAACTCTGTGTTTAATAATTTCTCTTTCAAGTCAGCAATTTCTTGCTCGCTTAGGGTGTAATCCACTTTCGGAATCGGGTCCTGCCAAATCAGGTCTTCTTCCGGCACGTCCGGGCCTAAATAACGGTCTTTTGGACCCAAGTCGCGGTGCGTCAGTTTGAACCAGGCGCGGGCGAATACATCGGCAAAATACTCAGGGTCGTTATAAAACTTCTCCGCAATTTTGCGATAGTCCGGATCCATTTTCATTGCCATATCAGCGTCTGTCATAATGGGGTTATGACGAATGGACGGATCTTCGACGTCAACTGGTTTGTCTTCCTCTTTAATATCGATAGGCTCCCACTGCCACGCACCGGCCGGGCTTTTCTTCAGTTCCCACTCGTAGTTAAACAGCAGGTAGAAGTAACCGTTGTCCCACTGAGTTGGGTTGGTCGTCCAGGCGCCTTCAATACCACTGCTCATGGTGTCGCGACCAACGCCTTTGCCGCCGCTGTTGCGCCAGCCCATGCCCTGCTCTTCCACATCTGCCGCTTCAGGCTCAGGACCTAAGTTCTCTTCTTTACCATTACCGTGACACTTACCCACAGTATGGCCACCTGCGGTTAACGCACAGGTTTCTTCGTCGTTCATTGCCATACGTTTAAAGGTTTCGCGTACGTCTTTTGCGGAACGAAGCGGGTCAGGCTGACCGTCAACGCCTTCAGGGTTCACGTAAATTAAGCCCATTTGCACTGCGGCCAGTGGGTTCTCCAGTGAATCACGCTTTTCATCTGAATTGTAACGGTTTTTCGTTTCCGCCAGCCATTCTTTCTCGCTACCCCAGTAAGTGTCTTCTTCAGGGTGCCAGATGTCCTCACGACCACCGGCAAAACCAAAGGTTTTAAGACCCATGGACTCATAAGCCATAGTACCGGCCAAAATGAACAAGTCAGCCCAAGACAATTTGTTGCCGTATTTTTTCTTAATTGGCCACAATAGCCGACGCGCTTTGTCTAAGCTTACGTTGTCCGGCCAACTGTTTAACGGCGCGAAGCGTTGGTTACCTGTACCGCCGCCGCCACGGCCATCAGCTAATCGGTAAGAACCCGCCGAGTGCCAGGCCATACGAATCATTAAACCACCATAATGGCCCCAGTCTGCTGGCCACCACTCCTGGCTGTCGGTCATAAAGTTTTTCAGATCTTGCTTTAACTCTTCTAAGTCAATTTTTTTGAACTCTTCCGCGTAGTTAAATTCTTCATCCATTGGGTTGGCTTTGGTGTCGTGCTGACGCAGAATTTCCAGCTTCAACGAGTTTGGCCACCAATGGGTGTTTGTTTTCTTCTCAGAGGTCATGCTGCCGTGCATGATAGGGCATTTACCGCCACCACTTGATTTAGTCATTTAGCTTTCCTTATTTTCTGTGCTCAAATCGATTACTTGTTATGTAAGTTATAGCAACACACAGTGACATACTCAAAGGCAAGATTTCGTTTGCTTTGATAGGTTTTATAGATACAGCTCAAATAAGAGGGTGGATCGGAATGCCGTTAACACTCAACGTCTCACTTTTTTGAATGTTTGCCAGCGACCATAGGTAGCCAAGCGCCATAGCCACTCGAAAGGCCCATAGTTAAAGTACTGCAGCCACCACTGACTTAATGTTAACTGACAGAGCCAAAAAGCGAGAGCCAGTAACATCATTTCAAACCTCCCCAGCTCGCCATATAAGCCAAATCCGTAGCCATAGAATAACGTGGTGAAACACAAGGATTGCAGTAAATAATTTGTCAAAGCCATACGGCCAGCCGGAGCCATATTCTTCAAAATACAATTCTGCTTTTTATTACGACAAAACATTAAAGCAATAAAAGCCATATAAGCTACGCACAACCCTAAAGACGAAATTTGCATTAACGAATAAAGCAAAGCCGCATTAACTGTCGGCAAAATCATTTCAGTAGCCGGTAAGGCACTTGCGTATAGCGCAGCGGAAATTCCCGGTATTCCTCCCCAAATGAGGAGCTTGTTATAAACTTTAGTTTGGGGCTCGGAGCTTGTAAAAACCCCACTCCGACTAAGAGCTGCGCCCAGAAGGAATAGTCCCAGAAAGGTCGAAATTGTAAAGACAATCTCACTGCTAAAAATTAAAGCAAATTCCTCAATACGTGCTTCAGTTACTTTTTCATAAACGCCAGTGGCATATGCCTCGCTGGCAAAACTTGCCACCTCAGATAAAGAGCTTTGCATTTCGTTAACATCTATCTGGTATTGCTGTATTTCTTCTGACGATTGGCTCGAAGAGTGAATTGAAACTGCAGATAACCATAAAAGCGCAACGGGCAAAGCGATAAAAAATAATCCCCACTTCCACAGCCTGCTCGCAGAGGTTCTGACAAAAAACAATAGAAACAGTCCGGCTATAGAATAGATGAATAAAATATCCCCCGCCCAGACAAAAACAGCATGGGCTACACCAATAAGACCAAGCACTATGATACGCCGGAAGAACAACCACTTCGGTAAATTGCTTTTTTGCTTCGCTCTGTCATAAAAAATGACAAAACCAATACCGAATAATAAGGAAAACATGGTGTAGAATTTTCCTTCGGCAAAAACAAAAAGGCTCCAGGCTATCGCGTAATCAATGCCACTTTCGTTACCTTCAACGCCTAATGAAATCGTTGTTAGAGGGCTTTGAAAAAACGCCATGTTCATCAACAAGATACCCAGCAAAGAAAAGCCTCTGAGAATGTCGAGTAACTCAATGCGCTGACTGGAATTTATAGAACACGCTGTCATATTTCTCTGGTCGGTTACCGTCATCAAAAACTAGCTTACTCGAAATCTCTGAGGTAGCATACCCCCATGCAATGTACTCTATGTTCCTCAATATCCCAGCCTTTTTGTGCAGATAAAAAGCGTCAGTATTTTCGCTGCACGGAGTGCGACCTTATTTTCGCAGACCCCGACACTCTGCTGTCTCAAGCCGAAGAGAAGCTCATTTACGACTATCATGAGAATGGTCCAAACGATCTTGGCTACCGAAAGTTCTTAAACCACCTGAAACCCCCTTACTGGATAAACTGTCTCCGGGTATGAAAGGTCTTGATTTTGGTTCCGGCCCCGGTCCAACATTGAACCTGATGCTTGAAAAACAGGGAATGAAGATGTCTGTTTATGACATCTATTACGCGCCGGATACCGGTCAGCTGAGTTGTCAGTACGACTTTGTCACCTGCACCGAAGTCGCAGAACACTTTCGGGAGCCTGATAAAAGCTGGGCGCAGTTAATTGGCCTGGTCAAACCCGGCGGCTGGCTGGGAGTAATGACCTGCATGTTCACAAAAGAAACGGCTGACGACTTTAACCTGTGGAGCTACAAAGGGGACCCCACCCATATCAGCTTTTACACACCAAAAACCATGCAATGGATAGCACAACGCTTCCAGTTACGCATTGAAGTAGTTAGCGACCGAGTCATTTTGTTTAAGAACAAAGCCGCCCGGCAGCGTTAACTACCGGGCGGCTTTATCAGTAAGCGTATAAGAAGTAACTACTTACTTAATGGTTTTCAGAATATTCTCTAACGGCACCAGTTTAAGATTCTGACCCGCTTCCGGCATACGGTTACGTCCGTCCTGAACAATAAAAGCGCCTTGCTCAAATCCTTTACCCAGAGACTGAGTTGTTACGTCAATACCATCGGTTTCTGATGCGCCATCAATAGCTAACTCAGTATTGGTGCGAATACGGAAGTGCGAAAGCAGCGACCAGGGCGCCTGCCCTTCAAACACAATGTAACTGTCGTTGCCCTGACTTGAGACAAACAACAAGTCCCGGCCATCAACATTTGCGAAGGTAACGCCTTCAATGTCATCGACCAGCTCTTCATGTTGATCAACACGAATAATGCTTTCACCAGACGTTGAGCCATCGGCAGCGGCATCAAATAACCATACCGCAACGTCCTCTTCACCAACGAATAAGCGTTGTGTTTTATCATCGACAACACAACCTTCTGGCTGAGATGGAACGCTCAATTCTCTTACTTTTTTCATCTTGCCGTCGTTGCTTATGACAAACTGCTGAATAACGCCGGATTTGCCGTTTACATAAACGGAGGCCTGTTCTGTCGACTCATTGTAGCCCATGCAAAGACCGTAAATTTCGTCAATATCGGTAAGCGCATTGGTACCAACCGAAAGCTCGCCGTCTGCGTTAATATCAAACAGTTGCAGACTGTTGTTGTCACGCAAGGAAGCAACGGCCCGGGAGCCACGGACATCGACATTATTCAGCCGGCCTACAGGGAGTTCCTGAACAATGTTACCGGACATGTCATAAACATAGAGACCTGTGCGCTTGTCTGTAGCCAAAATGCGGCTTTTCTCAGGGGCTTCCGGATGTACCCAAACGGCAGGATCATCAATCGCATCGCCCCGTAACGGTGAGGGTTCAGTCTGCAGTGTTGCCTCAACCTGAGACACCGGCTTTTTAACCGAACGCTGTTTTGACTCCAGAGTATCAATTGTCAGCTTGCTCGTTGCGGTCATGTCTTCTTCTGTCAGCAATAGCTCGCCATTTCCTAAATCAGACACATCGGTTAAAGCTTCAGCGTCGTCAATTGCAAAGGCTTTATCAAACTTAAAACCCTGCTCATTCTGACGATACACCAGCAACCGCGGCGGCTCTTCTTCAAGCACCAGCAAACTGCCGTCATCAAGCAGCTCCAGCGCTTTCACTTCGCCTTCAATAACACCAAAAGGTTTGGCTGCCGCAATTAAGTCGCGCCCCTGATCAACTTCCGGCTCTGCGTTATACGCCCACACAGCCTGATCCGCTTCGGCAACATACAGCTTTTGTTCCGCATTCGATACAACACAAGCCGTGCTGTCAAAAGGTACGTTCATATTACGGATAACCAGCGGCTCTTTTAGCCACTTTTCGTCCTGCTTTAACAATCGCTGTTCTGCACCGCCACGGCCGCCAAGCAGGAATACAGACAGCTGCTGGTTTTCGTAGCTCTCGTAAAAGCAGATATCCTCTACCACGCGGCTGGTAATTTCGCCCTTCCACACCGGCTGTATAGCTTTGCCGCTGGCACGCCATAGAACAAGCTCCTGAGTGTTGCCTTCCATTGCGCCAATCAGGGTTTCACCATTACTTAACGGCAGAGTTCGCAGGTGGAAAAAATCGCCTTCGGCAACGCGTTTATCACCCAGACTGAGTCCGTCAGCAGTGACTTTCAGGTAGTCATTATTCAGTGCTACTTTATGACGAACATTGGTCTCTGTCGCTGACGTACCGCAAGCGGCAAGTAGCATCAAACTTGATGCTACCGCGCTTAAAATCATTTTATTTCTCATGGTTATCCTTTAAATACCGTTATTCCGTGTTACCAGTTAATTAGCTGCACACCCAGAGTGAAGCTGCGGCCATAGCTTTCGTACTGTGCGTTGTATCGCTTCTGGCCGTTGTAAACATAGTAGGGTTCATCGGTAATGTTGTTGGCCGCAAAGCTCAGGCTGACATGGTCGTTAATGAGCCATTTCGCGGAAAAGTCCAGAGTCAGATTGTCGTCTTCGTAAATGTCGTAACGGCTGTCTTCAACGTCACCAAGCTCAGCCAGATACTTTGACTTATAGTTCGCTGCCAAACGTAAGCTGACATCATAAACTTCGTAGCCAAGCGCAAAGTTTGCCGTGGTATCAGACTGGCTCGGCAGCGTGATGTCGCGTGACACAAGCTGACCATCGTCAATCCAGTCAACCGTTGCTTCCGAGTCAGTGAAAGTCAGGTTGGTATTGATTAAGAAGTTATCCAGCCAGTTATCAAAACCAGACACCTGATGCACAAAGTTGATTTCTAAACCATAAACGTAAGCGTCATCACCGTTGATATAAGTGACGGCCTCGTCAAAGTTTTCGTAACCCGGGCGCCCGGCAACATCGGCTTCATAGACAAAGTTTTTAATGTCTTTGTAAAAGGCCATGGCGGAAATAACGCCCAGAGTGTCGTCGTAATGCTCAATACCAAAATCGAGGTTTTGCGTGGTTAATGGTTCAAGATCCGGGTTACCGAATTCAGCTTTCAGGTCGCCGTCGTCGTTTTCCAGATAGTAGCTGGATCTGACTTGCTCAAAGTTAGGTCTGACAAGACCGGTGCTGTATGCCGCACGAATAATAGTGTCATTACTTAAGTCGTAGCGCGTCACCACACTAGGAAGCCAGTTTGCATCGCTGAATTTATCCGAAACTGGTGTAAAGGTTTCCAGTTCGTCGTCATACCGGTTACCGCGCCCGGTGCGCTCCTCATGTTCATACCGCGCGCCAGCAATAACCTGCCACTTACCAAAGCCCATGTCGGCCATCAGGTAACCGGCACTGATGTCTTCATCAATTTCGTAAGAGGCGATTCTCGATTCAACTTCATCCCGGAAGTTTTGTAACTCGAAGGTATTAATCATGTCCCAAAGTTTGCCGGCGGAAGCGCCGGGGCCAAATCGATCCAGACCGTACTCAACATTTGACGACGTTTCGTAGTCAGCAAGCGTTAATCCGGTAACACCCAGGTCAGCAAAGTCATCCATAATAAAGATGTTTTCTTCTGCGGACTTTTCGCGTTGGCTTAACTTAACACCGCCTTTAAAAGTAACCTGATAGCTGGGTTGTAACCAGTCATAAGCCACATCCAGCTTAACGTTCTTTTCAGTCTCTTAGGCGCGTTGCTCAAACTCTTCCAGCCCCGGTTCATCCAAGTCCCAGTTTCCGCCGGTTTCAACGTTGTCGGTAGTAAATGAGCGATCCTGATAACTACCGGCAAAGGCGATACCAAAACTGTCCGCTTTATCGCCAACATCAAAGGTGTTGCTGACAACACCGGAAACTTTTGGGTTCGTTTCGCTGGCCTGCTCGTTATAACCAACATCAGCAGTAAAAGAATAGAACGAGCCTTCACGGTCAAAGGCCGTCATGCTTTGCAGTTCAATATTAGCGCCAAGGCTGCCTGCTGAGATATCCGGCGTCAGGGTTTTATTAACCACAACCGATTCCAGCAAATCCGCCGGAATAACATCTAGCGCCACGGCTCGGCGTCCGGCTTCAGGAGCGGCCAGCGAGGTGCCATTGTATGAAACCGAGTTTAAATCGGGGGCTAAACCACGAATGCGAATAAAGCGTCCTTCACCCTGGTCGCGTTCTACAGATAGACCAGGAATGCGCTGCAACGCATCACTAACGCTGTCGTCCTGCAGCTTACCCATGTCATCTTTCTTCAGAACATTGATAATACCGCCGGACTCTCGCTGCTCTTGCACGGCACGTTTTATTGAGTCGCTGTAGCCAATAGTAAGCACCTCTTCAATGCGCTTTTCTTCGGCTGTTTTATCTGCGCTCTGGTCCTGCGCTTCCTGAGCCATAAGTGGGGATGTAGCACCACATGAAACGGCAATAAGCCAAGCTAAATATGTCTTTTTCATAATCATTCAAACCCTGTCGTTTTTTGATTGATGCGACATACCTTAAAAGCAAAAAGTGACAATATGAGGATGCATATCGCCCGCTTATGAGCTCTTTTGATGCGGGTCAGTTAAGCTCAGAAAGCGAAACCGGCGTCACCAAACTGTCACAACCGGAGGTTAGAGTGTCTTTGTTGTTCTAATGCCGAGATATGCGGAGACTTCAATGCAATTGATTAATTTACGCTATATCAGCAACTGGCGAGTTCTGCTCATTGCCGTAGTGGTTCTGCTTTGTTTGCTGCTTAGCAGTCAACTGGGTGTGGTCAAACCCTATGAAATCGTTGATCCGCTGGACATTCTTGGTGAGGGCTCGACCCTGTTCCTGACCATTTTAATTGTCATATTTATGGTTACTGACCGGCCTCGGGGTAATGTAACCAACCTCTTTTACAGCGGTGGTCTATTACTTATTTTTTCCATGACGCTGGACGTACTAGATGAATTTTTTCGCTATCCCGATGCCCTGCGGTTATTAAGCTGGCTGGAGTCCTTTCCGCTTCCGGTGGGGCTTATTATCATTAGTTTTGCCGCAGCTGAATGGCGGCGTGAAAACAAAATGCTGTCGCGACAACTTATGGTACGCGAAAAGAACCTTCGGTCTCACCAGTGGGTCGACCCTTTAACCTCGCTATACACCACCCCTTATTTTATCAAGCTGGTTGAACGGGAAATAGCGTTACAAAACAGTACTGATGCAGAGTCGACTGTATTGGTTAGCGTTAATTTCAAAAACTTCGCCCAGTATAATCATGAAATGGGTACAAAAGCCGGAGACGAACTCCTGCATCAGGCCAGCGAGTTAATGGTGTTACTGCTAAGGCCTCAGGACTGTCTGTGTCGGGAACACAGTGACCATTTTTTAATACTGCTTCCACAAACTCGCTTGTCTCAGGCGGACAGGTTAATGAAGGTTATAGCTCAGAATCTAAACTCCGAACTAGAGTTACCCAATTACATGAGTGTGGAAGTGCATACTCACCGCGTTGAAGAACTCTCGGCTGTTGATGCAATTACTGCATTACACACGCAAGTTGAGGAGATGACTCACTATGCGCCCCTGGCCAACTAACGACCAGCGCCGTTTGCTTGGTAAACCCTTTATACGGGCGCTGCTGCCGCTTGCCGAGAGGCGCGGCATTTCCTCTTCGGAGCTTTTCAGGGGCACCTCATTATCTGAACAAAAACTGCAGATAAACAACTTTCGGCTCACCGATCATGAAATGCTGTTGTTACTGGCGTCTGCCGAAGAAAAAACTAACGACCCGCACTTATGGCAATTGGTTGTAGAAACACTGTTCAGTGACAGACTGAACCCACTGATTGACCTGACCGTTCATGCGCAAACACTAAAGCAGGCACTTATTCACTTGTCGCGCTTTCAAAGCCTGCTACAGCCCTTTTTATTTACCCCCACCCAACGCTTTGAAAATTACTTACAACTGGACTTTATTCCGGTTGAGGGGCTGTCAGGGAAAATGAATCAACTCTGCTATTCTGCCAATTGCAAAATTGGTGTAGCAATACTTTTAATGCTGGGCAGAGCTCGTGGCTTAGCTATTAACCAGTGGCATGTTGCTCTGCCTGATGATATTTCGCCCTTACCCACCTGGAAAAAATGGGTAAAAAAGGTGAGTTCACGCCCTATTTGTGGACTCTCTATTCCGGCGGAACAGCTTCAGGAACATTCGCCTGAACGCAACTTAGCCCAATATCATCAGGCACTTAGCTTTTGTCAGATGCAGCATCAGACACAGACGCGAGCTTCTGTCATGCTAAGCGTTTTTAAGTGGCTGGATTATCAGCTCGAAACGGGCCATGACGCCTCGCTAACCGAGTTGGCGGCTGAAATTGGCATTAGCCTTTCCTCGTGCAAACGTCTGCTGGCCAGTCATGGCTACAGCTTTCAGCAAATATATGACCTGGTGCGTCTACACAAACTGCTGAACCTGCTGCAAAAACACCCCTACAGCAATGTCGAGCCTGCGCAGAAGCTGGGGTACAGTAACCCCAACAACTTTCGACGCGCCTGCAAACGCTGGCTGGGTATTGTCCCGGAAGAGCTGCGCCAGCAGCAATCTGCGCTATTTATTTCCAATTCAGCTTTATGATCGGGCTACTCCCTCATCTGACAAGTAGGTAACAACAGCACCCGCAATATGCACAACAAGCAAAGCCGGCAGTACGTAAAGGCCGGTAATTTTATGCACTTCTTCCGCCGGTTCGTGAACAATACTGAGAGCAGTGAGATCAAGATTAACGGTAAACCAGTCAAACACAGCCAGTCCTTCATTCTCAGTAAACAAATACAAGGGACCGGTAATAATCAATAGTGTCAGCCCGAGTAGAATCAAGTAGTGAACAACCCGGGCAAATTCGTGACGCCTATCTTGTTTTTTGTGCGCAGGGAAACCCATTTTTAAACGGTAGATTGTGCGCCAGAGCAAAAACCAGAAGGCAAAAAATCCAACGCCAATATGTGCGGCTTCGGCGTATGAGCCAGAGGCTCTGTCATTTGCAAAAAACATCATATAACCCAGAGTCAGCATGACAACCACAAAGATCACGCTGAACCAGTGGTTTATTCGCGACAAACCCGAATATCGAATATCCATAACAACTCCAAAAGGTGTTTAATGACTTGAGTATAGCACACTACCTTAAGGAAATATTAAGCTTATGCGCTCAACGCCGGGAATACAGCCGCTTATTGATCCGTATCAAAAGTTACAATAAAACAGAACTCATCATCGATATGTCGAAAGTTAATCTGAACGCCGAGTTGCTCGGCCAAATTCTTCACAATACTCAGACCCAGTCCGGAGCCCTCAACATCTAGCTGTTTTCCGCGATAAAACCGCTCGGTAATTCGGTCAATATCAATAACATGGTCTGCAGCGACGCGGTTACAAACAAATATCTGGTTTTCGGTGACTTCGATTCCGATATGAGAGCCCGGAACCGCATACTTAATTGCGTTATCCAGTGCGTTAGCAAACAAAAGATAGAGGTAACTTTCTTCACCCTGGCTTTTAGCTCCTCTAATCACGAACCGTTTGAGTTCCCCGATAACACTATAAAGCTTCATGATGAGCCTAAAAATACCGTGAATAATGCGGTTAAATATGCGGATTACGCACTCGGAGAGTTCTTTAGAAAAGCCAGACAAAGTGACTACTGGGATAACACCTTATTTTTGGTCGTGGCCGATCATGATACCCGGGTTTACGGTGACGACTTAATCCCTGTCAATAAATTCCACATACCAGGACTGATTTTAGGCGCAGATCTTGAACCACGAACCATTAAGTCGACGGCAAGCCAAATTGACTTGGCTCCCACATTACTCTCTTTAGCAGGTGTTTCCGCCTATTTGCCAACAGTAGGGCAGGATTTAAGTCGCACAGATAAAGCTCCGGAAAACCGGGCAATGATGCAGTTTGGCGACAACTACGGATGGTTGGAAGGTGATACTTTAACCGTTCTTAGGGTAAATAAGCCAACTGAGCATTATCGCTATATCCCGGAAGCCGATAAGCAAGAGCCGATAGAGGATCCGCTAAGCCCCGAGCAGTTAAAAAAAATAAGAGCATTCGCTATGTTGCCGTCCATCTTGTATCAATCGCGAGGATATTATGTTCCTAAAGATTAGACTACTTCGGCGTACCAAACAGGATCTTGTCGGCTTGACCAGCTAACGCAATGATCATGGTCACAACCCAAACGCCCAGTATCCACCAAAAAGTTGGCCAGGACATCCATGCCAGGTCTAGAAACAGCAAGTCAAAAATCCAGACAATAAATGCCGCGAATAAGATTGAGGGCAAAAATACAACGAAAAGAACGCAAAGGGCTAAAGGTATCGTGCCCAGAGTTTTCATCCAGTTTAATAAAGACGACATAGTGGCTTCAGTTTAGTGAGAATGGACTGAAGCTACCTTGAGTTGATAGAGATATCAACTCACTCTGTGTTTTTAGATTTTTATTCCGCTATTTCGCCTGTTATTCGCCAAAATTACGAAATCTTTACGCCTCTTCAATGTTCCGTTCTAGAGAATTTACGCTCCCCCACAATACATTGCCATTGTCTCAGTCATCAACAGAGGAAATTGACATGACTTGGCTATTACTACTCATTGGCGTATCGCTATTGGCATATCTTGCCGTAGCGATGTTTGCCCCTGAAAAGTTTTAAGGGGGCTTTATGTTTGAAATTATTCTTATTATGGCGATTGCGGTCGCACTGGCTTATCCTTTAGGTCGTTACATGACTGGAGTATTCTCTGGTCAGGCGCACTTCTCCGATCGACTTTTTAACCCTATCGAAAAAGTTATATATCGCTGTATTGGTATTAACCCCGGCGTCTCTATGACCTGGAAGAGCTACGGCGTCGCTTTTCTGTTAAGTAATCTCGTACTGGGCATCATTGCTTTTTTAATTTTGAAGTTCCAGCACGTGTTACCGATGAACCCCGACGGAATTGGTCCGCTTAGCTGGGATTTGGCGCTTCACACAGCGGTTTCTTTCCTGACTAACACGAACCAACAGCACTACTCAGGTCAAGCACAACTGTCTTATCTGTCACAGGGCACCTTAATTGTTACCTTGCAGTTTGTAACTCCAGCTATGGGGCTGGCGGTCTGCGTGGCTATGCTCCGCGGTATGGTCGGCGGTCGCGACGAGAAATTTGCCAAAGACGGTCAGGAGCGCGATTTAGGCAACTACTATGTTGACGTCGTTCGCGGCTTGACTCGCGTGTTTATTCCTCTGGCAGCCGTTGTTGCGCTCATTCTGGCATCACAAGGTGTGCCCAGTACCTTTAAAGGTGCTCAAAATGTCGAAACCCTGGACTCTCAGAGTGAAGTAACCGAACAAACAATTCCTGTTGGCCCGGTCGCTTCAATGGTGGCAATTAAACAACTGGGCACTAACGGTGGAGGCTGGTACGGCCCCAACAGCAGCAACCCACTGGAAAATCCAACACCTGTATCGAATGCAGTCGAGACCATCGCGCTTGTACTTATACCTATGGGTGTTGTGTTTTTAGCTGGCGGCATGGTGCGGCGTAAAAAATTCGGAGTCATGTCATTTGTGGTGATGGCCGTATTCAGCGTCAGCTTCATCGGCCTGACGGTATACAGCGAACTACAACCTAATGCCGCATTCAATGAACTGGCAGCAGAAGGCTCCAACTGGGAAGGCAAGGAAACCCGGTTTGGCCCTGAACTGTCGGCACTCTGGGGTACCTTAACCACACAAACCTCTAACGGTTCGGTTAACGCCATGCACGATTCATTTAACCCCGTTGGCGGGCTTATGACTCGCTCGGGCATGCTTATTAACGGCATTTGGGGCGGCATAGGCTCAGGCTTTGTTAACTTTGTTATCTACGTCTGGATAGCCGTCTTCTTATCCGGGTTAATGATTGGTCGCACACCAGAGCTGTTTGGTAAAAAGGTGGAAACCCGCGAGATAACCCTGCTTGGTAGCCTTATTGTTTTGCCAACTATCGTTCTTCTTGGCTTTACTGCAATAACGGTTGCTCTGCCTGCACTCACGGGCAATAGCAACCCGGGTTTCCACGCCATTTCGCAGGTGTTTTATGAGTACACTTCTGCTTTTGCTAATAACGGTTCCGGCTTCGAAGGCTTAGGCGACGATACCGTATGGTGGAACATCAGTTGCGTCATTGTGCTGATTCTAGGTCGCTATTTGCCCTTAATTATTCCGTTAGCAATAGCCGGAATGATGGCGAAAAAACGCACCATACCAACCAGCAAAGCAAGCTTAAGCGTCGAAAGTGTGACTTTTGGTGTCACTTTAGTCGCGGTCATTCTCATTCTTAACTTTCTTTCATTTCTTCCTGCGGCGGTTATCGGCCCTATTGGTGAAGCACTGCAGCTGGCATCACTTGGGGTGGAGGGCTAATCATGACTACTCAAGCTAAAACATTGTCGTCCACAGCAGTAAAAGGCGCTCTGGTCGACGCACTGAAAAAAATGGCGCCCCGCTATATGGCGAAAAATCCGGTAATGTTTGTGGTTCTTATCGGAACCGTCATTTGTATCGCGACCACAGGCATAAAAATAGCCAGTGGTCTGAGCTTCGGGTTTGAGCTCATCACCTCTTTAATTTTGTTCGTAACACTTTGGTTTGCTAATTTCGCAGAGTCGGTTGCGGAAGCCCGCGGACGAGGCCAGGCGGCAAGTCTCCGCGCAACGAAACAAGCCTTGGTTGCGTTCAAAAAAGAAGGCAGTGAGTTCGTTAAAACCGAAGCCACAGATCTCCGAAAAAATGACGTTGTTCGGGTTCAACAGGACGAATACATTCCTGCCGACGGCGAAATTATTGAAGGTGTTGCTACGGTCAACGAATCGGCAGTAACCGGAGAGTCGGCGGCGGTATTGCGCGAAGCAAACACAGACCATTCCGGCGTTATTGGTGGTACCAAGCTTTTGACTGGCGAAGTTCTCATTAAAGTGTCTGACGACCCGGGCAACAGTTTCCTCGACAAAATGATTGGTTTAGTCGAAGGCGCAGAACGCAAGAAAACGCCGAACGAAATAGCGCTGACGGTTCTGCTTGCAGCACTCACTGCGGTGTTTCTTATTGTCGTCATGACGCTGCCCGCACTGGCCTCCTTTGTCGATGTCGAGCTCAACTACATCATGCTCATCGCCTTGTTGGTTTGCTTAATACCAACCACCATCGGTGGTTTGCTTCCGGCTATTGGTATTGCCGGAATGAACCGTGCTTTGACCTCAAATATTATCGCTAAATCCGGTAAGGCTGTTGAGGTAGCGGGTGATATAGACATCTTGTTGCTGGATAAAACCGGAACCATTACCTACGGTGACCGTCAGGCAACTGATTTCATCCCGGCGCAAGGTGTGGGCAAAGACGAACTCATTCAGGCAGCTTATCTGGCGTCGGTTGACGACCCGACTCCTGAAGGCAAATCCATTGTTAAGCTTGCTAAACAAAACAAAGGGTTAGATGAAAGCTATCCGGAAGGCGCTGAGTTTATTCCTTTTTCGCCAACCACCCGGCTTTCGGGTCTAAAAATCAGCAACGATGAGTTTTTTGTCAAAGGTTCCGGTGACGCTATCCACACCTTCGAGGAAGAAAAGGGTGTGTCCTGGCCAAACAACCTTAATGCTGAAATCGGGAAAGTCGCCAAACAGGGGGCAACTCCGTTAATAGTCGCCGATCAGGATAGAATTCTGGGTGTTATTGCATTGTCCGATGTCATAAAGCCCGGTGTTGCAGAACGTTTTGCAAGACTGCGCAAACTTGGTGTGAAAACCGTCATGGTGACCGGTGACAACCATGTAACTGCCGGTGCAATTGCCGCGGAAGCCGGTGTTGATGACTTTATCGCCGAAGCAAAGCCGGAAGATAAGTTAAGCCTTATTCGCGAAGAACAGGCAAAGGGACACTTGGTCGCCATGGTCGGTGACGGCACCAATGATGCGCCGGCACTGGCACAAGCGGACGTTGGCCTTGCTATGAATTCGGGAACCCAGGCGGCGAAAGAAGCCGGTAACATGGTCGATTTGGACTCCGACCCAACCAAACTGCTGCAAGTAGTTGAAGTGGGTAAACAACTACTGATTACTCGCGGCGCAATGACCACGTTCTCGCTGGCAAACGATGTTGCGAAGTATTTCGCTATCATTCCTGCGGTTTTCGCCAGTGCCCTGCCGTTAATGTCGACACTGGACATTATGAATTTAGGCAGTCCGCAGTCAGCCGTTATCTCAGCATTAATTTTTAACGCTTTGATTATTCCTGCTCTGGTTCCACTGGCTCTGCGCGGCGTTAAGCTGAAAAGTAACAGCGCTGAGAAAATCTTACGCAATAACATGCTGATATTCGGTCTTGGCGGTATTGTTCTGCCATTCATCGCTATCAAACTTATTGACCTAGTCGTCAGTCTGTTCATTTAAGGAGCGAGTCATGACTACATTAAATTCAAGCTCTGCAGGCAGCATCATTACAGGCATTCGCTTTAGCGCCACACTCATTATTGTGTGTGGTGTTATCTACACCGGTGCCACAACGCTGGTAGGCGAGCAGTTATTTTCGCATCAGGCCAGCGGCAGCATCATTGAAAAGGACGGCAAGGCTATTGGATCTGAATTCGTCGCACAGGACTTTCAGGCTCCGAATTATTTCTATGCCCGTCCCAGCGCCGCGGGATACGATCCAACAGGAACCGGCGGAAGTAACCTTGCACCTTCTAATCCTGAGTTGCGTGATCAGGTCAGAGCTCGCAGCCAGTCCATACAAGCTTTAGAAGGTGTGGACGCTAACAAAATACCTCCAGAGCTCCTGGCTGCTTCAGGCGCTGGGCTTGATCCACACATTAGCCCACAAGCAGCAGAGTTTCAGACTCCGCGCATAGCAAATACTCGCGGTCTGCAACTTAATCAGGTAAAGGCGTTAATTGATGAACACACCGAAGGCAAGCAATTGGGCTTATTCGGTCAACCCCGGGTGAACGTTCTCAAGCTTAATATAGCGCTTGATAACGCATCCATGAAAAACGAAAACACAGAGGATTAGCAACGTGAAAATGATTAAAACCGCACTTTTTTCACTGGTTACCTGCGCGCTGGGCACAAGCTCAGCGTTAGCAAATGATTACAGCGTTTCTTCGAACCTGACATTAACCAGCGATTATGTGTTCCGCGGCGTGTCACAGACCAATGAAGATCCAGCTATTCAAGGTGGCTTTGACCTGGCACTCGAAAATGGTTGGTACGCTGGTGTCTGGGCATCTAATGTCGGCTTTGGTGAAGGCAGTACCGAAGCCGATATCTATGCCGGCTGGAGTCAGTCACTTAACGATGAATGGGCATTGGATTTTGGTGTTATTCGCTACCTTTATCCTAGCGGTAACGGTGTAGGAGCTGAGTTTAACTACAACGAAATTTACACCAACATCACGTTCCGGGACTTTAACTTAAACATAGTCTATTCAGACGACTACTTTGGAACCGGAGTCGACAGCTTTTACTACGTTGCTGGTGACTACGGTTATCAGTTTACGGAGAAATGGTCCGTGAATTTGCATGCCGGTCTGAATCAGTTTGATTCCGAAAATGAACTGACGCAGTTCTTGGGGGCAGCGCCGACAACAGACGATGCATACTGGGACTGGTCAGTGACGTTAAATTACAGCCTGACCGATAGCATCAGCCTGGATTTAGGTTATATTGACACCGATATTGATAAACAGTCCTGCGTCGACATTTGTGACGGTCGTATGGTTGTTAGCCTGTCATCGTCGTTTTAAATTTTTAAGAAGAGGCCAATAATGGACGACTCGAATCGCGAGCAAAAGGCAGATGCTATTCTACAGCGTGTAGAACAAGAAAATAGTGGACGCCTGACAGTATTTTTGGGTGCGGCACCCGGGGTAGGAAAAACCTACTCCATGCTAGCTGCAGCCAAAGAAAAACAGCAAAGCGGTCGGGAAACCATTATTGGCCTGGTCGAAACTCATGGGCGCTCAGACACCCAACAAATGGCTGATGGTTTTGAGCAACTGCCGCTGACTCAAATTGAGTATCACGGAACTCAGTTGTCAGAATTTGCTGTCGATGCCGCTTTGCAACGCAAACCCGACCTGATACTGGTTGACGAGCTCGCCCATACCAATGTTCCCGGCAGCCGCAACAAGCGGCGTTATCAGGACATTGAAGAACTACTGAATGCCGGTATAGACGTTTACACTACGGTTAATATTCAGCACATGGCCAGTGTCAACGATCTGGTTTTGCAAATGACCGGAGTTAGGGTGAATGAAACGGTACCCGACCATTTTGTCGATAGTGCCTACGAAATTCGCTTTATTGATCTGCCACCGGCGACACTGATTGAACGCTTGCAACAAGGTAAAGTGTATCTACCCGAATACGCGCGCTCAGCTTTATCATCGTTTTTTTCATCGGCGAACTTAACCGCATTGCGAGAGCTGGCGATGAAAAAAGCGCTGGAACGGGTCGACGCCACGATGCTAAGCGAGCTGGCCGTTAATCAGAAGTCAGGACTTGGCATTTATATGGACAAGTTGCTGGTACTGGTTAGCGCAAACAGCGACCATCGTTACTTAATTCGGGTTGGCCGACAAATTGCCGAACGCAGACAAATTCCCTGGGCCGTCGCCTGGGTGGATACCGGCAAAACCCGAAGCCCGGAAAAATCCCAGACTATTGAGCTCAACCTTGCGCTGGCAAAAGAGCTGGGCGCACAAACAAAAGTACTTAAAGGAACAAGTACTATTAGCGCCGTCAGCGAATTTATAAAGGATAATGCGGTTTGCACTGTACTGGTAGGCGCCGGACGCAGAAACCGTTTTAACTGGTGGCGAAAACGCCTGTATCACCATTTAATCAATTTAGGGCTCCCTATTGAGGTTACGGTATTCCGGGCCAGATCAACACCGGTTCAGAAAAAGAAAAAGCTAACACCACCAGCAGTTCAGAACTTCTTTGGCAAGTTGAGCGGTTATGTCCATGGTGCCATTGGCGTTGGAATAGCTTCATTATTAGCCGTTATTCTCGAGAACTTTCTGAATGTCGGTAACCTGGTTTTAGTTTACACGCTGGCGGTTATCTTCGTTGGCCTTACCTCTGGCTCGCGGCCGGCAATGTTTACCGCGATACTCTCGTTTTTAAGCTTTAATTTCCTGCTTACCGAGCCTAAAAATACCTTGATGGTTTATAATCATGACGATGTAACCACACTCATCTTTCTGACAGTAATAGGGCTCATCTGTGGTCCTGCAGCATCACGCATACGCAGTCAGTTTTTACTGCTCAAACAAGCCAATCATTATGCCGAAACCTTACGCGATTTAGCTCAGGAACTGGCAACTGTCAGCGATGAAACGGGCTTATGGAAGCGCCTGAGTAAATTATTAAGGAAATCAACGGAAGTTGATTGCCTTATTGCAGTACCTGACGAAGATTCAGACTTCAGGTTTGTAGAATCTCCTCCCGCACCACCTCATAAATTAACCGAGGCAGCCATTCGCTGGAGCTTCAAAAACAAAGCCAGTGCGGGGGTTACAACCGAAACCCTGTCCGCAGCTAAAGCGACCACCTATCCGGTGATTGTTGATGACACCGTGGTTGCAGTCGCTGCCGTTCCTTTAACAGAACAAAGTAATGACATTAACAGCGCTAGCACCAGTTTAATTCTCGCCATGCTTAATCAGGCTTCTAATGCCTGGCGTCGTATTCATCTGGCTTCCGATTTAGAAAGTGCGCGAGTCAAAACCGAAGTAGAACAACTTCGTTCGGCGTTGTTGTCTTCGGTGTCTCATGACCTGAAATCGCCACTATCGGCTATGATGGGGGCAGCAGAAAGCCTAAAACTATTGCATGACCAGCTTCCCGATAAGGACAGAATAGAGTTAATTGACACCATCATTTCAGAAAGTCAGCGGCTTGATAGCTACATTCAGAACTTACTGGATATGACCCGCCTTGGTCACGGCACACTAAAAATTGAGCGAGACTGGGTTTCTGTAGACGACATTATCGGCAGTGCCATTAGACGATTAAAGCGCTATTGGCCATCAACCAACGTACAAATTGAACGAATGGGTGAACCGCCTCTGCTTTACGTTCATGCGGCATTAGTTGAACAGGCAATTTTTAATATCCTTGAAAATGCGGCTAAATACAGTCCCGATGAATCCCCTATTTTTGTTGAACTGCATAAAGGCCGCGCGCAATGTTTAATCGCCATAGAGGATAGGGGCCCCGGCATTCCATCTGACCAGCGCGATAAAATTTTTGATATGTTTTACATTGTTGCTGACGGTGACAAGAAAAAACAAAATACGGGTATGGGACTGGCCATCTGTAAAGGTATGATCGGCGCACATGGCGGCAACGTTGTCGCAACCTCTGCCAGGGATGGTGTAGGTACTCGTTTCGAAATTACATTGCCGTTAGACTACGGGAACAACCAACAGGAAGAGTCGTAACGTGGCAACAAAGATTGTTGTGATTGATGACGAAAAACAAATTCGGCGCATGCTTAAAATCGCTTTGTCTAGTGCCGGCCATGAAGTCACTGAAGCTGAAAACGGTACTGACGGACTAAGTTGCGTTGCCCGCCAGCAACCCGACCTTGTCATTCTGGATTTAGGGCTGCCCGATATTGACGGCAAACAAGTGTTAAAAGAAATTCGGGAATGGTCACCAGTGCCGGTTATTGTTTTATCTGTGCGCAATCAGGATCAGGAAAAAATCATCGCCCTGGACTATGGCGCTCAAGACTACGTGACGAAACCTTTTAGTGTCGAAGAGCTACTGGCCCGGGTTAGAGCTAATTTGCGAGATCACTTACAAGCAGACACCTCACCACTTCTTGAAATAGACGACTTGTCTTTTGATTTGTCACGCCGCATAGTCAAGAAATCGGGACAGCCCGTTGAACTTACACCGAAAGAGTATGCGGTGATCTCCCGCCTGGTAAAACAACCCAATTGTGTGGTTACCCAAAGCCAGCTGTTGAACGAAATATGGGGACCCAGCCACAAGGAAGACACTCACTACCTTCGCATTGTTATTAGCCACCTACGGCAAAAGTTAGGCGACGACCCAACCGAACCCAAATACTTGAGAACCGAAGCCGGTATAGGCTACCGATTTTGTGTTGACAGTTAATAAAGGCTGCCCATGTTTCAAAATAAACAACGCTACTTTTTCATTCTCGTTGCATGCTTGTCACTCAATGCCTGTAATCAACAACCTGAAATAAAAAAGATTACCGGGCATGCGCAAGGCACAACCTATAGCGTGAGCTACTGGAGTGAAAATACGGTAGACCAAAAACAACTGCAGACTCATCTTGCCGATGAACTGACTCGAATTGACCGGTCGATTTCGAATTATCAGGATACTTCTGTAATTGAAAAATTTAATAACAATGCATCGCTTGAGCCAATTGAGGTGAATTCTGAAATCGTTAGGTTGCTTAATATTTCCGGTAAGGTATCAAAAGCCTCTAATGGCTGTTACGACCCTACCATCTTTCCAGCCTTTCGCGCGTGGGGCTTTCTTGATAATGAGCTCCATGAACCTACAGACGAGGAATTTGCAAGATTGCGAGAAAACGTCGGTATCAAAAACGTCAAAGCAACTTCAGGCTCCAAGCTACAAAAAAAGAACTCCGGCACCCGTCTTGATCTATCGTCTATAGGACAAGGTTATAGCGTAAGCCAGTTGGCACATATACTTGACCAGGCGCACGTCGAAAACTACCTGGTGGAGATAGGTGGTGAATTACAAACCAGAGGGCACAAACCCGATGGCTCGCATTGGCGAGTAGCGATTGAAAAACCAAACCATAAACGACGCGAAGTTTTGGACGTCATTGAGGTAGTAACCGACGCCCCCACAGCTATAATGACTTCCGGTACCTACCGTCATTATTACCAAGCTCATGAGCAGCAATACAGTCATATTATTGATGCTCGCAGCCTAAGCCCGGTAACCCATCGTACATCTTCCGTTACCGTCATCCATAACGATGCAACAGCAGCTGACGCTTGGTCAACCGCATTACTCTGTCTCGGCAGCAAAAAAGGCCTTGCAGTTGCCAACTCTCACCATATAAAGGCTCTATTTGTAGACGGCTTTGATAAAGAGCTGATAAAAGTTAAATCTGATGACTTAGCGAATAACCAATCGGATGTAGCTCTGCATTAAACCTTACAATTACAGAAAGGATAGCCCCATGCTGCGCTTTTTTAAAATTGTCGATAATGTCATTACCGAAATGCCTGCAACGGAAGAGGAACAACATCAATCTATTGAAGCAGCAGACTGGATAGACGCTCTCGACGCCACGGATAATGAGCGAGCACTGCTGAATTCATTTTTAAGCATAGAGCTTCCTGAAATTGAGGAAGTTGAAGAGATTGAGGACTCTGCCCGCTGTTTTTCTGATAATGCCGGTATACACGTTCATAGCTTATTCCTGGCTCCTTCTGAAGGACGCCACAAAACCGTTCCAGTCGCTTTTATTTTGCAAAAAAACCTTCTAATAACAATTCGGGATAGTGATACAGCGGACTTTCGCTTATTCAGGCTACGCGCAAGGAGAAAGCAGATTCTCTGTGGAAATATAAACGCGTTGTTGATCAAGTTATTTGAACAAAAAATAGAGAATCATGCTGACACACTGGAAGATATCCATCGAGAACTAGAGAAAATAAGCTTCACGGTGCTTGAGGAAAAAGACTCAGATCTAGAAGAATGCATTTCCCGTCTGGCTAAACTGGAGGACTCAAATGGTAAGATGAGGCTATGCCTGATGGACTCGCAACGCAATATTTCGTACCTACTACGCAACTTACAAGCTGACACAAACCAACTCGAAACGTTGAAAGGTGTCACTCGCGATACTGAGACCCTAATGTCGCATACAACCTTTTTGTTTGAAAAGGTTAATTTCCTAATGGATTCAACCCAGGGCTTTATTAATATTCAGCAAAACCAAATTATCAAAACATTCTCGATTGCTACCGTCGTCTTCTTCCCTCCTACACTCGTAGCCAGTATTTATGGAATGAACTTTCAGTTCATGCCTGAGCTAGAATGGGTACTAGGCTATCCGGCAGCCATTGGTTTTATGCTTTTATCTGGGTGTGCCCCTTACTTTTACTTTAAACGTAAAGGTTGGCTATAAGCCTCTGTTAAGACGCATTTATTGCGGGGTGGCTAACAGCCAGCTAGCAGCCACCCCTAAAGCCTTTATTTTTTAAATTGCTGACTGGCCGATTTCAGCGCCGTTGATAAAGACTCTGTCGCCGACTCAAGTCCCTTACTAACGTCAGACCATGCGTCCTTGCTGGATTTCTTAACCTCTTCCAGCTTATTTTCCGCATCATCTTTTAACGCTTCAAGCTCATTAATTTTTTCTTCATACTTAATTTCAGATTCCGCCTCTGACTGCTTTGCTTTGGCTTTTAAGCGGTCAATCTCGGCTTTCATCTCTTCTATTTTTGCTTCGTGCTTTTTCTCAAATGCGTCTTTGTTGTCCATTTAAACCTCCAAGTTTTTACCGTTACTCAGTAACTTAATTAAATAAGCATGGTCAAAAGTCGTCTGGGAATCAAGCGGGCCCTGGTTCTCCTGTATGATTACTGTAAAGATGCTTGTCCGGTTTATGGTTTTCGGGTTTCATATTCGCATTACCCAATAGACAGGGATGTCATGGCAAAAAGTAGAACAAGCACGCTAGATCGGAGTATCAGGCTCTATGAGCGTTTTAAAGATTATGCCTGGTTAATGCCTGAGCCGGTGCACAATGCTTCCTGACTTTATGCCATTCATAATAAAGCTGATCTTGTCGCAAATAGTCTGCCGATGTCACAAAAGCTTAAATGAACTGTCAACGGCGGTTCATTTAAGCAGAGGAGTATGGACGAAACCCACAGTGGGAGATCGTTATGCCTCAGGCTCGCTTGAACGCCCGAACTTTGTTTATTTCCGACGTACACCTTGGCTCTAAAGATTGCAAAGCCGAATTTCTGCTTCACCTGCTCAAACGCGTTGATATTGAGCGGTTGTATCTGGTTGGCGACATTGTCGACTTTTGGGCAATGAAACGGCAGATATTTTGGCCGGATCAGCATCATAAGGTACTTCAGCAAATACTGGCAATGGCACGTAACGGTGTCGAGGTTATCTACATTCCCGGCAACCATGACGAAGTTATGCGTAAATATCGCCATCCAGATGTGGCCAGTATTCGCATTCAACGTCAGGCTATTCATACTACCGCTGACAACAAACGTTTGCTGGTAATGCACGGCGACGCGTTTGATGCCGAAACCTGCCATAGCCGCTGGCTGTCGTTTGTTGGCGACCATCTTTATGACTTCTTACTGTGGCTTAACCGAACAACAAACCGCATTCGCAACCTGTTTGGCCACAATTACTGGTCATTGTCGGCCTACGTGAAAAGCCAAATTGGTAAAGCCGAAGAAGTCATTGGCCGCTATCGGGCGGCCTCATTCCGCGAAACTAAAAAGCGTGGTTTAGACGGTATTGTATGCGGACACATTCATCACCCAGAATTGGTTGAGTCTGACGGCTTACTGTACGCCAATACCGGTGACTGGGTGGAAAATTGCACGGCTCTGTTTGAAAACCATGACGGCGAGCTGTCGCTGATGAAATACACATTCTCGGATGCTCAGCCAGCTCGCTTAAGTCGCTTTCGTCGGCGCCGTCGCGCCTATAACAACGCGGCCTAAAGGCTAAGTTAAGGTATCGACAATACCGCCTTCGACTCGCAGCGCTGCGCCGGTAGTGGCGCTGGCCTGCGGCGATGCCACGTAAACACTCATATTAGCAACCTCTTCAGGCGTTGCTAAGCGCTGAATAATGGACGAAGGCCGGTTCTCCTGAACAAAGCGGGACTCTATTGTTTCCTGTGAAACGCCCTCTTCCTCAGCCATGTCTTTAAGCATATTAAGCACGCCTTCTGAGCGTGTGGGTCCGGGCAGTATGGCGTTAACTGTCACTTGAGTGCCGCTAAGTACTTTCGCCAACCCCCGGGAAATGGACAACAGCGCTGATTTTGTCATGCCGTAATGCACCATTTCACTAGGAATATTAATGCCCGATTCACTGGATATAAACTGAATACGCCCCCAGTCACGCTCCTTCATGCCTTTCGCATAATGGCGCGAGAGTCTCACCGCACTCATCACGTTCACATCGAAAAATTGCTGCCAGGTATCATCATCCACCTCAAAGAAGTCCTCAGGTCCGAAAATACCGACATTATTAACCAAAATATCAGTGTCTGGTTGCTGTTCAGTCAGAGTTTTACAACCTTCCGCGGTTCCAAGATCGGCTGCGACACCTTCAATGCCAGCATCAGGAGCCGCTTTTTTAATCTTGGCGATGGCTTCATCAACCCGCTGTTGAGTACGCCCGGTGATCACAACATTAGCACCAGCCTTGGCGAGCCCTTCGGCAATTGCAAAGCCAATACCGGCTGTAGAGCCAGTAATAATGGCGTGTTTTCCGTTCAGATCAATGTGCATAAGCTGCTCCTTTTTTCTGAATACCCGTGCTACATAGAAAAACGATGAACGCACGGCTTGTTAAGGAAAACATGGGACTCTTTTTATTATATTCAAGGTGCAGAAGGCCGGAAAGTCGCCGCCTCTTTCTCTTCATTAGACGAAGGTTTACTCAGCTTCAGACTGCCTTCATGTAATACCAGATAGACCTCTGGCTTATCTGCCAAATGATAAGAAGACCACTCACTATTGGACAGGCCTTCAACTTGCTTAAAGGTCGCGTTGGCGATAAAACTGTCTGAGCCATCATGCTTGCTTACGGTTAACTTACCGTTTTCCGAAACAAGGTAGAAACCAGGTGATGCTTCAGGCTGAAACGAAACCGTATTCTTCTCACCGCGTAACGACTGCAGATGCCACAGCTGGCTATAGTTTTCTTTCTCACCTGCAGCAACAGCGGCACCGTCACCCTGATAAGTCAGAAACTCTTTATTTGAAAAGGCCTGCAACTGTTTCGCATTGTAGTGAATACCCGACGCCGTTGGGGTAATTTTCTGGATGCTGCCGTCCTCATTGTACTCAAGATGTTCTATCGAAACCGAACGACGATAATTCCCACCCGTTGGCAGCGCGGCGGTGTGATAAACCAAATACCACTGCTCTTCGAACTCAAGAACAGCCTGATGGCTAGTTCCGCTATCAGGTAACACATCCATTATCAGCCCCTGATATTCCCACGGCCCTTCAGGCGAGTCACTTACCGCATACGCCAGCTCTTCAGGATAATTCATCGCAAATGTCAGGTAATATTTATCCTGGTATTTATGCAGCCACGGCGCCTCAGTGAAGGTACCTGGCATGTTATTGATATCAACTTTATGAATTTCGCTGTCCAGTTCGGTCATATTGTCTTTCAGACGTGCGTAGTAGAGGTGCGTGTTCCCCCAATACAAATACGCTTGTCCGTCATCATCAATAAATACAGTTGGGTCGATATTGTCCCACGGCTCATCCTTCATAAATTCAGGCGATTCTGTCATATCAGCGGTTATCAATGGCCCGCCTATTGCGTCTTTCCAACCATTAACCGGGTCATCCGACACCGCCACTCCTATCGCAAAACCTTGTTTTTCCGGAGCGGGGTCGTCGTTTAGTACGGTTACATACCAGTAAAACTTACCGTCTCGTTCAGTCGCCTGGGCAGCCCAGGCGGTATCGCCTTTTGCCCACTCAAATTCCGTGCGGGGAAAAGCGCCTTCCAGCGTCCAGTCCTTTAAGTTTTCTGACGAATAGATAGACCACTCGCGAAGGACAAAAAAGTCGCCGTCTTCTTTAGCTTCGTCATGGCCTACATACAGATAGACCACACCGTCATGCACTAAGGTTGCCGGGTCGGCGGTAAAGCGTTCTTTAATAATAGGATTTCCGGCCACAGCAGAGCCAATAGCTGAAGCCGCCAGCACAAAGCCCCCGAGCATAGTCATTAATTTATTCGGCATATAACATGATTCCTGGTTTAAGGTATCCGGGAAATAGTTTTAGAGACTACCCCGAACCTAATTCGCACAAAGTTAATTTGTATTACTATAAGACATTAACTTATTTAACTATAAACCCTAAACTTTGTTTGTAAGCTGACTTTGCGTATCATTGAGACAAACGACACAGGAGCAACGCATGACAGACAATAACAGTAATAAAGCGCTCAGGCTGGATAACCAGCTTTGCTTTGCGTTGTACTCAACCTCTCTAGCAATGAATAAGCTCTACAAGCCTCTGCTCTCAAAGTTTGATTTGACCTATCCGCAATACCTTATTTTATTGCTTTTATGGGAGCGCGATGGCGTGACCATTACTGAAATAAGCCACAAGTTGTTTCAGGAAAAAGGGGCGTTAAGCCCGGTTATTAAGCGGCTGGAGCAACGCGGGTTAATAACCCGAAAGCGCAATACCGACGATGAACGTCAACTCCATTTATACCTCACCGAACAAGGTCGGCAACTGGAACAGTCTGCCTGCGATGTTCCAGAACAGGTTTTCTGTGCCACTCAGCTTGAGCCTAATGAGGCCCTTGCCTTAAAACAAACCCTTGAATCACTGCGGGCGCAGTTACAAGACAAGCCCAACCGCTAACTAAATCAAATGTATCGAAAATATCGATAACACCATTCGGAAAACACTGTTAGCGCGATAACCATTATTGCACTAACATTATGTGTATTAGTTCCCAACACACCAACTAGTAAGGTAATCGTTATGGATATTCTGTACAAAGCTGTAGCAACATCAACCGGCGGACGCGATGGTCAGTCAGAGTCTGACGACGGTCAACTGAAAGTAAAACTGACAACGCCTAAAGAACTGGGTGGCGCAGGCGGTGATGGTACCAACCCGGAGCAATTGTTTGCAGCAGGTTACTCAGCCTGTTTTATCGGCGCACTGAAGTTCGCTGCGGGTCAGGAAAAAGTCAAACTGCCCAAAGACACTGAAGTTAAAGCCGAAATAGGTATTGGTCAGATTGAAGGCGGGTTTGGTATTGATGCCACGCTGAACATTCATTTACCGGGCATGAGCCAGGACGAAGCGGAATCTCTTGCTGAAAAAGCACACCAGGTTTGTCCGTACTCAAACGCGACTCGTAATAACATCGACGTACGCCTGAACGTTACGGTGTAGCTGCGACTAACACCCGTGGTATTCAGAGTTTCAGCCGATCAGATTAACTGATCGGCTGGCTATTTCAGGCTCCAACGACTCCGCCGTCTTCACGAGTAATAATAACCGTTGCTGAACGCGGACGCGCACCGTTACCGGCAGGCCAGCTACTGCTAAACTTACCAGGCGCCAGTCGGTCACCAGGGTGCTGAACATTCACGAACATGGTTTTCCCGTCGGGCGTTGTAACCACCCCGGTAATTTCGCAATCCACAGGCCCCACCAAAAAGCGCTTCAACTCGCCAGACTCAGGGTTCGCAGCGTACATACCGTTATTACCAAAACTGCCCTCACTTAACAGCTCACCACTCATGTCCGTTTGGATCCAGAGCGTGCCTCTATGATCAAACCACAAGCCATCCGGACAGGCGAACTGGTTGTCAGACGTTAAAGTCAGGTCATCCCCTTCGGCACTTGGAGTGCGGGTACCCGCTTCGCCGCCCATTAAGAAAATGTCCCAGTGAAAGGATTCAGCGCTTTGCTGGTTGCCTTCGCTCCAGCGCACAATATGACCGTAAGCGTTTTCTGCACGTGGGTTCACAGCATTAGTCTGCACTTCAGTACGCCGGGTGTTATTGGTTAAACTGAAGTAGACTTCTTTGGTCGTTGGGTGAACAGCGCCCCATTCCGGACGGTCCATTTTCGTCGCCCCCATAACATCGGCCGCAAGCCGGGTATTTAACAGCACATCGGCCTGAGAATGGAACCCGACGCCCGCTTCGCTGGCCTTTGCCTGGAACTCTGAGTTTTCAATATCTAACGGCAGCCAGCGACCCGTTCCGTCATCATTAAATTGCGCAACGTACAGCGTACCTTCATTCAACAGCTCGCCTGAGGCAGTCGCTTTATAATAAGGCTTCGCCGAAACAAACTTATAAATATACTCAAAGCGCGAATCATCGCCGGAATAAGCCACCAACGGCTCACCTTCCACTGCCGGAGCAAACACAATACCTTCATGAGCAAAGCGACCCAGCGCGCTTCGTTTAACCGGTGTGCTTTTAGCATTGAAAGGGTCTATTTCAACAATCCAGCCAAAGTGGTTCGGTTCATTCCGGTAATCATCCTCGGCTGCAGCACCGGTAGAAGAGGCATTAAAGCGCGCGGTTTCATCAAGACCCGGCGTTGCCGTTTCCCAGTAATAACGGCTGTTCTCGCGGTTCACACCGTACCGTTCATGCTCACGAGGATGAGTATCGTCATCGTTCATGAAACAGCCCGCCCAGTTTTCTTCGCAGGTTAAATAAGTGCCCCAGGGCGTATGGCCATGCGAACAGTTATTAATGGTTCCACGAGTCTTGGTGCCGTCAGGACTAAAACGGGTTACCAGCTTGTCATGACCGGCAACAGGCCCGCTCATTTGCATTGGGGTACTTGCGGTAATTCGACGGTTGTAGGGGCTGCCCTCAACAAGCTGCCATTCGCCATCGGGTTTACGAATAATATGAGCTACCGATACACCATGTGCCATCATCTCTTTCAGCACTTCCTGCTGCGGGCGCGGCGCATTAAGAGAAAAATTAGCGTGCAGAATTTGTGGATCAACGTACTCATGGTTCATCACCAGCAGCCCTTCTTTCGAGGAGGCGCCACCTTCTTTCACGTCTATGGGAAAGAAATGCATACCGTCGTGATGTGAACCGACTTGCCGCGCCTGATCTAACGCCGAATTGCTGGCGTCAGTTTTGAAATCACCGGCACCGGGCACAAGTGGCGTACCCCAGGGCAGAAAAGGCTGAGCACGATAACCTACGGGTACGTCAACAACATCGGTTCGGTTGCCGGCAATGGCCTGAAAACCAAGCCCCGCAGATGAACGGCCAGTGTCTTTAGAGGACGTACAACCCGCCATTAAAGGCGATAACATAAAGGAGCTGACGGCAACGCCAAGACCTCCTTTAAGGAAAGAGCGACGGCTTAACTGACGGTTCACCACATCGTAAAAGTCATCACCTTTTGACTTATTACAAATTGGATCAACACCTGAAATATCAATCTTCAGCTTTTTCTCTTTCGTGGTCATGCCGTCTTCCCCGTTCTGAAACCTCTGGCTTAACAAGCTCAGCGTTATATTTTCGAACAGGCAATAGTACTGACTTTAAATGACAGTTTGATTACGTCGTTAACCAGCTGTAATGGCGACTATCTCCTACATTTTTTTAATATCGGCGCCCTGCTTTTCAAGCTGCTCAAGCACGCCTTGCTGACCACCAAGGTGCCCCGCCCCAACGGCCACGAATACGGTATCAGACTCATTTACCTTAGCGAGTTTTGTTATCCATTCATTGTTACGTTTCGTGATCAGCTCGTCTAACGCCTTCGGAGGTAGGTTCTGGTTTAAGTAGTGGGTGAGTTTATCAAGATCACCCTCGAGCCAGGTCTTCTGGATATCGGCAAAAACCTCTTCAATTTTTTCCACTTCCGCAAGCGTCTGCTCCAGCAATTCCCCCTCACCAGATTCACTTTGAGCCGCGCGTAAAGCATCAATTTGCCGCTCGACGGTTTCTAGCCCTTTAACCGGTATGTCCGAGCTTTTTGCCAACTCAAACAGTTTTCCTTCAGAGCCACCTTCGGCGGTGTAACCGGATTGCGCAATGGCTTGCGAAACAATGACAATTTGTGCAAACCAGGCATTGAGCTGTTCTAACGCACTGGCGTTCATACCATACTTTTCTGCCAACGTAGTGAGCTGCTGCCAGGTTTCGCTATCAACCGAGTCAGATAACTTACCCTCGGAGCGCCGGGCATGCTGCATAAACAAAGGCTGAGCACTTCCCAGCTTTTCAGGATGTACCTCAAACCACACAGTTTCACTGTTTTTTAGTGCGTTTTTTGCCGTTTCAGACAGGATTATGGCGTCTTTTTTGGCGGCGTGCAGCGTTCCGTAAACCCAAATAGTCTGGTCTTCTTTTGTCACCTTGTAGAGGATTTCAGCCTGCGCGGAGGTACTCAATAAACACAATACAAAACTGATGAGTATCGTTTTCAACTTCAGCATGGTTATCTCCGGTCTATTTTTGTAGCAGTAGTCTCATATTTACCAGTATACGACAACTCTATAGCGCTCATCAGCCAGCTAACGAGTAAAGCCCACCGCTAGCCTGTGTTTTTACAAATCCTTAACTTAAAGTTGTGCGCTTTAACAGGTACTCTTAGCGGTCATGCTTTAAACGAACAGAATTTTTAGCGCCAGCTGGTACAGCTATCAGTAAAACAGATTAGGTACTGTCATGAATAAAAAAGGGATTTTGTTGCTTATTGGCGCGCTTTCAGCGAGCGCTATTACGCTGGGCTGCAACAGTAACGACAGTTATTCAGCAAGAGAGGTACTGAGTGTGGAGCAAAAAGAAGCGGCTTTGGCTGAGTTACAGCAAAAGAGAAAAGAGCGTAAGGAAAAAATCCAAACCATTGAAGATAAAGCTTTGTTTGAAGCTCTGGAAGGTGAAGAATTTATAGCCCACCGGAACATTTACAGAACGATAAAATTCGATGAAAAACCTGCGCAGTACTTTTATGTTGAGCCTTTCAAGGCTTCTTATATTGGCCCTTTAGGTCGCCCCTACACCGCCGACCGCTTTAAACGACTGAAAGACTACGAAAGTCCACAAAAGCTTCTGGATATTTACCGTAACAATTTTGTGGCTTCCACCGCTTCACGCGAGGGTCAGTGGTTTCAGGTCCGTGAACCTTTTGCTTTTCCCTTTAGAAGTCAGCTGCAGTTTACCCAGGTAGTTATGGATAACGGAGACGTTAAAGCCCTACCAGACCTATTAGACTGGGTTGCCCAAACCGATGAAATTCGTTACGACCCGGAACGCTTTTATTTCAAAGAACCACGTACCGAAGACGACCCACAACCCGTTAAACTGCTCGGCGACGTTGAAACTGAGTTACCAAAAGATGTGCTTCAGTTTGAGTTTAAAGCAAGCGATGTTGGCAAAACTCTAGAGCAGCGCGGATACTCTGTCACTCTGGTTAAGGCCGGTGATTTTAACTACGACATAAAAATTGAAGTACCGGATGACCAGGCAATGCCGCTGCGGGACGAAGACATTATCGGCGAAGCCCTCTCTCCGACAGAGCGCGAACTTCAACTACGAATGGATACGACACTGCGGTCTGATTATCACGAACGAATGGGTGAATGGCTTGACGAAATTATAGAACGGGCCATGCGGGGCGAAGTTGATGCAGAAACCGTACGCACCGAGGGCAATAACTTACATGACAAACTTTCAGTGGGCGAAGGCCGCGTTCTGCATAAAGCCTTTTCCTTCATGGGACCTGTGGCTACCGCACGAGTGACTTTGCTGCCTCGTAAGAAAACCACCAATAAAGTAACCCACAAAATTGAAATTCCAATTCATTTCCTTGGTCAGCAAGGAAACAGTGATGAAATTGATTTGAGCACTTTGCCTGATATCGACCTGGAAGGCCCGGTTTATGATGAAAGGCCAAAACGACGAGTCGATTTAACCGAAGAAGAAATGAAGCAGCTTATTGATATTCGCTATGAAAAAAGTCGTCACCTTCCGGAGTATCAACACACAGAACGAATCTATCTGAAATACCCGCCGGTACAAAGCCAGCTTTTTATCAGCAGTTCAGAGCGCTACCATTTCAACTTAGAGCCCAAATTTAAGCGAGTGATACTGACCGAAATGGTGAAGTTTTTCGATGACGCAGACGAAACCATTGAGCTAACACGCGACAAAGATGAGGTATTCAGTTTCACCACATATGGCTTTGCGTATACCCCTGAGTATATGCCGGAGTCGCCCGCCCGTATTGAAGCCCGCATTCCGCTATTAACAGCACCGGATATTGTCAAGAAAAGATACAGTGCCGACAATTTACCCGATGGTATGCGCTTAGACGACAACCGACTTGTCGTTGACTACAGCGTGTTTACTCCCGAAGAAACCCTGGACGGTACGTGGTTGAACACAAAACTTCGCAACCGAATTTTCGCGAAGAACGCAGAGCAAAAATACCTACAGCCCTTTGAAAACGTTATTCTACTTGAGCGCGAAGACGGCGAACCGGTGCATGTGTTCTATTATTACGGGCAGCCTGAAAGTATTGAGCTCTGGTATCGCGGCGAAACGAAAGTCGTCGACTTCAACCTGGATGTCGAGACACGGGAGCAGAAAGGTTAGTCAGGGCGGCATTCGTTTGATTCATTTTTTCGATGGTGGAGATAGATTATTTCTAATTATCTAAAGCTAGCGTACGAGCTAGTATAGGTGCCTCAAAATTGCTTTTACAGCACGCGAAGTAAATAACAGGAGTACTTAAGTTGTCCGCATTATTTCAACCGTTCGAGTTAAAAGACGCACGTTTGCGTAACCGCATTGCCGTTCCCCCAATGTGCCAATATATGGCTGAAGAAGGTGTCGTTAACGACTGGCACTTAAGCCATTACACCAGCCTGGCGCGTGGCGGTGCCGGCTTAGTCATTGTCGAAGCCACTGCGGTTTCTCCTGAAGGCCGCATTACTCCCAACTGCACCGGTCTCTGGAACGACGACCAGGCACAAGCTTTTGCACCTGTTGTCGAAAATATTAAAAAAGCAGGCGCCGTTGCCGGTATTCAAATTGGTCACGCCGGACGCAAAGCCAGCGCAAACCGCCCGTGGGACGGTGACGATCATATAGCTGAAAATGATGCTAAAGGCTGGCAACCAATATCACCTTCTCCTGTCGCTTTTGGCGCAAACTTGCCTCGCGAACCGAAAGAAATGTCGCTGGATGACATAAAACGCGTGCAAAATGACTTTGTTTCCGCTGCGGAACGAGCTCGTGACTTAGGGTTTGAATGGCTTGAACTGCACTTTGCTCATGGCTACTTAGGGCAGAGCTTCTTTTCTCCTCATGCTAACCAGCGTACTGACGAATACGGTGGCTCGTTTGAGAACCGTGCCCGGTTCCTGGTAGAGACAGTTCGTGCGGTAAAACAAGTATGGCCAGATAACTTCCCGCTAACCGCGCGCTTCGGCGTGATTGAATTTGATGGCAATGACGAACAGCAAATGCAGGAATCCGTCAAGCTGACTCAGTTGCTAAAAGCTGAGGGACTGGACTTTTTAAATGTCAGTATCAGTTTCTCAACGCCAAACGCCAACATACCCTGGGGCCCAGGCTTTATGGCACCTATCGCGGAGCGCATTCGTAAAGAAGCGGATATTCCAGTGGCTTCCGCCTGGGGCATTGATTTACCTCAGTTGGCAGAACACACTGTTGCACAAGGGCAACTGGATTTGGTCATGGTTGGCCGTGCTCATTTATCGAATCCTCACTGGCCTTACGACGCCGCCAAAGCAATGCGTGTCGAGAAGCCTTCTTGGGTATTACCTGCACCTTATGCACACTGGCTTGAACGCTACTAGGCAATAAGTTGCTCGCAGCTCAAGCAAAGGCGGTCACCCTATACGGTGGCTGCCTTTGCTTATTAAGCGCCGAGATCCATTAAGTCGGTTTACGCGTATAAAGGGGTGATGAACAAATAACAGGAGGAATAATGAATACAAGTGATAAAACAGCTGAATTCACCGCCCCTGGGATTAAAGACAAGTCTGCCCAAGACGCTATAGCACTGCTCGACGACCGCCTGGTCGCACTGCTTGACCTTCAACTGACGCTTAAACATGTTCACTGGAACGTGGTTGGTCCAAACTTTATTGGCGTACATGAAATGCTGGACCCGCAGGTTGATAGCATTCGTGAAATGACCGACACCATCGCAGAGCGAATCGCCACTATGGGCGGCGTGCCCGCCGGTACCCCTCAGTCAATTGTGGATCGCCGTTCATGGAAAGACTATTCGATAGGCAGAGGTCTGGTCACTGAGCATCTGGTTGCACTTGATAAAGTGTACAACGGTGTAAATAAAGACCACAGAGACGCACTCAATAAGCTCGCTGAACTGGACCCGGTTTCGGAAGACATGCTCACCGGCCAACTTGCCGAGCTTGAGCAATTCCAGTGGTTTGTCCGCGCTCATATCGAGTCGGCGTCGGGTGAACTCAAAAGCTAATTAATTTTTACAATTAGCAAACCACTCTGGAAGCCCGGCAACGATGTTGCTGGGCTTTTTTGCTTTTAAGGCCGGGCTACTGCAGTTAAGAACTGCCTATCAATGCGGGGGGCCCCGATATAGCTAACAAATTATAACTTTGTTAATATCATTTGAATTAAAAATAATAATCATAACGAGATCCCCACATGCAAAAGCTTCGCCCACTGTATATTGCTTTATTAAGTGCTGCATTATTGCAGGCCTGCTCTCCCGCGAATCAAAACACCGATACCAGCTCATCGACCTCTAAACAAGGCGTTGAAGCTCCGGTAGCAGAAAAAGTCCCTCATGAAATGACCATTCATGGTGATACCCGCATCGATAATTATTACTGGATGCGGGACGATGAACGTAAAGACCCTAAAGTACTGGCTTATCTTGAGGCAGAGAACGCTTATACGGATGAGATGCTGGCTCACACGGAAGATTTGCAGCAAAAGCTGTTTGAAGAAATGAAAAGCCGCATAGCCAAAGATGATAACTCCGTACCAGTACGTGACGGCGACTACTATTACTCAACAGAAATGCGCGGCGATAACGAATACCCGATTTACGTTCGCAGTACAGATTTTTCCGGTACCAACAAGCAAATTTTGTTAAATGTTAATGAGCTTGCTGAAGGTAAAGATTATTACTCCGTAGGCAGCCTTGAAGTTAGCCCGGACGATGCGATTCTTGCCTATAGTGAAGATACCGTTAGCCGCCGTATGTATGAAATTAAACTTAAGGATATGAAGACCGGTGAATTACTACCGGATGAAATCAAAAATACGTCGGGGAGTATAGTCTGGGGCAACAACGGACAGCATTTTTACTACATAAAGAAAAACCCAGAAACCCTGCTCGGCTATCAAGTCTATCGTCATACCTTGGGTACCGAACAGCAACAAGATGAACTGGTCTACGAAGAAGAAGACACAACCTTTTACACCGGCATCAGCAAGAGTAAAGATGACTCTCAAATTTATATTGTCCATGATGCGACAGAGTCAAAAGCCGTATCACTAATTGATGCCAATGATCCCAACGCCAAACCTGTTCCCTTTGTGCCACGGGAAGACGGCCTGGAATACAGCATCGCCAAACACGGCGATGCTTATTATGTATTAACCAATCTGGACGCTGTGAATTTCCGTCTGATGCGGGTAAGTGCTGATGAGCTCGGCGATAAGCAGCAATGGCAGGAAGTCATTCCACATAAAGAAGATACACGACTGGAAGACATTGAGATTTTTGAACAGCATTTGGTCTATAAACAGCGCCAGCGTGGCCAGACACAGGTGTTTGTACGTAATTTAAACATCGGTGATGAGCAAGAGATTTCCTTCCGGGATAAAGCTTACACGCTGTATTTTTATGGCAACAAAGAAGCCGATAACCCTGAGCTGCGCCTTTACTACACCAGTATGACCACTCCGGGTAGCCACTATAATGTGGACCTGAACAGCCTGGATAAAGCCCTGTTAAAGCAACAGCCAGTAGTGGGCGATTTTAAGCCTGAAAACTATGCTTCCGAACGGTTGTTTGTCACCGCCCGGGACGGTGCTGAGGTACCGGTAACACTGGTTTACCGTAAGGATAAATTCAAAAAAGACGGCACCAACCCACTATATCAATATGGCTACGGTTCTTACGGTTCAACTTCAGAACCCAGCTTTAGCAGCAACCGTCTAAGCCTACTGGATCGCGGGTTTGTCTTTGCTATAGCCCATATTCGCGGCTCGCAAATGCTGGGGCGCCCTTGGTACGAAGACGGCAAAAAACTGACAAAACAAAACACCTTTAATGATTTTGTCGATGTCACTAAGGCATTGGTTGAGCAAGGCTATGGCGCCAAGGATAAAGTCTTCGCCATGGGTGGTAGTGCTGGTGGTCTGTTAATGGGCGCAGTGATCAATCAGGCGCCGGAACTATACCTTGGTGTAGCGGCACATGTACCTTTTGTCGATGTTGTAACAACCATGCTGGATGAAAGTATTCCTCTCACTACCAACGAGTTTGACGAGTGGGGTAACCCGAAAGAGAAAGTTTATTACGACTATATGCTGTCGTATTCACCTTATGATCAAATCAGCGCACAGGACTACCCTAACCTGCTGGTAACCACCGGCCTATTTGACTCACAAGTGCAGTATTTCGAACCAGCCAAGTGGGTTGCCAAACTCAGAGATTATAAAACCGATGATAATCTGCTGTTATTTAAAACCGAAATGGAAGCGGGCCACGGCGGTGTTTCCGGGCGCTTTAAGCGCTTGCAAAACACAGCGCTGGAATATGCTTTCTTTCTCGATTTACTGAAAAGCAAATGAGCCAGTTCACACAGTCTCGAACCTATAAGGCAACATTATGAATATTCGCGGCATTATAAGCAGTGCCCTACTTATGTCGGTTAGTCTGTTCACTCAGGCTGCCGACACCGGGCACACATCTTCGCACAGCCTAACCTTGTCCGAGGCGAATAAGCTGGTGGAGCTACCACTGCATTGTGTCGAGACACCTTATCCATACAAAACGGGAGTAATACTGGGAAGTGCCGATGATTTAAAGGAACCTTCGGTTATACACCCGATTTTTTATGGCTGCTTTGACTGGCATAGCGCTGCTCATGGTTATTGGTCAATGGTGACTTTATTACGTCAGTTTCCAAACTTAGAACAGGCCGACGAAGTCAAAGCCATACTTAAAGGTAATTTAACCGCTGAAAAAGTGGCGCGCGAAGTCGACTTTTTCAGTAAAGATATTAATGACTCCTTTGAGCGCACTTACGGCTGGGCCTGGCTGTTAAAGCTGTCTGACGAGCTCCATTCATGGGAAGACCCTATGGCCAAAGAACTGGCCGCTAACTTACAACCATTAACCGATTTAATCGTTGAGCGCTATATCAACTTTTTACCCCGGCTGGTCTATCCGGTGCGTGTGGGCGAGCATACCAACACAGCCTTTGGCTTAAGTTTCGCCTACGACTATGCCGTTAACCAGCAGCACACCGGACTACAGCAGTTAATTGCCAAACGCGCGAAAGACTATTTTCTGGAAGATAAAAACTGCCCCATAGGCTGGGAGCCCAGCGGCTACGACTTTCTTTCGCCCTGCCTGGAAGAAATTGGCTTAATGCAGCGCGTTCTACCGAAGCAGCAGTTTTTAACCTGGCTGGATGATTTTATGCCACAACTCGCTGACCCAGAATTCAGTCTGGCGGTAGGTGAAGTTGGCGACAGAACCGATGGCAAACTGGTTCATCTGGACGGTTTAAATTTCAGCCGCGCCTGGAACCTCTATGCGCTGGCTAACCAATACCCGCAGTACAGGCATTTACGCAAAATAGCCGATAAGCATATGGCGCACTCATACCCTAATCTAATCGGCGATAGCTACGAAGGTGGTCACTGGCTTGGCAGCTTTGCTATTCAGGCGTTAAATCAAGCCCAGCAGTAATTGCTGGGTTTGCTAAAGAGCAAGCTTCGGGTCGGCATCAGCTAAAAAGCCTTCTATGATTAATAGCTCAGCCAGCATTACTCCTAGCGTCTGATGCTTTAGGTTTTACCACTTCTGGATAGTGGTGTATCAATTAATCGTATCTAAAGGTGATGGTTATGTCTGATTATATCCGTATTGAAAAAGCCATGGCCTATATGTCAGAGCATGTATCGAGCCAGCCGACCCTGGAAGACGTTGCTGCTCATGTTCATCTCAGTCCGTTCCACTTCCATCGGGTGTTTTGTAAATGGGCAGGCACCACACCGAAACGCTTCCTGCAGGCCCTCACGCTGGAGCGAAGCAAACGAATGCTGAAGGGAGAAAGCTCTCTTATGGATGTTTCCCTCAGCATGGGTTTAAGCGGAGGCTCCCGACTGTATGACCACTTTGTAAAGCTAGAAGCCGTAACGCCAGGTGAATACAAGAACGAAGGCCAGGGAGTTACTATCCAATACGGCGTAAATGAAACGCCTTTTGGTAAGATATTTGTCGCAATTACTCCACGGGGCGTATGCCGCATTGAGTTTTTGGGCTCCAGAGCTGTTGACGAGATACTTACTGATTTATGCAAAGACTGGCCCAAAGCCTCGCTCGTAAGAAACGACAACGCGATCAACTATGTGGCTAACGTACTGTTTAGTCGATTAAAAGACGGGCAGTCTAACCCCTTGTCATTGCACGTAATGGGTACAAATTTTCAAGTAGCCGTGTGGCGAGCTTTATTGAGGATACCACCGGGAAAGCTGGCGAGTTACTCACAAATTGCCAATGCATTAGGTTACCCTAAAGCGTCTCGGGCGGTTGGTAATGCTGTTGGTTCGAACCCTGTTGCCATGCTAATTCCGTGTCACCGTGTTATTCAGAAAAGCGGTGCTTTGGGCGGGTATCGCTGGGGTTCAACGAAGAAAGAAATGCTTCAGGCATGGGAGTCCCTGCACGAAGAGCCCGTAGAGCAGTAGCATCGTTCGGTAACCGCGTTATTGCCCTTATTTAAGAAGAGTGCGAACGCCAGATTCGAAAGCGCGTCACTATGTACCAGATAAGACCGCCGATAAACATAACCAGAGGTATCACATTAATTTCGTTACTTTGTTGAGATTCTTCTGAGGTTAAAAAGAACCAAAGCACACCCACGATAAGAATAACGAGCGATAACACACCTTGTATCTGCAAACTTTTCGATGTGTTCTCAGACGTAATCGCGCTGTTTTCGCCCGGTTGGTTCTCTTGCTCCGATTTTTCACTCTTCACAAAACCACAGGCAGGACAGCTATAGTTATTATCCAGTACCTGATCTTCACATTTTGGACATTTTTCAAATGCCATTGAGGTACCTCTCTGCTTTATTGATGAGTGTTCATTGTTGAGTGTAGTCAAAAACTTTTGTGTTTGTCATTTCCATTACGCTGATGACATCCGTTATAAGCTGTGCCACGTAATAGGATTTTATGTATTTAAGTATATTTCTGACAGCCTTTCTGGCCGCCACAATACTGCCTGCTCAGTCTGAGTTTGTGGTCGTGGCAGCCCAGCGCATGGATTACGATGTCTGGATAATCTGGTGGCTGGCCTCAATCGGTAATACGCTGGGGTCAGTGGTCAACTATGTTCTGGGTCGTTTTTTGGTACGGTATCAGGATCGCCGCTGGTTCCCGTTCAAACCAAAATCTCTTGCCCGTGGTCATCGCTGGTTTGAACGCTTTGGTAAGTGGTCGCTGCTGATGGCCTGGGCTCCCTTCATTGGCGACCCTCTTACGTTTATAGCCGGTATGCTGCGATTAACCTTCTGGCAATTTTTAATTCTGGTTTTCATTAGTAAAGCTGGCCGCTACGCTATTTTGCTGGGTATTACGCAGTTGTTTTAATAACTCTCATCGCACCATTACACCTACCGGATTCACTCTAAAACGGTGACCTGTTTTTTTTAATCTGTGAACACAGACGAAATTTTTCTTTAAAGCTATACTCAGGTTCGATAATACGAACATAAGGCTTTGCAATGGAGTTTATTGATTATTACGAAGTACTGGGTGTAGAGCCGACCGCCGATAGTAAAGCAATTAAAACCGCGTACCGCAAACTCGGCCGAAAGTATCATCCCGATGTAAGCAAGTTACCAGATGCAGCCGAGAATTTTAAGCGCGTAGCCCAAGCCTATGAAGTATTACATAGTGCTGAAAAGCGTGCTGAATATGATGCTTTGTGCGAGGCTCGCAAACGCGGTTATAACAATCAAAATAGGAAATCGAGCGCCAACTATCACACTAATAATAGTACGATGGGTAATCAGGACTTTACTGACTTCTTTAACTCAGTGTTTGGAGCAGCAGGTTCCCGCAGTCGCCAACAACATCGTCAGCAACCTTGGTATGAGGACGCCAACCAAGCCAAAGGAGCTGATGTTGAATTCGACTGGCCGGTTATGCTCGAAGACACCTTGGCCGACACGACCAAACAAATTGAGTTCGTTATTCCGGTTTATGACCAACAAGGTTACCAGCAGCAGGTACAAAAATCGCTCAAAGTAAAAATTCCTGCTGGCGCACGAGATGGCGAACGTATTCGACTAAAAGGACAAGGTGCCCCCGCTTACGGTAACGCCCCAAGCGGCGATGCTTACTTAACCATCAAATTACTTCCGCATCCATTATTTGATGTGGAAGCCAATAATCTTTTGCTCACCTTACCGCTCGCGCCATGGGAAGCGGCATTGGGAACTAAAGTAGAGGTGCCGACGCTCTCTGGCAAAGTTCAACTAACCATTCCAGCTAACAGCCAGGCAGGTCAGCGCTTACGTGTAAAAGGCAAAGGCTTGGTCGGGAAGCTCTCAAATGGCGATTTGATTGCCACAATAAAGATTGTGATGCCATCCTCACTAAATGAAAACAGTAAGACCCTTTGGGCTCAGCTCGCGGACAGCGAAACCTTTGACCCTCGTCGCGAATGGAGCGATAGATAATGACAACCTTACAACAAGTGTACTCACCCAATTTTCACCTGAGTTTCGAAGAGCTCTGTCTGTCTGCAAATCTCAGCGCCGAAACCATGCTTGAGCTGATTGAGCATGAGATTGCGGTACCAGTCACCGGAGAACACCCACGTCAGTGGATGTTTCATGTTACCTCTGTGATGACAGTAAAAAAGGCGGCGCGTCTCAACCGGGATCTAAATATAGACTGGGCCGATCTCTATTTAGTGCTAAACCTGCTTGATGAAATTGAGCAGATAAAAGCTGAGAACCACAGGTTGAAGCAACGGCTCAATAGAAAAATTTAGAAGAGCCGCCGGTAAATCAAACGTCTGGTCGGAGTCGATTACAGCACGTTAAAGCTTATCGAACTCGGATACTCAGAGTTGTGATAAATTTTATGAGTTGCCTTTGTAAAGTCGCTCTCTTTTGCATTAAAAATGTTTTCAACGTAATTCTGGGGGTTAATATCCAGAAACGGAAACATGCTGCTTTGTATTTGAATCTGCAGCTTATGCCCGCGTTTGAACGTATGTAAAACATCGTACAACTCAAACCCAATTTCAGTTGGTTGATTTGAGACAAATGCTTTAGCCTCACTCATACTGTCACGAAAACGCCCGCGTAACACTCCCCAACGCACAAGCTCATGGCGGTTCCCGCGCTCCATGTCAGCCTTATTGGTATTCTCATCAATGGAAGGAAAGACATCGACAAGCTTCACCACAATATCCGCCGCTGATTTATTGGTAGCGAACCATAGGTTAAGGTCGATGGCCCCGGCAATTGTTAAGTCCGATTCCAGCGTATCGGTCTCAAATACCAGAACGTCAGGTCTTCTCGCTGTAAAACGCTGATCTTCTACCATGTATGGTCTATCCCAGCCGCGACTGATTTCGGCAGAATGAGGAACCGGCTTGTTAGGGTCACTTAGGTACTCGCTGCTACCCGTATTGTTTTCCTGCTCAACGATTTTTTCGTCATCCGCTAAATACAGGGTTTCTCTAGATGTATCCTTAGGCGGCCAAGCTTCAAAATGACGCCAGCGATTACTGCCGGTTTCGAACATGGTTGCCCTAGTCAGATTGGCTTCATCAGCACCTTTTAGGTGCTCTTTAAAAAATGGCAGCAACACATCTCTTTGAAACCAAGCACTGGTATCAAAACCAAAATGAGCCTCTCCAAGTTCAGTACCGCCCTGCTCGCTTTGCCATTGACCGTGATACCAGGGCCCCATGACCAGTTGAACATGATCCTTCTTATTGTTGTCTGACATGGTTTGATAGGTATAAAGCGGTCCGTAAAGGTCTTCTGTATCATACCAACCGCCAACAACTAGCGTGGCAGGCTTAGTGTTTGATAAGTGCTGTAAAACATTTCGCGACTTCCAATAATCGTCGTAATTGGGGTGCTGAATAATCTCATTCCAAAATGGGCGTTCGCCGTTAAAGTACTTATCGTTTACATTGGAAAGTGGCCCAAGATTTTTGAAAAACTGATAGCCGTCTGGCGTTTCAGTTTTCATACCTTCAGGCCAGTAAGCGAAGGTGCCATCGCGCTGCTTATCGAAGGTATCAAAAAATATGAAAGCCATGGGCGTGACGAAAGCACCATTTCTATGAAAGTCATCAAAGAACCAATCAGCAATGGGAGCCTGAGGTGAAATAGCCTTAAGCGCAGGGTGACTGTTAATTGATGCCACCGACGTGTAGTAACCGGGGTAAGAGGTTCCCCACATACCGACTTTCCCGTTGTTACCTTCGATATTGCTTACGAGCCAATCAATCGTGTCGTACGTATCTGTGGCATCATCCGTTGCGTTCTTTCCGCGAGTGTAGGCATCCTGCGGGCGCATGTTGACGAAATCCCCCTCCGACATGAACTTGCCGCGCACGTCCTGGAAGACAAAAATAAAACCGTCTTTTTCAAATGCTTCGCTCGGCCCCAAACGTTTTTTATACTCGTCTACCCCGTACGGTGCAACGCGATAAGGCGTTCGCTGCATCATAATAGGGTAAGATTTGCTGGTATCATTGGGTACGTAAACCGACGTGAATAACTTTACGCCATCGCGCATCGGGATTTGATATTCATATTTGGTGTAGTTAGCCCGGATATAGGCTTCCCTTTCATCCGCTACACTTTGTTTACTGAATGCGGAGTTCACCGTCAGCAAACATATAGCCAGCAAAAAGCTGCGTATAACAACCTTCATGTTCTGTCCCTTTTATTATTGAACTAACTCGTTTACCACCTCGAATGGATGCCGCGGATAGCCGTTTTCGACCTTTCTTTGTTATAAATCCAAAACCACTCAGTAGCAAGTTTTGTGTTTGTTCAAAGTTTTAGTTGTGGGAAGGCCGCCGAAGTCCCAAAAATTCTCTGTCTTCGCGTTAATATCGACTGCTACAGCCATCTTGTATTGGGGAGCCAGCTTTGAGCGCCACGGGACACGCCACCATGATTGGCAAGTATCCTTCTGGGTTAATGAAGGAACACTTCCAAATAACTTTTTAGATCGTTCATATCAGCAGTTTTTTCCTTGCTAGATCCAGAACGCCTTTGGTTATTTGTTCACCTGTTTCCCGATGAAAGTGGTCGGGAGCATCAGCCCAGGTTTTATCAAGAGCACCCTGCAACTCCTCATTTATCGCACCAATTAATTCTTGAGCAATATCGGGGGAAAGGCCAGAAAATTTGGCATGATTAGGCCAATGCCGAGGTAATATTTTATGCCAATGATAATGGGAGTTTTTACTTTTTACCCTCATTGCCATTTTAGCTTTTTTCGGCTGTATTTTACCCAGGGTTGGATACGCTGAAAGGACATCATAGATTGGCGTTAACCAATAACCCGAAGCGTCCAAATAAACACTGAAATTCTTTGCATGACCATCAATAGCACACAGTAACCAGAATACGTATTGACTCAAAAAAAACACTTGCTGATCTTTTAAACCTTGCTGACTTGTTGCGAGCAGATCCGATATTTCAAAAGCGCCCGGGCCTCCTTTATCTTCATACTTCGATTGCCCGGCTCTGCCCAGAGCCTGGCACATATCTTCCTGGCTTATCCTTAAAATTTGACCATCTTCATCCGTATGTCTATCAAAACGTTCGACAACAAGTACCTTTTGCTCACCAAAAACTTCTATCTCAGCGTGCGCTACATCAAACCCTAAATGATGCATAAAGCGTAAACAAAACCATTCATTGTCGACACTTTGCTCCATATTTATGCCACTAGGTAACTCTCCCATAGCCATTTTAAAAATATGGGTTGTAGGAGTGTTACCTATCGGTTGATGCCACTGACCACGGTGATAGGTTAATGCTGTTTTTTCCTGAGCTCCTGCAATAGAAATACGAAAAGTATCGTCATCCCCCATTCCGAGGGTATGCCCGGTAACCGCATGATTTAAAATCTCATTGATTTCATTCTCATCGACCGGGTTCATCTGCATAGATGGTTCTGGAGGTATTTCCGTTAAGGAAAGAGATAACGCTCCCACACAGTCACGCCCGATAGCTGATAGCAAATCCATAGTGTCTGTTGAGTAAGCGCCGATTCTATCAACAATTTGCTGACGAACTTCTTCATTATCTGGCAACAAATTATCAAAAAAATAACGAACGCGCTCGCCTGTATGTCGTTTAGATGTCATTGGCAGTGACAAGCTTATCGAATGCGCATATTCTGCTCCCAACCATTCATCATCATAAATAAACTCGAAGGTGCCACTTTTCCGCCTTACGGTTCCTACTTTTATTCCATTAATCCCGCAATGTAATTCTCGTGTAGCCTTGCGCCTTGGCATGACGAATCTTCCTTTTACTTTTTAGGTGGTGATTTTCGAATCACAATAGGCCTACGATTGCTCTTAAGCGCATCAAGAGGCCGATGCTTGGTTTGCGGGAGATTTTCATCCACAGACGCTTTCCTGACCCTATTTAAGACTTCATAACCGTCATCTGCGGAATTAGAAATATCGAACCGAATGTTCAAAGCAGCCATTACTTTCATTAAGTTAGCGAAAGTAATGGATGATGTTTTGGTCTCAACACGGGATATAAAACGCTGATCTTTACCAATCCGTTTGCCTAATTCCATTTGGCTATAACCAGCTTCCTGTCGCCGTTGTGCTATATATTTACCCAAGGAACCGGGAGTGGTGATTCGCATTTTAATTCCTTATATAGAATATAGGCATTTATACTAAATAGAGAATATAAAAATTTAGTTTATATATGGAATATAGTCAAATAATGCATATATGGATTATCTCGTAACTAAACCCACTGAATTGAGTGCATCCACAAGTCTGTTATAAGCTCTCCGATGTCTTTCCTCACTCATTTCTCCAAGATTTTTCAGCTTCCACCTAACCGCCGGTAGCCGATCAACACCATCAAGTCCGAGTAATGACCAATCCGGTTTGCGTGATTTAAACGTCAAAAGAAACGACCTCTCCTCGTCAGTAAATGCCGCATGCATGAGTTTTACAATTTTCCCACGCGCAGCCACAAGCTCCGCGAATGGGACATCGATGTCCGCCATCGATTTAAACTCCCCCTCATAAAGTTCGGAAATATCTTTGAAATGAGGTCGTAATAACTCCGAAATAGGACGGGGGTGGCTGACAATATAAACAAGTAACGCTTTACGAATATCATCAGTGAAGCCTTCGTTATCCAGAAGTAGTTTTACGTCAAACAAATCTCTGGGGTGCTGCCGGTCGAGCGCGGCGCAAATCTTACCAGCATAGAGATCGGCGAAATTAACCACGGAAATTTCTGCGAAGCCAAATTCATTTTCCACCGCTTCAGTAACACTCAAGGTTGTCGGTTTGTAGACAGTTCCTCGAAGTACGGGTGACAGTTCTATCTTTATCTGAACCTTTGTACCGCGAACCTCACGCTCCACCAATAAACGGAGCGCGTCTTTTTTGACTTCAAATGGGCGTATGACAGTCACATTCTGAATTTCGGCTGTGAGCTTTTTACCTATTTTCTCCAGGTGACTAGTGATCGTATTAAGTGCTTCATCTCGATCCATCATAGGTAGAAAAACGAGATCAATATCAACCGACAGTCGCGGAAAGTCTCTGACAAATAGGTTAATCGCTGTGCCGCCTTTGAGCGCAAAGCAGTCATGAGCCGCAACAAATGGTAACACCTGCATAAGCAACTGAACCTGCCGATAATAAATGCTATTTCTATCCATGATAATTTACATCTCCTTGGGTACCGTGATCTGCCATTTGCTTTCCAGGCGACCATTTACCGCGATAGCTCTTTTACCTGAGCCTAGATCGTAGTCTGTTGACACTAAACGTTTAAACCAGGGCTGTTGATTGCGCTCCGCTAGCCAAAAGAATAGCCGTTTTACTTTGACATTAAGGCAGTTTTTTAGCAGCGTATCTAACTTCCGGGGTGATAAGTTATGCAACCCCTGAAGCAGCGCATCAGCATGCTCAAAACTGATATGTTTAGGTACCTCGTTGAGCACTTCCAGATAAGCTTTTTCAACACAAGAATACGTTATTTCCGGCAAACCTTTTGACCATTCATAAGGACGGAGAACGCGCTGGTCGCGCATGAGTGATTCTGGCCACAATCGCTTCGTTCCATGCCATTCGAAAGTAGCTTCCACACCAATTTTATCAACCCATACAGGCAGCTTCTCAGGACAATATAGACCAATCGTAGGTTTTCCACTTTGATTTACGTAATGGCTTACACCATTTAACTCTAGAGCTGTCAGGCCCCCCACATTGACTGCGAACGTAGCTATTCGCTGCAATGAAGCCACAACACCTTGCCAGGTTGGGTAAGCTTCTTCGCGATAATAGACCCCGGGCGTAGCAACGATTAAAGCTCCTCGTCGGACGGAGTTGTCGATATAGTGCAAACTCAAGCCCTGCTCTTGTAGCCAACGCTTTGTTGCTATCATACCGAGAGGAAGTTTTTGCTTTAGCGTTTTGCCCGCTTCATGATTTAACATGTGATGCTCTTTTGGTTTGCAATATACTTTATACACGTTAATTATTGACGTGTATAATGAATTAGTCAAACTGAAGGCACAGGAAAATCGTAAACCTGTGGTTAGCTTCTCTTGACCACTACAGTTAGTGTCGCCCGTCTGTCGTGTATATTTCGTGACCGACACCGACGTTGTTGCTTCATCATTGAGCCTGAATACAGATACCAGGAGAATTTGAATGATTAAAAAATTGAGAGAACGTAAAAATTGGTCTCAAGAACAATTAGCGATAATGTCAGGCTTGAGTGTAAGAACAATTCAACGTATAGAAAGCGGCAATAAAGCAAGTATGGAATCTCTTAAATCACTGGCCTCTGTATTCGAAGTTGATGTGTCGAAGCTAACGGAGGAAATTACTGTGATTGATAAAGAATCTAAATACTGGAAGCAACAACCGGTCTGGTTCAAATTAAGTTTGTTTGGCGTCAATAGAAGAAATAAACTCGTTTGGGTCGAGTACTTAAGCGTGTTACTGGGACTGGCAACCTGGATTATGCATCCAGACATTTTTGCGACGCCTGCTTTTTTCTTAGCTGCTTACTTAATAAGTAAATTGGTAAACAGAGCAGATAGCCGGAAAGTTTGGTAAAGAATAATAGGCAAAGACCTGTTGAAAAAGAACCGTTATACGTAAAGGGAGTTAAACATGTTCTGGCAAGTATCCTTCTGGATTTTAGTTGGGATACTCGTTCTGCCGTTGCCGACTCGGGCATTACTGATGGTTTATAACCCCGTAGCGCCACGGCCGATTCGCAAGTGCCCGAGCTCGGCAACAGCCTGGCTTACTCCGAATCCGCTCCCATAATTTCATAGCCAGATGGCGCTAAGTCGAACATTTCAGGGTCTATCGCTTCATTAAATGCCACATCTGCCTCAAAAACAAAATACGGTCCATCCATTGTCTCTACTCTTATACGAATAGGTAATTCAGTCTTAGGATCGACCCATAAAGTCAATCTCATGTTTTCAGGCTCCACTGTAAAGACAGTCGTTTCTATTCCATCGATAACTACACCTGGTTCACTCTTCACTTCACCGTCGTAATTTAAAATTTTCGTGTGCCAATCAAGTAACTCATTTTCCAGCGCCTCTTTCGCGTTTTGACCAGGCGTAAAATTAATAGGCATGGCAACTTTGCGTTCAGGGAAGAGTATTAACCCCTTACCAAGTTTAGTATCCATCACGTTCACTACTGAAGGTGCACCTTCAATGTCTGGAAGCGGTGTGTTGACCACCCTAATTTTACTGGGCGATTGGTAAAAAACCTCTACTGTCATAATAACTTGGTCATCCGACTGCATTTGTCCTGTGTACACCATACTGGTGATTTCGCTTAACTTCTTGACCACCGATGCAAATGCAGGTTTGCTCACCGACGTGGTGATAATCAACACAGCGGTTAGCACCAAAGCGGCAGCCGTTCCAGCAAAGCCAAATCGCTTTGGTTGTGAGGCGGTTTTTAACCAACTCCAAAGACGAATCATACCGTTGCCGGGTTCTTCTTCATCTACAGGGTTGTCTTGTGCATCAATGGCAGCGTGAAGTCGGGACTGCATTGCTATATCGTCATGTTCCGAAGGCTTTTGTCCCTTAACTTTATTAAGCATAGTCTGAATAGAATCGTGATTAGTGTTCATGACGAGCTCCTAAATATTCTGATTTACCTACGATACTGGAGAGTTTTAGCTGTGAGCGATGCAGGGATACGCCGACTGAATTGCTAGAGACATGCATTAATTCGGCGATTTCTTGGTAAGAGTATCCTTCGACATGACGCAGGCAATATATGTGAGCGTCTTGCTCTGTCAATTGCAAAAGGGCTTGTTTGAACAGTATCAAATCACGGTCTCGTAAAACTTGGTTCAAAGGGTGCCTTGATGTATCACTTTCATTTTCAGGCACGCTTTCCAAGTCGTCTTCCGCTAATCTTTTATTACGACGTAGATAATCAATCGCTGTGGTAACTGCCATAGACTTTAAATAAGCAGGCCAGTTTTTCACCTCGTTCATGCTTTTAAGAGATTTTTTAAACAGTTTAATAAATACGTCTTGAGTCACATCCTCTGCAAGGTGTGTATCGCTTAACAGTCGATATGCGCAGTGAAAGACTAGCCTCCCGTGTTGCAGTGCCAAGTCAGATATTTTCGCTTTGTGTTGCTGCAATGTCATTCTCCAAAAACACATCTCGACTTAAAGACGATCCAGTTGTCGAAAATATTACCGTTTTTTTAATTCTTTCAGAGCAGCATATGTTAATTGTGCTTTGTTGACAGTTAGGAAAGCAATGAAGGGTAAAACGCCCTACTAAAATAACAAAGTTATCGTAAGCGTGTAGTCGGAGATAATTTGGGACACAGAATGGACACAAGAGAAATTGAGTTAATAGTTACTATCAATGCGAGAACTTCAAAAGATGGCGCGCCCGACAGGAGTCGAACCTGTGACCTCCGCCTCCGGAGTAAATAGCGACTGGCTGACGTTAAATGGTGAGAGAAGTTACTAACCGTGCAGGCCACGTTCTATAGGGATCTCAGGAATATTTTAACGAGGCCATTTAGCCAGATGTTTTAGCGTTTTATCTCCAACCCCTGCAAAACTTGCCACAAAAGGGTATGGAAAAAAGGATAGTTAGCCAGATAACCACTACCCTAAATTATGCGTCGATTAGCAATCACCGTGGTTTAAATATTAACTAAAACGCCTATAATTTGGTAGGAGCAAGTGCTCTTGAAAGGGAGCTAAACCTCCCTATGCAGTTTCTGCCTCTGTGTATTATCTTCATTGGACTCTCGGTACTGATGTTAACTTATGCTGTAACTTTGGGAATTTAAATCTACCGGGCGCTTCTTAGCAGCGCCTGGATTCTACCCACTCAGTTTTTACAAGATAAATTCTGGGTTCCTCATTGCCATTAGGCTCGAGACACATCGCTACATGGAGAGAACTCGAGGCCAGTATTGCTAAGGCTGACAAGTTAAGTATCAAGACTAATGCCGTGTACGGCATAAAGCGACCAACCAATCGCCCAGGGACTCAAGCCCGGGACTTTTAGCGGTACTGGAAGGGTAAACAAAATAGAAACTGTCATCGGTTTGAATACTGTGAAACGGCAATTCAAACAAACTTTCTTCACGCTCTTGCTCGGTTGTCATAAACTCATTTAACAGCGCAATTCCCTGTCCGTATTTAGCCGCCTCGGCAGCAAGTAATAAATGACTAAAGTGGTGAACCCTAGCGCTCACAGGTAACCGAAGGTTGGCTTTTTTAAACCAACGCTGCCAGTCGGTTCCCGGTTCGCCGCTGGCAAATGCGCTTATCGCTGACAGTAATGGATATTGAATGAGGTCACCCGCACTTTCGAGCCGATGAGCCTCAGCCCATAATGCTTTTGAACAATAGGGCTTTAACGTTTCATCATACAAATGGTAGCGCTGATAACCCATGCCTGGCGGCTGTGTTGTAATAAAGCAGTCAGCCCACTGGGTATCAAAATTACCATCCTGAGTCAGCATTTGCAGCGTCAATTCCACATTAGGATAGCGTTGTCGGAACTCATCGAGGGCCGGTATCAGCCACTTTACCGCTAACGAACCATGCACCGCCAGCTTTACCTGCCGGGTATCATATTGCCTGACGTTTGCAGTCGCCCCTTCAATCGCGTTAATTGCTCCAGCAACTTCATTAAAATAGTTCTCGCCGACTGCTGTTAACAAAATTTTGCGGCCCCGCCGAACAAAGAGATCATCACCCAAATATCCTTCAAGTAGTGCCACCTGATGACTCACGGCACTTTGTGACACATGTAAGCGCTCTGCTGCCAGGGAAAAGCTCTCGCAACGCGCAACTTCAACAAAATAATGGATGGAGCGAAGCGGAAGGCTCATTATCTAAAAACCTCATGTGAAAATTAGTTAATATCATTATATTTAATAAAAAGAGCCACGTAAAATGCCCTCATCGCTAACAGTTTAAAGAGGAGAACAAAGGTGGATCGCTCATTGCTCATGGCTATTATTATGTTGGTCTTAGGAAATAACATCGTTATTCTCTCAGATTCTTTGATTAAGCTACTGGATGGTTTTGAGGCACCTTTTCAATTTGTTTTATACCGTCAAATAAGTGCCACGCTGATGCTTTTACCGTTTATGTTGCTTTTTAAGCGCCCATTATTGCCTAAGAATATACGTTGGCATGCCACTCGCGCTCATATTTTTTTACTCGGTACGGTGTTTATGGTGATATCATTAACCACTTTACCGCTAGCGACTGCGAATGCCATATTTTATGCGGCGCCTATTATCACGGTTGTATTAGCCCGCATGTTTTTTAAAGAGCGTGTCACACGCTTATCTTTGATTACTGCAGTCTTAGGCATGGTTGGCGTATTGGTAATTGTGAACCCCTCCTCTACAAACATTTTTGCGTTGGCGGCCCTGGTGGTTGCTACAACCCTGGCGCTCAATAATCTGCTAGTAAAAAAGCTTCCGGCTGAACACAGTATTCTGGACACGCTTTACTTAACTAACCTATTGGGTATTCCTTTAGCTTCTGCAATGGCATGGTTTGAAGGTGCCAGTTTTGATGTCAGTACTTTTTTAATTTCAGTGGGCTCCAGTTTGTTTGCGATGATTTATGCCGGTACCTGCGTTTTTGCTTATCGAGCCGCAGAAAGCAACAAAGTCACCAGCGCCGAGTATACAGGCCTTATTGGGGCGGTAATACTGGGGATTGTGTTTTTTACCGAAACCCCTGACGCAAGGTTTTATATAGGTTCAGTCCTTATCATTGCACCACTCACCGTTTTAACTCTGCGGAACTCTAATAGATCGGCTTAAAGTCGGAAGTCTGGCCTTAAATTACTCTTTGCTCAGCCGGTGGCGGCGTGAAGCCGAACCATCCTCTAAAAAGCTTTCAAGGGATCAAGTAACCCCCGTGACGAAGAAATGGCGCGGCTTAAACGCGAGAATTCCCGGCTTAAAAAGGAACGGGATTTTTGCAAGAAGCGGCAACGTTCTTCGCAAAAGACTCGTTCTGAGATATCAGGCGATAGAGCGTTGCCGAGATAAGTTTCCGATACGCTTAATGTGTCGATGTCTGCAAGTGTCACCCAACGGATATTACGCCTGGGCAGCACAGCCTCCCAGTGCCCGGGACGTCGAAAATCAGCGGATACTGACGCGCATTAAGGAGATCCACGAGGACAGTGGTGGTGTAATTGGCGCACCACGTATGCATGAAGATCTGTCTATTGAAGGTGAACGAGTGAGTCTGAATCGTGTGGCCCGCTTAATGGCCGTTAATGGCTTTCAGGGCTGGACTCATAAGAAAGGACGAGGCCGAAAGCGACCGGCCGCCAGACCCGCTGGCCTTAAAGATCACCTGGCACGTGACTTCACAGCAACAGAGCCTGAAACTAAATGGCGAAGTCAAAACCACCGAAGGTAAACCGTTTCTGTGCGTTGTGCTCGACTTGTACAGCAAACTGATAGTGGGCTGGTCTATGCATCATCGGCAGGATCGTTACATGGTTGTTCGCGCAGTGGAAATGGCCGTCTGGCAACGAACAGGCAATCAGCCTGTGATTTTACATTCGGATAGCGGTTCTCAATTTACCAGCGGTGATTATCAGCGTGCTCTCAAATTTAATAACCTGATCAGCAGCATGAGCGCAGTCGGTAACTGCAGCGACAACGCCGGCTGTGAAGGATTTTTTGGGATACTGAAGCGTGAAAGAGTGAATTATCGCCATTATCGAACAAGGGATAAAGCTCGTTCAGATATTTTTGATTATATTGAGCGGTTTCATAATCCAAGAATGCGTCGTAGACTGGCAAAACAAGATCAGCAGTTTAGCGCGATTTTAAACCGTCCGTGATAACGAAGTAGAACCCCAACTGGAAGGCGCATGGAATTACTAAAGGTAAGGGGCTTTCCGTAAACCAACGAATTGAGAGCGACATCAAAGCGCTTTGGTCTGTCATCAGAAGTAAACTTGAGCAGGCTGTTGATGACGGCATACTAAAGTAAACCAGCTAAACCGGGGGTGAAGGTTTCAAATGTCTGAAAAATTCATGCTGGAAGCTTTGAATATTTCCAAACAAGCACTTCCCCACTGTGAACCGAATCCTCCTGTCGGATGTGTGCTGGTTAAAGATGGCGAAGTAATATCCAAAGGCTTTACGCAGGCCATTGGTGGAAGTCATGCAGAAGTAGAGGCTTTAAATGCTCATTCAGGAGACCTAAGCGGCGTTACTGCATACGTCACTTTAGAGCCTTGTTCTTTTGTCGGCCGGACTGCTGCTTGCGCAAGCACACTTCTCGCTTCGGGCATCAAGCATGTGATTATCGCAATGCTCGACCCAGACATCAGAAACAATGGTAAAGGCGCAGAGATACTAACGGCGGGAGGCGTAAAAGTTGAGGTCGGCCTGTGTGCTGAACTGGTAGCACAATTCCTTTCCCCCTATTTAGCAAAATCATAAATAGTTTCGCTAAAAACCAGAAAGCTATGGTTTAACAAGGATTAGGTTATAACTACACGAATTTTCAGTCTTTCCAGCCCCTTAAACTCGATTAAAGGTTGAGCACTTCTGTTTACTGGGCAAGAACCGACTACGCTCCAATATTGAATGTAAATATTATGGGCAAAACTACTGCAGAAAAGGACGCTCTTGAATCAGTAGATCCCGGAATAGTAGGTGAAATAATAGGGAAGTGGGATGCCAAAAACGGTTTGGAGACAACGATGTATTTGTATAGCGAAAACGGAAAGCATTATATTGCCCAAGTATTCGGGCCAGGTGAAATTAGCAAGCATGAAGTAACATTAAGCGATATAAAACACGGAACAAAAATTGAGAATGTTGAAGAAAACACGTTTGGCGAATATTTCGTTATGAACGACTCAGGCTGGTTATAGTTCTGGAGCGATAACGGAAATTACTACACAGCTCCACCTGCTAAATAAAGCATGTAGTGAGCCGATTACTTTTTCTCTGGAGGAGTTCGTTTTATTATTAGATTAGGCAAAGGTCAAAATTTACATCCGCTAATTTGTCACCCGCAACCGCGGCCACAATCTGGACACAGAATGGACACAGCCCTGATCCAGCGCCAAATCAGCCACAATAGACCTCCGCCTCCGGAGGGCAGACCGACGAAACTGGGTAGTTTGGGGTTAACCGTCCGAAACTGGCTTTACTTGATACATCAATAGTTTACTGAGTTTCGGTGGAGGGCCATTTAGCCAGATGTAAGAACGTAAAAGAACAGTACAGTGCAAAACTTGCCACAATCCAGCCAGCCAAAATGGACCACTAGCCAGAAAACTTCTCGTTTCGGAGCTTACTATGAACACCCGAACTCAGTTTCGAAACCCAACCCGAAGCTCAGAACTGGAAATTTTTAATATTCGAGCTATCCTAAGCCCTACGGGCTTAGGGCAAAAGCCGCTAGCTCCCGCAATTCTCAAGACGAAATGATATTACCCTTCTCACACATCTCAACCGCACTTCTCAATGAGACGACCTTTTACACCTGTACAGTATTTGTACTTTCTGAGAATTCTACATGCAGGGAAACAGAGGGTTTGCTCAGTAGCAAACCCTCTGCATCTCCACTTTTTTATGGGTCGACCGCTGCTGCATCGCGATTATACTGCTGGATTTCAGAGGAAAGGACATGACCCCTCGAATAACAGATAGTTTTCAAATACTGAAATATACATCTCAGGATGAGCGGATATATTTGATCTTACATTGTGGGTAGGGCGTACAGATACCGAAATCTTTAACCATTTGATACCACTCCACTGCTGCTTGTTCTTCAGCGCTAAGCTCTGTTATTTGAAATTGTTCGGTAGAGGTTAGTGTTGAAGTAGTTTCCGTACTAAGTACTTCGCCGCTGGCTTGAGCGGTAAAAATTCTGAGCCCAAATAAGATAGCGATCAATGAAAGTTTTTTATTGTTACGGTTCATTTTGATGTCTCCTTAAGTTTATCGTCCAATTTTTGTAAAACAGCTTTATGGGTGGCTTAACTGACGCGACTAATACAGAGCGCGTTGCCAGTTGCCTTGATACAGCTCAAAGAGTGCGAGTTTGACGTGTGATTAACAATAATCGTTTCCAAACATTTATGAGACCGATTTGTGACTTCAATTTTTTCCCTTTAAAACATATACTTATTGCTATAAATAATTTTTTTACCTAGAATTTAACTATTTTTTATCATTGTTATCTATCGATAGTTGGAGGGGATGTTCACACTTTTATTACTTTTGAAACATTTGCTCTCTATGGTCATACAAATTGATATTTTCGAATGACTGTTTTTTATTAATGATTTCTAAATAATGGGTCTTTGCTCAATGTCGTTCATTAAGCCAAATATCGGCCATTGAATCATTCGAAAGACGGGCAGCTTGGTACTGCCCATCTTCGGGCTGGGTCTATTCGTCGATAGATTCAGCCAAACGGAATCCCATTACATACAGATTGGAACTATAACGTCCGTGACGGCGACGCGTTCGAGCGAGGTCGCGAAAGCGAGTAAAGCTACCACCTCTAGCAATACGATAACCTCCTTCTTTCTCCAACAGATCATCGACGACCAGCCTAGCGCCAGGATAGGCGGCATAGTTGTCCGCGACATACTCTTCGACATTTCCTGCAAGGTCCATGTGAGCGAACAAACCAGCACCTTTGGCAAAGATCCCTACCGGGGTGCTCCGCAAGATTCCGCTTTCGACAGTATTGGCGTGATCGGCTACAAAATTGTTACCCCACGGGAATTCCAATCCTTTTCCGCCGGTTGCGGCGTATTCCCACTCGGCCTCCCTCGGCAGACGGAATTGGCGACCGGTTTTCTCCGACAACCAGCGACAATAGTTGTCGGCATCTTTCGCACTGATGGTATTAACCGGGTGATTATTGAGTTCGGCCTTGTAGACACCGTATTCCCAAGTCGTTGGGAAATTCTGGTAGCCGGTATCCTCCATAAACTCACGGTACTCTTGATTCGTAACGCAATACTTGCCAAGTTTGAACGATTTGATTTCGGTGGCGAAGGTCGGCGTTTCTTTCTCGATCCATTCGGCCAACACACCATAGTGGCTATATTGCTCGACCACTCTGGCAACCTCTTCAGGCGCCAAGCCTAAAGTCACCGTCGCCGCCGGTACCACCAACATCTCTGGCGTTAGGGTTTTAATGCGCGGGTCGCCGCGCAAACCCAGCAATTGTCCAGCCACAAAGCGTTCTTTAAATGAGCACTCGATCCCTTCAGCGATCGTCAACAACTGTGCAGTGTCATATTGTTCAAACTGCGTCATTTGCTCCGATAGGTCATCAAGTGCCGAATCAACATAGCGACTCGGTAATGCCATCGCATCGCGCTCGCTGAGCTGATTGATGGTAGCGAGTTTGTGCCGACCGATGACGGTGCCGGTCAGCGATAGGGCTTGGTGAAGCGCCAGGATGTCTTGTGAACTGCTCATTTATACCGCCTTTCTTTTAATCAATGATTCTGCTGCCAAAAAATGGGTTTTACCATCGTAGGAACTTGCCAAGAAATCTCCTTTAGGTGTACGTGACAGTGAGGAAATACCGGCATAGCTTGGGTGATACCATTGCAGCCAAACGCCGCTATCGCGCTCATAAACTCCGATAAACCCGGCGTAATTGCCAGTTACGACATATTTGCCGTCGGCACTGATCGTCACGCACTTGATAGAGTTCTCGTTCGGGGTGTCGATGACCTCCATTGCAATGCCATTCCAAATACGCAGTTTCAAATCTCGGCTGACCGAAACAAAATTGCCGTTCTCAGCACTGGCGCAGCCGTTGGCTATCATATCGTGCGCCTGTTCTACATAATGGGCTCGCTCGAAATCACTAATGCGAGTAAACGCCGCCGAGGCGTCGGCGCAAACACTAAAGATTTGCTCACTATTGACGCATATTCCTTTAATCGCATTCTCGTGCAGTTTAAGCGACTCTATCAAGGCTATGGCACCTTGAGCATCGCGCTTGAAGATCAATCCCTCACCAGTATAAGTGCCAACAACCACATGTTCTTCGCCATTGCGCATAAAAGCAGCACCACAATTCAGTGGCGAGCGGTGCTGATAGATACACTCGCCGCTGATAGCATCAAATACTTGGCCAGTTTGACCGCCAGTGATCAATGCATCGCCCATAGGGGTGAAAAAGTTACACAAACTTGGCAGGGTGCGTACCAATTTATTGTTGCAGTGAACCACGCCAGCATCACCGATGGTATAAAGGTCTCCTTTATATTCACAGACCGCGTTGACGCCGAGCGTGGGCTCGATGTGGTCAAGAGTCCATTCTGCGGTTTCGATATTGTATTCAGCATAAGAGCTACCGAAGGTCACAAACACCAAGTTGTCCTGGTCGAGGAAAGTGGCCGACCGAGGCCAAACAATCGCTGGAAGGTCCGCGGTATGCATGCACTCGATACCCGCTTTGCTACACGCCCAAACCTTGACTTGGCGATCGTAGCTCAAGCTGACCAAGCGGTCTTGCGAGGCATCGTAGACCAATCGTTTGATCCCTGCATTGTGCGCTTTTACGGTATTTTTATCCTTGTGGGCGATAACGACTACTTCGCCTTCATCGTTACCCGCATAGATTACGCCTTCGTTAGTAATGGCGATAGTGTCGGTTTCGATACCGCCGAGATCGATATCTTCCAGGATATCACCGTAGCGGACATCCCAACGTTTGATGGTGCCATCGTCAGACGAGCTGAGCAGGATATCGGAATCACCCTGCCAGGCGACGGAGATCACGTCCGCGCTGTGGCCATAGAAGCGTTGTAACAAGTTGCCATCTAAGTCAAACAGACACAACGTATGGTCGCGAGAACACGTAGCGATCCAAGGCCTGCTGGGGTGGAAAGCAATCCCTTCAACATCGTCGTCATGGGTAGTCATTACCGTTTGCAAGCGCATGCTCGGCAATTGCCACAAGCGCACTGAATAGTCTGAGCTGGAGGAAGCACAAAGGCTTCCGCCAGGGCTAAAGGCGCACTGATTAGCCAAGTGGTCGTGCATCCCGCGGGCCAATGCCTCTCGGTTATCTGCATCCCACAAAATCACTTGATTGTCGTAGCCGGCAGACAGGACAAATTTGCCTTGGTAGGCGGCAATTCCGCTTAACGGTGAAATATGTTTGATCATGAATAAACTCTCTTTTTTAATTTCTTACAATTGGTTTAGCCAAATATGGGTCGCGTCGATTAGCGCGGCAAAGCAATCTTATGATGTGTGGTAGTCACTTTGGCGCTGAGATAAGGGATATTGTGCTCGTTGTGGAACACGCCGGTTTCCTGTTCTTTGACCACTTGTACGCCGTTCGCTTCCAAATGCGCTTTTTTCTCTGGGTTGTTGGAAAGCAGGATGATTTTGTTGTGACCCAAGGCTTTTAACATGTCGGCAGCCACTTTGAAGTTGCGCAAATCATTGGCGAAACCTAGGTGATTGTTGGCTGCGAAGGTATCCATCCCTTGGGCTTGCAGATTGTATGCATCGATTTTGTTATAAAGCCCGATTCCACGGCCTTCTTGACGCAAGTAGACAATAAAGCCGCCGTGTTGGTAGATTTCTTCGATGCCTTGATTGAGCTGCTCGCCGCAATCACATTTGCGCGAGTGGAAGACATCACCAGTCAAACATTCCGAGTGCAGACGCACCAAAGGCACTTCGACATTCTTCCAATCGCCCAACGCGAACACGACATGCTCTTCACCGTCTTCTAGGCCGTAGAAAGAGAAGATTTCAGACGGTTTATCGTAGTTGCGGATTGGCACCAAAGCACTGTTGCGAACGGTAACTTGGTCGGCGATTTTAAACTGAACGTTAGAGTTAAACATGATCGACTCCTCAAAAAATAAAAATAGTTAAAAGTGTTAACGGGCTGTTGCCCTGATCAGTAGGTCGTCGCCGACTCGACTGATGTAAATAAAGTCGACGGACTTGTGGTCGGCTAGGCGCTTGATCTGCGGCAGATCCAGCAGCGAGCGCGCATCGGCTCCTAAAAACTTAGGGGCCACGTAAATCAGGTATTCGTCTATCAGGTCTTGCTCAGCGAAAGCACCAATAAGCTCAGGACCAGCTTCGACTAAGATCTCGTTGCAATCGGTTCCAAGCGCCTGTACCAAAGCATCCAATGCCACCTTGCCATTGTTTTCCTCCGCTAGATGCCAATGCCCGCCAGCCTGTTGCCATTGCTCTTGTTTCTCAGAGTCTTGCGATAAAGTCGCCAGCCAAGTTTCCCCTTCCAGCGTCAACATCTTGATGGCGCTCTTACATTGCGCCTTGGAATCGACTATCACTCGACGTGGCTGCCTTTGGCGGGATGACTCAGGTTTGTACTGATAATCCCACTCTTGCCAGCGCACATTGAGTGACGGGTCGTCAGCAATTACAGTTCCGGAGCCAGTGATCACCGCACAGCTTCTGGCACGCCAGCGCTGTACGTCTTGGCGGGCATCCGCCGTGGTGATCCATTGGCTCTCGCCATCAGCCATGGCGGTTTTGCCGTCAAGACTCATCGCCAGCTTGGCACGCACATAAGGGCGTCCCTCACTCATACAGGCAATGAATCCCGGATTGAGATCCCGCGCTTGCTGTTCCAGCAGTCCAACCTCGACGCAGATGTCAGCGGTGCGCAAGATCTCTATGCCTTTGCCCGCCACTTGCGGGTTTGGGTCAACCATCGCCACGAAAACGCAGGCGACTTGGGATTCAATTAGAGCGTCGCAGCACGGTGGTGTGCGACCCCAATGACAACACGGCTCCAAAGTGACGTAGGCTGTCGCACCTTTGGCCTTATCGCCGGCAGCCAACAGCGCGTTACGCTCGGCGTGCAGCTCACCAGGTTTCAGATGAGCCCCTTCGCCGACGATTTCGCCGTCTTTGACCAGCACGCAGCCGACTCGCGGATTGGGTTGGGCGGAGTAAATCCCTGCCTTGGCCAATTCGATGGCGCGCTGCATCGCTTCGATATCGCTCAGGCTCATGAGCGCGTCCCCTCAGATTTGACCCGCCAAGGCGGGCTCTTGCGGTTGACACCCGCGAAATAGAGAATCAACTTGTTGCCCGATGGGTCGGTCAGCACCGCTTCACGCCACAAATAGCGCTTGTCTTGCGGCATATGCTCAAACTCGTATCCGGCAGCAGACAATTCAGCGGCCTTCTCGTCCAACTCACCTTCGCCAAACTCGAAGTAAACCACGACACCGCGGCTATCGGCGGCGGCCAACGAGTCAACTCTCGACACTGAAAATGTCGCATCGCCGATCGGGCATTCAAAGCGCAAGTAATGCGGCGTATCGACAATCAAAATAAACCCCATGCCTTGATAGAATGCTTTGGCTGCGTCGATATCATGGCTAGGCATAGTGACTTGATTTAGATTCATGACATCGCTCCTGTGCTGGTTTGTTGTTGCATCGTTTGGAAACGACACACAGATAAAGGTCGCATGTCTTGCCAAATCTCGCCGATGTAGGCCAGACAGATTGCCTTGTCCGAGTCTTGCGGATTGCGAGCACGATGGTTTTCGAGCCACACGGCTGGAATGGTCACCGCCTGCCAACCACCGGGCAGCGGACGCTTAGTCGACCACAGCGAGTATTGTTGTTCGTGATTCACCACCACTAGGTGGCTCGGCATCATATTGCTATTGGATGGCACTTCCTGTTCTCCTTATCGTACGGGTTTGGCCGAGTGCGCTAGCGTGACCGCGCGGCTCTGGCTAGTGGTACCGGCGCTTCGAAAATTTGCATCATGGTGGGCACCAAAATGAAGGTGAACACCACGTTCAACAACATCCCGCCGATCACTATTGCAGCCAAGCCGCGATAAAGTTCGCTCCCCTCACCCGGCAGTAACAACAGCGGTAACATGCCGAAAACAGTAGTTAAAGTAGTCATGAGAATGGGCCTGGCTCGATTACGCAAGCCTAAGCGAATGGCATCGACCAGTTGAAGTTGTTCGCTCGTGCCGCGGCGGATTTCGGCCACCAGCAGAATGGCGTTGTTCACCACCATGCCGAGCAGAATGATGAAGCCAATCATGGTTAGCAGGTCGAGCGGCTGGAATACGAAGAAGTTAGTCAAACGGATGGCGACGAAGCCGCCCACAGCCGCCAAGGGAATGGTCAAGACCACATAGAGGCTGTCTTTGAATGAGCTGAATAGCGCCGCAATCACCAGATAAAGGATCAACACCGCCAATAACACGTTCGTGCCCATGCTCTGGATGGCTGAGCTCAGTGCCGCCGCAGTACCTTCATAAACGATACGGCTATTATTTTTCAGCAACGGCTGCAATTGCGGCTCGACATCTTGTTGGATTTGGGCGATGGCCTGTTCCAACGACATCCCTTGCGGTGGAACCACTCGCAAAGTTACCGTACGGGCACCGTTGATGCGCCGAATGGTCGCAGCGCTGACACGTTGCTCGGCAGTGGCCAACTCAGCCAAAGTCGCCACGTTGCCATAAGCGGTGACCACCGGAAAGTTCAATAGGGTTTCCGGCGTCAATTCTTCGCTAGAGGTCAATTTAAGGTCGAGACGTTCGCGGCCGTCGAAAAACTCGCCGAGCCACAAACCGTCGCCTAAAGTACTGAGCACACGACCTAGGTCATAGCGATCCCAACCGTTGTCGGCCAAGCTGCGGTCATCCGGCTGGACGCGGAACTCAGGCTCATCGAACGCCAGTCCAGGAATAGGTTGCACTGAAGCACCCTTTAACGATTCGCCGATCTTTTGGTAGGCGGCGTTGGCGACAGTCATCAGGTTGTCCGTATCGCTGCCTTGGATATTGACGTCTACCACCCGACCACCGCTGAAGCGGCCGAAAATCGAAGAGCGTGACGCATAGGCACGAACATCCGGCAGATCTTTGAGGATCTCGTTGTTAATTACATTGATGAGTTCATCGACTTCATCGCTATCCGCCGCAGTGGCGCCAAGGAAGCCGTAGCGACCGTAGAAGCCGAGCCAGTAGTTCTTGATGTACGGCTGCTTATGATGTTGATAATAAGGCAACATCCGTTCGTTGATGGTCTTTTCCAGTTCATCCTGTGCAACCGCCAAGCTCACGCCCGGTGGCGGGCTGATATAGGCGAAAATCGAGTTTTGGTTGCCTTGTGGCAAGTAATCAACTTTAGGGATCAAAACCCAGCTCAGCACAATCGCACCAGTCACCAAGGACACTAGCCACAACCAGCGGCGCTTGGCAGTAGAAGTCCAGGCCATGACGATATCCGTCCAACGGTCCCACAGCGGAGCAAAACGGTCTGCGTTGGCGCTAACGCCGCGCACTGATTTCAGCCGTACTAAGATGGCCGGGATAACAGTGATTGAGACCAACAGCGACAAAACCACGGTAGCAGTGATGGCAATCGCCAAGTCGGAAAACAACTGACTGGTGGTATCTTCAGTAAAGATAATAGGCAAGAAGATGGCGACTGTGGTCAAGGTAGAGGCAATCAACGCACCGGTAACCTGACCGGTTGCAACAATCGACGCCTTTTCACGATTTCCCCCTTTATGAAAGTGACGTAACACATTCTCGAACACCACAATCGCGGCATCGATCGATAAACCTGCAGCCAGCGCCAAACCGGCCAAAGAGACGACATTGATAGAGCGGCCCAGCGCACCGATAAGAATAAAGGCGCTGAACAATGTCAACGGAATACAAAAAGCCACCACCATCGTCGCTTGGAACCGGCGCATGAACCACCACAGCACTGCAACCGCCAAGACGATACCCAAAGCGAGATTAGCGTAGACTTGCTCGATAGCGTCATTGATGTAGACGGTTTCATCGTAAACCTGAGTAATGGTCAAACCGTTCTGTTTGAGCACGCCCTCGCCTAAAACCGAGACGACTTTGTTGAGACGGTCCATCACATCGAGCACACTGACGTTTTTCACCGCCTGCACGCTGATGGCAATAGAAGTGCCACCGTTTTCGCTGAACACACCGTCTGGTTTGGCATAGTCCATTTTCACTTCGGCCACATCGGCCAAGCGCACGACACGTTCGGCATTGCGGGCAACTATAGACTGACGCAATTGTTCAATGCTATAGCCAGAGGCCAAACGTAGGCTCAATTTGCGGCGGCCTGCATCGATAGATCCGGCAGAGACGTTGTGGTTTCGAGCTAGGGTTTGCGCCAACCGCGGGAACTCGATGCCGAACGACGCGGCTTTGTAAGGGTCGACTTCGATTGCCAAAACACGTTTGCGGCCGCCGATAAGTCGGGTGCTCGCAACACCTTCGATACGCTCAAGCTGCGGCTGTACGACCTGCTCAATCAGGTTCAACGAATCGAGTACCAATGCAGAGTTACCTTCCGCTGGGCGGATAGACAACCATGAGATAGCAGTGGCGTTGCTGCCAGCGCCAACCACAACCACCGGCTCGTTCGCATCATCGGGATAATTGGGAATGCTGTTGAGGCTGTTGACCAATTCTAGCATCGCGTTTTCTACTACCGTATCTGGGGCGAAAGTCAACACGATGGTCGAGCGACCAAAGGTTGCCGAGGCTTCAAGATTGGCTAGCCCCGACAGTTTGCCAAACAGCTTTTCCTGCGGTTCAAGCAACTGCGCTTCGACTTCCGCTGGCGCAGCGCCAGGCCAATCGCTATAGACAGTAATGCGGTCGAGTTCGACGTCCGGCACCAATTGTACCGGCAGTTTGTAAATATAGCCCAAGCCCATCACCACGGTCAGCACGATACAAGCGATGACGGCAGTTGGGTTCTTGATAGCTGCGGCTGAAATTTTAAGCGCCATGATTACTGCCCTCTTAACGCTGTGACGTCAGTTGCATTTCTGGCGTAAGGATTTTCACCGTTTGCCCGTGCACCAAGCGTTCAACACCACGGATCACCACGGTATCACCGGCGCTAACCTGACCTTCAACCGCGGCCCAGCCGTGGTCGACGACTAGTGGATAGACCGGCACATAGATCGCCTGCTGTTGTTGGTCGATTTTGAAGATTCCGACTTTGTTGTTGCGCACCAACAGCGCATCGCTGGGCACCGCCAATTGCGGATGCCCCTGGCCGGGGACCTTGAAGCCGACCGTTACCGGCATTCCTGCCGGTAACGCGACATCGGAGAAATCGACGCGCAATTCGTAGTATTTGAAATCTAGCTGGACAGCCTTGGTGGCCAAGATACCAGCCACCACGCCGACGTCAGAACGCACGCTGACCGCTTCGTTGATTTGTACACCGGCAGCGAAAGTAGAAGGAACACGCAACGACACTTCCAAAGCGCTATCGTCAATTATACGCAGTACGGCTTCAGACTGTTCGACCCACTCGCCGGATTTAAGCAAACGCTCAGTTATGCGGCCGTTGAACGGCGCTTTAATCTGGCAGCGCGCCAACAGTTGCTGCTTTGTCGCTAGCTCAACATTGGCTTGTCGCAACAGGCCCGACAGTTGCGCAATTTCTTCGTCGAGGGTATCGAGGAGGTTTTGCGCGACATAGTTTTCTTTTGACAGCACGCTGTGACGGTCTCGGCGTTTGCGTGCCAGAGCTAATTGCGATTGATAGTTCACTACCGCTTGAGCGGCTTTATCTCTGGCCAGTTGTAACAATGAGTCGTCGACACTCGCCACTACCTCGCCTTTTTTGACTTGGGAGCCGAGCTCTTTGATCCAAGTTAGTTTGCCGCTCACTTCCGCCGAGAGACTGATGTAGCTGTCACTTACGACGCGGCCGGGAAAATCGCGGCTCGCGGCGATATCGCGGGTTTCAGCGGTAGCGACATAGACAGGTACGTCTGCTGCGCTGGTGGTTAGGCTGGTCAGAGCAATAAAAGCGGCCAACAAATACTTGGCGAAATGTTTCATGGGGACTATCCTATTCTCAATTCGATTAGGCGGTAACGGTTTTTTGCGCGACCACCAATAGGTAGTACTCATTCAACCCTTTGCGATAGAGATGCTGATGACTCAACACATTGAATCCGGCCTTGGCTAGTAACCCGTCGATTTCAGCACCGGTGAAATATTTGCAAATGCGCTCGTGATCGGTGAAGGTGATTTTGCCTTCTAGTGCCGCGTCGTCGAGATCGGCGTAGACGTTGAGCACCAGATAAGCTCCGGCTTTTAACAGGCGCTGAACTTTGGTCAGATAAGTGACATAAAAGTTCGGGTGCTGGTGGTGCATGCAGCCGTTGTCCATCACCGCATCGAATTGTGCTGCGGCAAAGTCCCACGTGTTGAAATCGCCTTTGTACAATTCGAGGGCACCTTGCCACTGTGCACGCAACGCATCCCAATCCTGATGGGCGAAAATGTCGATACCGCAAACTTGATGTCCGGCTTGTAACAACACTTCGGCCGGCTTAGCGGCACCGACACCGATGTCGAGCACCCGTCTGCGGCCTTCGCCGAGCAATTCGTTGAGTTTGACGGCGGTGGCTCTAAGCCACGGATCCGTCGACCAAGAGTCTTGTTGATTTTGATAGCGCCAATTAAAACTCTCCACCATCTGTTGTTGATATTGTTTTTCTGCGTTCATTGACTGCGCTCCTGTGGCGTTGCTCGCCAAAATGATTGAATATGTTGTGCGATGATCGCGGCGTACTCACCTGAGACCATATCTTGATGGCTATGTCCGCAAATCACGGTAGCGAGTTGCTCGCCGAATACCTCCGTCAGTCCATTGCAGCCATCGTCTTCGCGCAACAGCTCGATTACATTCTGTCGCGGGCGAACCAGCAAGGCGGCGTTCTCGTTACGCTCGGGACGGTAGTCTGCAAACGCCTTTTTGTTGACCTTCTCTACTTCGCTTCCTTCTGCCAAACCTATTAAATCGAGGGTTTCCAGCGCTTGAGGATTGAAACTATCAAGCAGAGCTAAACGGCAATCTCCCCCCAGCAACTTGCTAAGTTCAATGGCAATCAAGCCGCCGAGCGACCAGCCCAGTAGGAAGTAAGGCCCTTGCAGTTGCACAGCACGGATGGCCGCGGCATAAACTTCGGCCAGCTGTTCAATGCTGCTTGGCGTAGTCCCTCCATGGAAACTGGGATGATCGATACCAATCACGCTAAAGTCGCTGTCCAATTGTGCCGCCAAAGGCAAATAGCACGCGCTCTCGCCCCCCAAAGGATGAATAGCGAAGCAGTATTGTTCGCCGCCTTGCTTGAGTAGGGTCAACGGCGCAGGCAAGGAAATTGTGCTTTTCGCTGCGATTTGAGAGGCAATACCGCTAACGGTCCCCGCTTCGAAGATCACGCTCAGCGCTACTTGCGTGTCCAATGCTTTTCGCAGTTTGGTCGCCAATTTGATCGCCAACAATGAGTTGCCGCCCAAATCGAAAAAACTGTCGTCGATGCCGAAGCCGTTGCTGCCCAGAACAGCAGCAAAACCTTGCCAAACCTGTTGCTCGGTCGCGTCGCGTGGCATAACTCGCTCCAAGCTCTGAAACTGAGGAAGTGGTAGCTTGGAGCTGTCGACTTTACCATTGCCAGTCAAAGGCAAAGCGTCGATAGCCACAATGTGATCCGGCACCATGTAGTCGGCAAGGCGTTGGAGTAAGCAGCGACGCAATTCGTTTCCGTCAATGTCGGTATTACCGTTGACGATGTATCCCACCAAGGCTTGGTTAGACTTGAAATACTCGACATGCACCATGGCGCCGTCGACCAAATCCACCAAGGCGGCAGCGATCTCCGCCAGCTCGACACGATGACCACGGATTTTTACTTGGCGGTCAGCGCGACCGGCGTAGTGCAGCAATCCGGCGTTGTCGAAAAATGCTAGATCACCGCTGCGATACATATGGCCGCAATTGGTGTCGAACGGGTTGATAACATAGCTTTGCGCGGTCATTTCGGGTTGATTGAGATAGCCCAAAGCGACGCCAGCGCCACCGATGCACAACTCGCCTACCACACCTGGAGGTACGCAGTTGTCGTTCGCATCGACAATATATACTTGACAGCCGGCAATGGCGCGGCCGATAGAAATTCTAGTAGCGTCTTCAGCCAGTTCATCAATCAAGAATTCGCTAGTAATTACTGCATTTTCGCTCGGGCCATAGGCGTTGATCAAAAAGCGTGGCTTCATCGTGCTGGGCAAGCGGCGGATAGCTTGCAGGTCAGCCGCTTCGCCACCGAAGTAGACTGCCTTAAACAATGCCAACACTTGCGGATGTTCAGTGGCAAAAATATTAAACAGTGCAGTGGTGAACAAAGCGATGTTGATTTGGTATTGCTCGACCACACCGCTGAATACTGTAGGTTCAAGCAACTGCGCTTTGCTGACCGACACAACGGTGCCACCTTTGAGCAGAGCAGTCCAAATTTCCCATACCGCCGCATCAAAGCTGACATTGTTAAGCTGCGCCATGACATCGTCAGCAGTGAAAATACTGTTGGCGTCGACCAGATTGACCACCCCTTGATGACTGTTGACTACGCCTTTTGGTGTGCCGGTCGAGCCTGAGGTATAGATGATGTAGGCCGGGCTCCCAGCGGACATTGCGACAAAAGGCAATTGTGCGCTGTAGCCCGAAACGTCCTGCCAATCGATTCGATTGGCCGCAGACAGCAAGAAACCTTGTTCAGCAACCACCAAGCTAGGTTTGGAGTCAGTCAGAATCTGCCCGATGCGCGCTTCTGGCGCGTTAATGTCGATAGGCAAATAGGCCGCGCCGCATTTGAGCGCCGCTAACGCCGCGGCTACAAAACGCTCATCGCTGTCGATGGCCAGCACGACACTATCGCCAGGCTTAACACCGTGGCTTAACATCAGGTTGGCCCATTGATTGGCCAGCGCGTCTAATTGCCGATAGCTGTAATCAGCCAGGCCACAACGCAGCGCTGTCTTGTCGGCATTCTGCTTCATCACCTCGTCAAATCGACTGACGATGGTGTCAGTGCTAGGCTGAATACTTACAAGCGGCTGACGCAACTCGGTTGGTACATAATCGCAAGCGAGAATGTCGCAGTCGACGTCCGCCAACGCTATGTCCAACAATGCCCCATAGCACTGCGCCATTTGCGCGATGCGGTTTTCACTGAACAAGCCGCGACGGTATTCGAAGCCGCCGACTAAGCCTTGTTCGGTTTCGCGCAGGGTCAAGGTCAAGTCGAATTTCGCATTGTTCAGGCTCGGCTCCAGACGCTCGGCCGAAAGACCTTCAAAGGCCAATTGGCCGGGCTCGCCGAAATTCTGGAAGGCAAACAAGGTATTGAATAACGGGGTTTGACCGAGTTCGCGAGTCGGACATAAAGCATCGACCACTTGCTCAAAAGGCACCGCCTGATGGGCAAAACCTTCTAAAACCATACTTTTGGTGCTATCTAGCAACGCTTTAACGCTCAGGCTTGAAGGCAACTGCTGGCGCATAACCAAGGTGTTGACGAAAAAGCCCAGTACGTCTTCGAACGCTTGATGTTCGCGGTTGGCGACGACGGTGCCTACACTGATGTCGTGCTGTCCGCTATAACGGCTCAACAGCACTTGGTAAAGACCTAATAGAACCATAAATGCCGTGGTTTCAGTTTGACTGCACAATTGCCCAAGTCGCTCTTGAGTTTGGTGGTCAATTGTGAAGCTATAGTAGCCACCCCCCGCTTGAGCAGGGCCTTCACTGGGCAATGCCAAACGCTCGGCGCCCTGCAAAATCTCACTCCAGTAGTCCAGACCTTGTTGCTGCTCTTGTTGATTGGCCCACTGAGCGTAATCGATGTATTGCAGCGCCACCGGCGCCAGCGGAGCTTCGCGACCGTTAAATTCAGCGTTATACAATGCCACCAGTTCGTCCAATAGCTGGTTGACGGACCAGCCATCGCAAATAATATGATGTTGATTAATAAAGAGTAATTGCCTTTCTCCTCGCAACACTTGGACACTGAGCAGCGGGCTTTGCGACAGGTCGAATGGTTGCGCCAAAGCATGCGACAACAACTGTTCAGTGTCGCCGTTTTTCAATTCGACTGTGACGTTTGCCGCGCTTTGCACTTGTTGCATCGGCTCGCCTTCGATTTGCAAGAAGCGAGTGCGCAAGATCTCATGTCGTGCTACCAAAATATCCACCGCACGTTGCAACACGTCTACTCGCAACTCACCACCAATTTGGTAAACCACCGGCACATTGTATTCAACGCTGGCAGGATTCATTGTCGCCAACAGATACAGACGGCGCTGTGCACTGGACAAAGGTAGTGCGACATCACGCTTCGCGACCGGCTCAATGGTCAACAGTTGCTTAGGATCAGCATCTTTGATTAACTGTTGTTGCGAGGCGATGGTTGGATTGGCAAAAATGTCCGCCATCGCCAATTTAACGGCGAAAATGTCTTGTAAACGCGCTTGCAAGCGGGCGCTCATCAGTGAGTGGCCGCCCAAGGCGAAAAAGTTGTCGTCGACACCGACACTATCGAGCGATAGTAACGTTTGCCAAATCGCCGCAATGGATTTTTCCATCGCGGTTTGCGGCAAGCGCTTAGCGACGGACTCGGAACTGTGCTGCGCTTGTACTGTCGGTAGACGACGACGGTCGATTTTGCCGTTGCTCGTGACATCGAACGCCTTGATGCCGACAAAAAAGCGCGGCACCATGTAGTCGGGCAACTGCTTGGCCAACGTGTGCCGCAAGTCGGCTGGAGTCAATCCTTGGTCGCCGGTAAAGTAGGCTACTACCTGCTTATCGTCGGCGCTGGTATTCACCAAGATCTCGGCTTGGTTAACACCCTCTAGACGTTCCATTGCGCGCTTGATCTCGGCCAGCTCGATGCGGAAGCCGCGGATTTTCACCTGACCATCGCGACGTCCCAAAAAGGTCAAGGTGCCGTCAAGTTCGTAACATGCCAGGTCGCCACTACGATACATTTTGGCGTCATGTCCTGCTGCGAACGGATCTTTGATAAAGGCCGCCGCGCTCAACGTTTCGTCATTCCAGTAACCTTTGGCGACACCGGCTCCGCCGATATACATCTCACCGGCGACTAAAGGCGCAACCGGATTAAGGTTGTCGTCCAGGACATAAATGTTGGTATGGTCGATAGCTTTACCAATTGAAACTCTGCCGGTGGTGATATCACTCTTGCTGAATACGTGAGTAGCACTGAAAGTTGTGACTTCAGTTGGGCCGTAGCCGTTAATCAAAGTGACCGATGGGCAGGCGGCGTGTAATTGTTTGATGCGTTCGGCAGAAAGCTCGTCGCCACCGGCCAACAACAAACGCAATCCTGCCAATTCGCTGGCGTCGATGTCGACCATGGCGTGGAAAAGCTGAGCGGTCAGCCACAACACGCTAATAGGGTGTCGAGACAAAAGTTCGCTCAAGTGAGTCAGCGAAAAAGTTGTTTCGCTTGGCATTACTAGACTCGCGCCGTTAAGCAGGGCCCCCCATATTTCAAAAGTAGCCGCATCAAATGCTTGAGGTGCTGATTGTAACAAAACGTCATGTGATGACAGATCGATGTACTGAGTATTGCGAACCAGACGCAGAATACCGCTTTGACCGACCATGACGCCTTTTGGCTGTCCGGTGGTGCCAGAAGTGTGCATGATATAGCACATATCGCTGTGGTGACCGTTTGCGGCGATGGCATCAGATGAATAATCGGCGGCGGCACTCGGGTCGTGCAGTTTGGCGCTAACGCTCAATTCAGCGACATCACTCATCACATGTTCGATACCAATGTGGTCGATGATGTACTGCAAACGTTCGGCTGGTTGACGCAAGTCTAGTGGGACGTATACAGCGCCAGCTTTTAAGATAGCTAGCGTGCTAGCAATGGACGCAAAGCCAGACAAAGCCAAGCCGACACGGTCGCCACCGCGCACACCTTGCGCTTGCAAGTAGCGTGCAGTTCGATTCGCCATGGCATCAAGCTCATGGTAGCTGAGGGTCTCATCAGCACAAATTAGTGCTGCTTTATGGCCATGTAGTTGAACTTGCTCGGCAAAGACATGCAGCAATGAGGTTTCCAACGCCGCGCCACCACGCTGCGTCTGAGCCAACCATTGTGCTTTGCGCGTTTCACCTAAGTAGTCGACTTGCATTAAATCAACGCTGCTATCGCCAACCCCGGCGCGGATCAAGTTCATCAATACATCACTCAATTGCGCGATAAAAGCTTCATCAAACAGCCCGTTGCGATATTCGAAGCCGCCTTCGATACCCTGGTCGGTTTCACGCAGATTGAGCGTCAAATCGAACTTGGCGGTGTAGTGCGGTAGTTTGCACCATCTGCTGTTGATGCCTGACAGTTTCAAAGCGTTGACGTCAGAATTGCTTTGTAGTACCAGCATGGTGCGGAATAGCGGTGATTGATATTGACCGCGCTGAGGACAAATCCGCTCGACCACTTGGGCAAAGGGTACCGCTTGGTGGGCAAATCCGGCCAGCAGATCATTCCGAGATTGTTCCAGCAACTCCGGAAACGTCAGCTCTGCAGGTAGTTTTGAACGCATCACCAAAGTGTTGGCGAAGAAGCCGAACACTCCCTCCAGCGATTCGAGTGGGCGGTTGGCCACCGGGACTCCGACGCTAATATCGCGCTGTCCGCTCAGGCGAGCCAATAATACTTGATAGCAACCCAACAAAGCCATGAATAGAGTCGCACCTTGAGCACGACAGTTTTCATTCAACGCTGTGCTCAGTTCGGCGTCAATGGCGAAAGGATAAAAACTGCCGCCGGCTTGTGCTTCACCCTGTATCGGCAGCTGCAAAGGTTCGGCACCAGCCAATTGTTGTTGCCACCAATCCAGTCCGACTTGATGATCTTGGCTACGGCTAAAGTTGGTGTAGTCGAGGTACTGAAGTTCCAGGCTCGGTAAGCTTTCGCCTTGATACAGCGCGCTCAATTCCTGCAACAGACGGTTGACCGACCAACCATCGCAAATGATGTGGTGCTGGTTGAGCAACAAGTAATGGTTATCGGCGGCTACGCAGAACAGGTTAACACGGATAAGAGGACCATTGGTCAAATCGAAGGCTTGCTTAAGTTCATTGGTGATAAGCACTTGAGCTTCAACGTCATCTGCGCAGTCGTGCAAAACGACAGGCACCGCCGAGTTCGCCAAGATCTGCTGCCATGGCTGGCCATTGCGTTCAATAAAGACTGTGCGCAAGATCTCATGCCGTTCAACCAGCGCATCGATAGCGGATTGCAAATTTGCTATGCCCAACGAGCCGTTAAGATGGAACAGCATTGGCACATTGTATTCGGTGCCTTGCGGAGCCATTTGCTGCAAGAACCACAGACGTTCTTGCGCTTCAGACAATGGTTGCCAGCCTTGACGCTCTTCAACGCGGGGGATTTGCAACGCCGCTTCCGATTTAGCATCGCTCACCAACTGCGCCTGACGAGCGACGGTCGCATGACAAAAGATAGCATCAATGCTGACTTGCACGGAAAATTCTTTTTGTAGGCGAGCTTGCAACTGTGCGGTCAACAAAGAGTGGCCGCCCAACGCAAAGAAGTTTTGATCGCAACCGACTTGCTCCAACAGCAACAACTGTCGCCAGATGTCAGCAATGCGCTGTTCTGTTTCATTGGCCGGCAGCGCAATTTCGCTGGCTTCAAACGCATCGCTCACACGCGGCGCAGGCAATTGAAGACGGTCGACTTTGCCGTTTCTGGTCACCGGGAATTGTTCCAAGTGAACGAAATATTGCGGCAGCATGGAAGGTGGCAATTGCTCGCTCAAGATTTCACGTAACGCTTGCGCCGACAACGCGCCGTTGTGGCCGATGTAGTAGGCGACCAATTGTTTTTCGTCACCTTCGCTGCGCACCATCACTTCCGCCTGAGCAACCGTTTCTATGCTTTCCAGCGCGGCACGGATCTCCGCTAGCTCAATGCGATAACCTCGCAGTTTGACCTGCCCGTCACGACGGCCCATGTAGCGAATTAAGCCATTCATATCAAAGCAAGCGATATCACCGCTACGATACATGCGCGCATCGTCGTCAGCGACAAAAGGATCAGGCAAAAAAGCAGCGGCGCTTTGCTCCGGCGCTTGCCAGTAACCCAGTCCAACACCTGCGCCAGCGATATAAATCTCGCCTTCGCACATTGGCGGCAATAAAGCTTTATTATCATCGAGTATGTAAATTCGCGTATTGTCGATCGGACGTCCAATAGGTACTATGCCCTGTTCAACATCAGCAGCACTGAACGTATGGCAGCTGGCGAAAGTAGTTGTTTCGGTTGGGCCGTAACCATTGATGATGGTCAGTGCCGGATAAGCTTGTTTCAGTTGTTTAATGCGGGTAGCGGACAATACGTCGCCGCCGGCCAACAAGGTGCGCAAGTTGGCAAATGCGTCGATGTCCAAATCGACCATGGCATGGAACAACTGCGCGGTCAGCCACATGATGCTGATGTCATGACGACGCAACAACTCACCAATATGGTTCAAAGAAAATGACGGTTCGCTTGGCATCACCAAGGTCGCGCCATTGAGCAAAGCACCCCAAATCTCAAAGGTCGCGGCATCAAACGCTAGCGGCGCGCATTGCAGCATAACGTCATCCGCGCTGAGATTGACATAGCCGATGTTCTTAACCAAACGCAACACGCTTTGATGGCTTATCATCACGCCTTTTGGCGTGCCAGTGGTGCCCGAGGTATACATCACGTAGCCCAATTGCTCCGCCAATGCCGGGCGATGGATTGTGGTGGTTGGATACTCAGACACATCAACATCGCAGTGGATGTTGGCGGCAACGTTCATATCGTTGTCGCTGGTCAGCAAATGCTCGATGCCGGTGTGCTCAATGATGTAAGCCAAACGCTCAGCCGGGCTGCTCAGATCGAGCGGCACATAGACTGCGCCAAGCTTCAAGATAGCCAACAAACATTCAATAGCTTCGCCACGATTGCGGTGGAACGCCACCCCGACTCGCTCGCCAAACTCAACGCCTTGCTCTTGCAGTAACCCGGCCCATTGATTGGCGCGAGCGTCCAATTCTCGGTAGCTTAGACTTTGTTCACCGCAGCGCAGCGCGATTTTGTTAGGATGCAACTCTACTTGCTCAGCAAATGCCTCGATGATTCCGCCGTTGACTTCACATCCCGCTGTCGTCGACATTGCCAACATCTGCTGTTGTAGGTCGACAGGCAACCATTCCAAGGTATCGATGGCAGCATTAGGATTAGCCAAGGCACTGCGGATCAGTTGGCTGAAGCAGGCCGCCAATTGCTCGACGCGCTCGTAAGAAAAAGTACCCTGGCGGAATTCGAAGCCGCCTTCTATGCCATTCTCTCCTTCTCGCAGCGTCAGACTCAAAGGGAATTTTGGGGTTTGCTGCGCGAGGCCCTGCCATTGACAGGTAACGGACGGCAATTGCAGTGCAGCAACATCAGAGGTGGTCTGCAACACCAATAAGGTGTTGAACAACGGAGTTTCACTGGTTTGACGCACTGGGCAGAGACGCTCGACTACTTTCTCGAACGGCACGCTCTGGTGATCGAAATCTTGTAGCACCAAGCTGCGAGTGTCGCTTATCAACTGGTTGACACTGCTAGTACCATTAATCTGCTGGCGCATCACCAGGGTGTTGACGAAAAAGCCCAATACCGCGTCGTGATCTTTACCGTTTCGGTTAGCCACCGGCACGCCGACGCTCACGTCGGTTTGTCCACAATAGCGGCTTAAAAACAATTGATAAAAGCCCAAAAGCGCCATAAACAAGGTCGCGTTGTTGGCCAAACACAGGCGATTGAGCCCTTCGCTGACATCCAAAGGCAACTGCAAGGACACGAAACCCGCTTCGTTTTGCGCCGCCGCCTCTGCACCGAGGTTCAGATAAGGAGCATCTTGCAAGCGTTTTTGCCAGTAGTCCAAGCCTTCACTGTGATCTTGCTCTGCCGCTGCCATCGCGTAGTCCATGTATTGGATGGGCAATGCGGGCAACGCTGGGTTAAAACCCGCCGCGTAAGCGTGATAGCATGTACTCAGTTCACTCAGCAAAGAGGTGATAGACCAACCGTCGCAAATAATATGGTGTTGGTTGATGCACAACAGCATTTCGTCGGTTTGATATGCAACAATGGCAACCCGCAACAATGGACCTGTGGCCAAATCGAACGGCTGCTTGAGCTGGGCTGACACTTTGGCCAGCGCCGAGTCAAAATCCGCTGCGACCACATGTTCGATGGTAACGTCGAGATTTTCAACCAGTTGTGCTTTAGGCGCACTGTCAGTGGCAACAAAAAGAGTGCGTAAAATTTCGTGGCGCGCCACAATGGTATTTAACGCTTGTTGCAACAACTCAATATCAAGTTTGCCTTGCAGGCGATACAGTACTGGCACGCTGTAAGCGACACCGACATTATCGAGCTGCTCCATGAACCACAAGCGTTGCTGAGCGGCGCTCAATGGCTGCGGCGAGAATCTATCTTGCACCAATGGACGGACGACTTGTGCTGCCGCACGTTTCTTGACCAGGATCTTTTGTGCCAAAGACATGCCCATAGTTATACGCCCTCCATCAATTCGGCTTCCAACTCGCGACCGGCGAGCAAAGCCAATTCATTGAGATAAGCGCACTGCTGAGCCAATTTAGGACAATCCATCAATCGCGCGATAGCGACTTTCAATTCCAACACCGCTTCAATTTGGGTGGCGAGTTGCATCACCTTGAGAGAATGGCCACCGAGACGGAAAAAATGCGCTTCGCTACCATTGACCGTAACGCCCAACACTTCTTGCCACAGCATAGCCACCACTTGTAACAGCACGCTGTCCAATCCGCCGCCATCGGCCGCTTCGATAGCCTTATCCCAATCCGGCGCGGGCAATTTGCCGGTGTTGATTTTGCCGTGAGAGGTGGTATCAAATTCGGAGATCTTAGTCCAGGCAGTTGGCAACATATAATCCGGCAGTTGTACAGCCAATTCGGCCTTGATCTGATCGAGAGTCGCATCGTTCGTTTTCAGGTAAGCCGCCAAAGCAGCTTCTCCTTGAGGATTGAGACAACCGATCACCACAGCGTGCTGCACGGTCAACAAACTTTCGAGCTTTTTGCCGACCTCACTTGGTTCAACACGGTAGCCGCGGATCTTGATCTGATTGTCTTTACGTCCAATATAGTCGATGTTTCCGTCGGCTCTGAGCCTCCCTAAGTCGCCACTGGCGTACCAACGTTCGCCGCCAATATCGATAAATTTGGCGGCGGTTTGCTCCGGACTGCCAAGGTATCCGCGCGCCAAATTAACACCGCCGATGAATAACTCCCCCTGGCAGCCAGGCATTACCGGACGGAACTTACTATCAAGAATGCGAAGTTTAGTGCGGGCGATCGGCTTACCAATGTGGATGTCGTCGCTACGCAGCAAATCGACCTGCATCGCGGTGACCACGTGGCTTTCTGCCGGGCCGTAATGGTTGAACAATTTGAACGAATACTGGTTGGCTAATTGACGCCTCATGACTGTGCTCAGTTTGAGCGCCTCACCAGCGACCACAATGGCTTTGAAGCCACAAGGCTTACCGCTATCGATCAAGTAGGTGGCGAATTGGTTGAACACCGAGGTCGGCATGAAAATTACCGCATCGCTAAGTTCTTTCGAGATCGTCGACAAATGGGCGAAGTCAACATTCAGTTCGGCTTCGCTGAGCTGATAGCAACTGCCGCTGGCAAAGGCATAAAGCATTTCCTGCAACGCTACGTCGAAGCCAATAGTAGAGAACTGCAACACATATTTGATGCCGAGCGCAGCAAAATCGTGACATTGCCATTCGATCAGGTTGGCCAAAGTGCGGTGACAGACTTCGATGCCTTTTGGCTGACCGGTGGTGCCTGAGGTATAAACAACATAAGCAACATCGTCCAATTGAGGGGGGGCGGCCTTAAATGGCTGTGGCTTAATATTGTGCAGCGCTAGACCGGAAACGTTCCAACATTTGATTTCAAAGCGGTTCGGTTTATCGCTGATCAGCAATTTTGGCTGGCTGTCGACCAACATATACTCAACTCGCGAATGCGGGTATTTGTCACTGATGGCCAGCAGCGGTGCAGCCAGCTTGAGACAAGCCATTTGCAATAATACCAACAACGGATTGTCACGACGGATGGATAACGCGACGACATCACCGCGGCCGACTCCACGTTGTTGCAATTGTGCAGCCAAGGCATCGGTAATCATTGCCATCTCAGCGTGATTTATCTGACCACCATTCCATTTGAGCGCCCCTTTACCGGGATCGACACAGGCAATTTGCTCTACCACGGTCGCTAAACGCGCTTCGTTACGGCTGCCGACCACTAGGCTTTGCGGCAGCTCACCGCACAGCAACGCAACAAAGCTGTCGGCCATCGCCGCGACGAATTGGTCGGTCAATAAACCTTTGTCATACTCCAAACGGCACTGTAAGTGACTCCCCATGTCGTCAACCAACAAGGTCAAGGCAAATTTGGCGGTTTCGTTACTGTAGTGCCATGGGGTCAGACCGATGTCACCGTGATAGGTTTCGGCATATTGTACCTGCTGATAAGCGAACAATACTTGGAAAAGGCCGTTGTATCCGTCGTCGCCCACCTGATTGGCCAAGCGCACTATTTCCTGCAGCGGCACTTGTTGATAGCTGAATGCATCGGTGACCTGTTGACCAACATGGCTGAGTAGCTCGGCAAAATCTTGTTGTTGCGGTAAATGTAATCGCACTGGCAAAGTGTTGACAAATAGTCCGACACTGTCTTTGAACGCATTTGGCAGTTGCGGCGTCATCGGCACGCCGATCACCAAATCTCGATTGCCGGAATAGCCTTTGAGCAATTGGGCGAATACCGCCAATAACAGGTTAAATACGGTAGTGCTTTTAGCTCTAGCGCGATGACGCAGTTGTTCAGTCATCATCGATTCGATGGTGAAAATCGCTTGCGAACCTTGGTAGCTCGATTTTAGGCCTAAAGCTTTAGGGTCAGCCAACAACAGCGGCTCAAGCGGCTGATTAAATTGTTTCTGCCAGTAGTCATTAGCTTGAGTGCGAGCCATAGTAGCCAGTTGTTCGCGCTCCCACAAGGCATATTCCACTGCTTGATAGCGGATCGGCGCCAATTCCGGCATGTCGCCGTACAGCGCCATCAGCTCGTTGACCATCATTTGGATGCTGCGGCCATCGGCGGCAATATGGTGTACGACGATGGATAAGACGTGATCGTCTTCAGCAAGTTTGAAGACTTTAGCGCTACACAACTGGCCACTATCCAAATCGAATAGCGTACGGCCATGGGCGACCAAAAATTGCTCTACCATGTGTCGTTCAAAGCCACAGAGGTCGACTTTGCTCATCGCCGTCACATTTTCCATCGGTTGTTGGAAAATCTCATTGTCACGCTTATAAAAGCGGGTGCGCAACGACTCGTGGCGCATCAGCAATTGTTGGTAGCAGTCGCTGAGTTTGGCGATGTTAAGTTTGCCTTTGACCTTAAGCGCCAGACAGATGTTGTAAAACGCGTTGTCTGGTTGCAGCGCATGCATAAAGTACAGGCGTTGTTGCGCACTAGAAGCAGGGAAAGCTGTCAACCTTTTGCGCTGCGGTAAGCGCAATTGATCTTGTTGCAATTGCGCCACTTTTTCAGCGAAAACCAACATCATAGGTTGGGTCAATAAGGTGGCAACAGGAACCGTCTTGCCGAGTCGCTCGCTCAAGTCGGCGCAGACCTGCACTGCATTGAGAGAGGAGCCGCCAAGGTCGTAGAAGTTGTCGTTGCGACCGACACAGCTCAAACCGAGCTTGATCTGCCACACAAATGCGATAAGATTTTCCAATTCCCCTTGCGGAGCTTCGTATTGTTCGCCGAAGTCGGCTTCGCTCAGTGCTGGTAGGGCCTTTTTGTCGATTTTACCATTGGTGGTCAAGGCAAAGCTTTCAACGGCTTTGAAGACACTTGGCACCATATATTCCGGCAATAAGTGTGCCATCCAATCAATTAGCGTTGCTTTGTCGACCTCGCTATTGGCGACAAAGTAGCCAACCAAACGTTCGACGCCGGCCGCATTTTTATGCAGTAACACACAAGCGGCGGCAATGTCTTGATGCTTGAGCATTACTCGCTCAATTTCACCAAGTTCGACGCGGAAACCGCGGATCTTGACTTGTTCGTCGGCACGACCGCAGAACTCAATCAGGCCGTCGGCACGATAATATCCGAGGTCGCCGCTTTGATACAAGCGTGAGCCATCATTTGCATAAGGATTTGGCAAAAATTTTTCCGCTGTCATTGCCGGCTGGTTGTTGTAACCTCGAGTGACACCGACACCACTGAGATAGATCTCGCCGATCCGGCCAACCGGCAGTTGGTTCAGCTCTTCGTCCAGGATATACACCTGTGTGTTATAGTTTGGACGGCCGATACACGGATGACCATCCCCCCAAATGCAAGGATACATGCTAGTGCCGATACTCATTTCCGTCGGGCCGTAGCAATTGAAGAAATCACGGCCTTTGCCCCACAAATCCACCAGCGCTTGATTACAGGCATCACCGGCGGTGATGATAACTCTCAAACACGGTAGCTCGCGATAGGGCAACACGGTTAGGGCAGCCGCTGGCATCTTCATGATGGTGATCTGTTCCTGCTCAAGCAGGTCAACCAAACATTCATCCAGTCCCAAGGCTTTGGCCGGCTTGAATACCACGCACCCGCCGCAGATTAAAGTGGTCGCCCACTCTGGCACTGATGCATCGAAGCTCATAGATGCAAACTGCAGATAACGGGTATCCGTGCTGACCTGCCAGGCTTTGGCCATAGACCAAACTAAGTTGGAAACACCACGGTGAGCCACTAACACGCCTTTAGGTTGCCCGGTAGAACCCGAGGTATAAAGAATGTAAGCCAAAGCATCGATGCTCATGACTACATTAGGATTGTGATCCGGCAGCAACTGCAACAGCTCTTGCGCCTGGTCTATTGCCAACTGTGGCAATTGGCAATCAGCCAACTTGTGTTGTAAGTGGGACTGAGTCAGGATAATTGTCGCCCCTGAGTCGCCCATAATATAATGGCTCCGAGCGGAGGAAAACACCGGATCGACCGGCACGAATGCTGCGCCCGACTTCATAACAGCCAAAATGGCGACCAAGCAATCGAATCCTCGGTCGGCATAGATGACCACTCTGTCTTCGACGCCGATTCCTTGCTCCACCAAATAGTGTGACAGGCGATTGGCGCGACAATTCAGTTCGCGATAGTTCAATACCTCGCCATCAAACTGCAATGCCGCTGCGTCTGGGGTTTGCATCGTCTGATTTTCAAACTGTTGTGTAATAGTCAGTTCGGGATAGAATTTTTCGGTGCGGTTAAGTTTTTTGAACCAAGTTTGCTGCAGGTCGCTGAGCGCTGCCAACTCTACCAAACGCTTTTGCTCGTCACTGATAAGCCGCTCAATAATAGCCAACAAATTGTCGGCGACCAACATAGCATTGAAGTTTGACGCGTCGTCGTTGAGAATGACGGTCAAACGGGTGTGTTGCTCGATCAGCAAAGTGATAGCGGCATCGTCTTGTTGAGCCTCAATAGCGTCGACATAAAGTGGGCAAGGTAGGCCTGGTGCCTTACTGTGGGTTTGTTTGAACCATTGGCTGGCGGTCAAGTCATGGTTGAAATCGAGCGACAGAGACTGGCCACTATTGCCTTGTAATCGCAAAGTGCCTTCGCCACGGTACAAGCGGTTGAGAATGAGGTAGGCTAGCGACACCACGGTTAACGTACCTACACCAAATTTGCCGGCATAGGTGTTGATCTGCGCCACCAACACTTCCGGCAGCTGAAGCGTAGCGGCGCCGTCCGCTGCAGGGGTGACCGAAGAATCGGGGGTTACCGGTATAAGTGCTTGCCAATGTTCCAAGATATAGACCTCTTCTACTTGCTTCGTTGCTAGGGCTTAAGGTATTGCCTGTCAGGCGCTTTTTGCCGTTAGCTGCCCACTGAAGTCGGTGCGTTTGAGCGCATCGGCAAAACGGCGGCCGAGGAATTCGGCTGTTGTCAGGTCGCAGGGGTAAAGTTTGCCGCTGGCCTTGTCTCGCTGAGCCATCGCACCAATCCAACCGCCCAAACGGTTGAGGTTTTTCTCGTCCTGACCTTGATCGAAATTGCCCGGCAACAACCCTAAGTTGACCCAGTTCATGCTGTGTTGGGCGGCGAACAACAATATTTGTTGCAACGCCTGCAGTTTGTCGCCACTGGCACAATCGGAGCTAGTAAAGCCGCTTGCCAATTTATTGCGCCAACCTTGCTCAGCCCAAATACCGCCGGTTTTTTCCATAAAGGCTTTGAACTTTGAACTGAGGCTGCCGAAGTAGGTCGGTGAACCGAAGATAATGCCTTTCGCTTGGCCGATGAATTTCCAATCGTCGTCATTCATTTCATCGACTTTGATCAAACGTGCCTGGATATTGGCTTCTTGATTGAGACCGCGAAAAACCGCCTCAGCCTGAGCCTTGGTATTGTTGTAAGTACTGTGATAAACCACTGCTACACTTCGCATTTTTTCGCTTCTCTCTGTTGTTATCAGAATAAAGACGTCCATACTTTTTTCCCGATACGGTTTATTCGAGTAAAGTAAAACTTCGCCTCGCATTCCACCTATGAAATGTCAGGTCATCCATGACCAGCGTTACTTGTATGATTTAATAAAATAGCCCGTTAGTTGTTGCCAAGTACCTAATTCGTCTCGGCGACTCAATATGGTTGAGATTAAATCGAACAAACGCGGTAATCACAATGAAGAAATCAGAAGCTTTTGATGACTTTTTATAATTCCAAAAACTCCTTGTTAATCAACGGCTATAATCACGTAGTCACAAAAAATTCATCGCAAAAATCACGGTTTGAGCCGTCGCTTCTCTTTCCAATCGCGATTAGATCGAATTACATCCTAAATTGGTAACGTTTATTGGTTTGGCTGAGATGAATTTGTACAGTGGTTTAGATGGGTTAGTGTTGAAGTGGTTTAAATAGTATCGGGGTCAATGTTCGGCAGGTAGTGCACTTTATTTTAATTTGTGTCTAAAGAAAATTATTGACGTTACCGGTGTTAGTTTGACTGGGTGCAATGCTCATCGGCTCAGACCCGAGCGGCAGTGACAAGCCAAATGGTTAAGTTTGGATTAGGTGTTGGGGCGGCTTGAAGGGGGCCAGAGTAATGAACATCGGGTTGTGCGCTTTGCATTTACATGGCTCAGTATTAAATAATTAAAGTCGCAGGCGTTAGTTTGAGTTGGCGCCGTGATCTTCGACTCTGATCCCGGATGGGGCGTATTTTCCTTCTCGAGACGCGGCCTCCCGGCCGCTTGGAGACTATTTGTACACAAAAAAGTCACGACCGATCATAGGCGATTATAAAAAAATCACACGATAATCTTGTCTTGTTCATTCACTGTTCCGTTATATTGCGGTTTACTTGCAGCAATTAACAGCAACCTTAGGTCAATAGCAATGAGTAAACGAACGAACACACTCAATCCTCAAGCGCTGCCTCTAGGCCGCCGCATGCGCGATTGGATGTTCGACAACTTAGGCAAGCCGCTGTTACGGAGCTATTTTAAGGTCCTGAACCACCTATGCCGTGCGGCCGCTGGGGGTAACAAACGGCCGGTGTTTTATGATGTCAAAACCGTGTATCCCAGCTTGCAAATCCTCGAAGACAACGTTGAGGTGATCAAGGCCGAGTTCCAAAAAATATTGCTTAAAAAATCGACTTTGCCACGCTACCACGAACTCGACGATATCCAAACGGATATTTCCGAGACCACCCAAAACGACTGGAAGGTCTTTATGTTGCAAGTATGCGGTGAAAATGCCGACATTCGCGATCAGTGCCCTCTGACCCGATCACTGCTCGAGCAAATTCCATACGTCAACCAGGCATTCTTTTCTATCTTGGACGCGCGTAAGTCGGTGCCGGCACACGATGGTCCTTATTGCGGCTATCTGCGTTATCACTTGGGCATTGAAATCCCTAAAGACAATTCGCCGCACATTCGCATTCTCAACGAACGTCACGTCTGGCAGCAAGATAAGGGCGTGCTGTTCGATGACAGCTGGAACCATGAAGTGATCAATAACTGCGACGAAATCCGCGTGGTACTGCTGGTCGACGTATTGCGACCTTTACCAGGCTGGCTACACAAATTGAACGTCGGCTGGACCCGTTACGTTGGCAAACACTATTCCCGTCGTCTGCTCGGTCGCTTGGCCAGTAACGACTACACCATTTAAATTAATATTTGCAAAGATTAGGAGCACCACGTGGGTACTTACTTAGAACATTACAACGTCACCGTCAGTGACATTGAATTCGCCACCGAATTTTTCCTCACGGTCTTCCCCGACTTCCAAATCCGTGGCGAAGGTATAATTGAAGAGGAGATAGATGGCAGTTTGTACAAAACCAAGTGGCGTCACGTCGGCACCGAGAGCCACTACTTGGCGCTGCAATCCACCCCCAACAATCTGCCACTTAAAGAAAACAAATATAACTATTTCAATCACCTGGGATTCGTGGTCGGCGATATCAATAGCACTTTGGAACAGTTCACCCTCATGGGTTATGGCAAGCATCGCATCGACGACAGCCATCCGTACCGCACCCGCGCTTACATCTATATTTTTGACACTCTCATTTTGGAACTGGTGCAATACAAAAGCGACGAGTTCGATAAAATGAACGACTACGCGCTTTAATTTGCAACCCTTTAGAACGGAAAAGTCGATGCGACATGAAAATAAAGCGCTCGCCAGTGTACTGCTACTTGTTTGTGTCAGTTACATTGGCGTCGCCTTGCCCTATCCTATCTTAGCTCCGTTGTTTATCGGTGCGACGCCCGCCAAGCTGGCCGATTTCATGCGGTTGCCGCCGGAACTCCTGTTGGGATTGGTGCTGGCAGCCTACCCTTTAGGCATGTTTCTCGGCGGTCATGTATTGGGCGCCTTAGCCGATCACTTAGGACGTAAACCGGTGATTCGCTGGACGCAAATCGGTGTTTGTCTGAGCTATTTGCTCTCAGGCTATGCCCTGCTGCAACAGCAATATCTGTTGTTGCTATTCAGTCGCTTGTTAACAGGCTTGTTTGAAGGCAATATAGCCATCGCCCGCTCCATCGCCGCAGATTTGAGTCATGCGATCCCGAAGACCACTTCGTTTAGCTACATTCATGCCGCGGTCTACATCGGCTACCTGATTGGTCCACTGTTAGGCGGTGCATTGTTATACCATTCGGCATCGACGCCGTTTTATTTTGCCGCCGCGCTAGCATTGGTCGGCCTTGGCTACTTTGAACGGATGTTTCAGGAAACGCACAGTCGTACCACCGATGCACCCGTTGTCACTAAGTTTAACGCTTGGATTCTATTAAGACGCCGTACCGTGCGGCAATTATGTCTTATAAATACCCTTAGTGCTTTGGCATTCTCGACCTTTTACCAGTTCTATCCGCTCTATCTGGTTAAAATATACGATTTCGGAAGCGATGGAATCGCCCTTCTCACCGGTGTGCTAACGGTGAGTTTGATTTTTTCCAGCTTGGTGATGGTAAAAGTCGGTAAGAAATACTTGTCACTCGCGGCGAATATCATATGGTCACTAACCTTTTACGGATTGCTCGGCAGTGCGATGATGTTAGTCAATAACCATTTTGCTTTTTATGTACTATTCACCTTGCTCGGTCTATTTATTGTAACTTCAGGTACTAATATGGGGGTTTACGTCTCAGACCATACCCCGGCCGATGAACAAGGCAAGCTCATGGGCCTGCTGGCCTCTTTGTCGGCTATAGGCACCGTTCTCAGCATTTTGCTGGGTTCATTCCTAGCCACTTTTTCACCCTACTATCCGATGATCGGCAGTGTTTTGTTCGCCGCAGTGGCATTGCTGCTGTTTATGCGTCTTCATCTGCAAAACGATGTTGCGCCGTCGGACCTAATTTCCACGGCAAAGCATTCTTAAGCCATGAAGACAATCGAGGAAAGGAAAATGAAACATCTAGAGCCAGAGCAATTTTCAACCGAGGTAATCCGCCGTTTTGGCATCCTCGGAAAATTGCAACGTAAGATTGGCAATACGCCATTGATCGAGGTCGTTACGCCGCCAGGCTACGGCAAAATCTTCGGAAAATGCGAATCCTATAATTTTGGTGGCACGGTAAAAGCGCGAGTCGCCTTTGCTATGTTGTGGCGCCTACTGTCGCAAACGCCAGCAGAAAAAGTCAAAGACCTGACGATTCTGGAATACAGTGGTGGTACTTTGGCCAAGTGCTTGGCAAAGTATTGCCAAGAGCTAAAAATCCGTTTGGTGTTGGTGCTCAGCGAAGCGACCGCCCCCAGCATCATCAACGATTTACGCACACTCAACGCAGAAGTTCATTTAACCCCAAGAGATCAAGGCTTTTACGGCGTTATTGAACAGGCCAAACAAATGGCAAAAGAGAATCCAGAGTGGTCCTTTCTCTATCAACATACCAATGAGGCTAACCAGTTCATCCATTACAGTACAACGGGTGAAGAGATCATTAATCAGCTTAAGAGCGACAGAGTCGATGCTTGGGTGGCGTCGATCGGTACCGGGGGCACGCTGACAGGAGTCTACCAAAAACTCAAACAAGCATTTCCAGCAGTCAAGGCATATGCCACTACTCCTGCTGAAATGCCTTACGGGACGACTTGTGCGCCAAACAGCAAAAACAAATTCGCTGGCTCCGGTGGCTTGGGCTTCGGTGCCAAACAACCATTTGTCGCACCACTGGAAGCTGAAATTGCCGGGCATTTGACATTTGATTACGCCGCCACGCTCGACACCATGAAACAGTTCTACCTTGATACCGGCACTAAGATCGGTAGCTCGTCGGCAGCCAATTTAATGGCTGCGCTGCAGTTGGCCGAACAATTGGGACCACAGAGTGTGATAGTTACGGTTTTTCCGTGCAGCGGCTTTTCCGAAGAGTGGCAAAACCTGCTCAGCGCTTAGGCAAGCTAGCCAATCGCTGTCGCCCAGACGTTATTCGAACGGCAGTATGGCCTTATAGATGTTGTTTTGGAATGTAGGCTCGACGGTGAGCACCAATTTACTTCCGTCGCGAGAGATGGCGAAGCGACCGTCGAAAGTGCCTCTAGCAAGCACCATAGAGGTCTCTTCGAAGGTATCGAGATCGATGCGATATAACGTTATAACGTCTTGCTGTTGCTTGGAATAGTAGACATATTTACTACCAACGGCCCACGCAGTATTGATGTTCAAGTGTACGTGCATATCCGCCAATGGTGTGACCTCTCCGCTATCGCTGACTCGCGCCAATTGGTAGTCTTCAAGGATCGCCAAGTAGCCGTCCCGATAGGCTTTGACAGCAATAGCAGAAGGAATAAAAAGCTCATTTTCAGCGCTGTTGAGATCCTTGGCGTACACCGACCAACTGTCGCTGATTTTGATGGCATAAAGTACTTTACTGCCGTCACGATTGTAGGTGCCATTTTGCACGTCATCTGATTCTCGGGTCAAATATTGCAAATCCTGGTCGGCTAAACTGAACTCCGCCAATCGCCTACCGATCTGTAACAACACGGCGGCCTTAGCCGGATTGACAGCCAGTAATTGCACCTGCTGTTTCAGCGGAACCGTCCGCAAGTGGTATTTTTCATTGCGGCTGGCTATATATCGGTTGTCTTCTTTGCCGTAAAGATAATACAGCAGATCGTCCGATTGGCTGTAGGCCGCCGACAAGGATCTGTTGGAAAAGGTGATAATGCGTTTTGTGCGTTGGTCGCCGAAAGGATTGCGGGACTCTTGCAGCAGGTATTTACGCTTGTTATGGCGAATAGCGAATGGGCGATGCTGATCAGAACGATTGGGATACAAGCCGACCATATCTTTCGGTACATTGGCGGTCTGTAATCGACCGTCAATAATGTTCAACAACGACAATCGTTCATTGTTGAGAAACACCAATTGTGAATCGGACAACCAATAGAGACTGGTGACATCGCCGTTGAGATTGATTTGGTTGACTAGCTCACCGGAATTGAGTTCTTCAACAAGTAATTCGGTTTTTTCGCCGTTTTCGGTGCGGGCAAAAGCGATTATGTCGCCGTTCGGGGATACCGAACTAATGTAATCCCCGACACCCTTGTTCGCTGGTGAGGAGACCCGTGACAGACTCCTGTCGATAAGATTAAAGCGGAAAATATTCAAAGAATCGTCAATATTGTCTCTATCCGAGAAGAATAGATCGCTGCTTGGTTGACTAAAATTAAGATTGAGCTGGCCAGCATTGCAGCTATGTAGTATTTCACTCGACACCCGCTCGCCCTTGTTGTTGAGTTCGATTCTGACGAGTGAACAACTTTCGCCATTAACCGCAATCGCGACCAATTCATTTTCGCTCACCCATAAAGGGGTGCGATAATTGAATGCATCGCTGGTCAGCTGACTGAGATTTTTAGTGTTCAAGTTGAGTAAAAATAAATTGTAGAGACTATCTTTTTCGATTTTGTGCGCAAAAGCTAGCCAAGGTTTGCTGCCATGCCGAGTCGGCGTCGCGCTTCTGCCGAATAGATCCAGAAGATTGTCTTCGAAACTAATGGAGGACTTTTCTTCCATATTGATCGTGGCGGTCTTGGCAACGCTAGTTTCTCTATACTCCAGAGTGTACCAACTCACCAATAAAAATGCTGCCAGTAGCACAACTAAAATGATATTGCGCTTAAATCCCGAATGATGCTCAGCCGATTCAATCGCTGGGGCGTTCTGTAATTGCTCAACATGGTCTTCGAGCTGGCAGATGAAACGATAGCCCCTGCGAGAGGCAGATTTAATATATGTAGGATTGGAACTGTCATCACCCAATACCGCCCTCAATTTAACAATCGTACGGCGGATCGCGCTATCGCTTACCACTTTATTGATCCACAGCCGATTATGTAGCTCCTCAATATCTACATATCGGGTATTATTATCGATTAGATATAGCAACACTTGCATAGTCAGAGGTTCAATCTCAACCTCCTCGCCATCACGAAATAAGATCTTCTTGCCGAGGTCCAAGCGATATTCGTTAAAACTCTTGAGCATTTTCCCTGTCTCATATGTATAAATTTTTAGAATTTACAAAGATGTTTTATTCGTGATCTAATTGATTTTTATAGACAAAAAGATCGTAGGCAGAACGAATAACACATAGATAAAATAACACATTGTCAACATATTATTAATTTATTTTAAACGTCTTTTGGACTCTTAGGCTTCGGGATCTCACTGGTGGGAACTGGGGAAAGCGGCTCAAGCTACGAGTAAAAGCAGAGAGTAACTTTACCGTAGCTTTTATAAAGCAACATAAGTTATAACACTTTTCTTCGCGATAAAGTCATATTCAACCTGCACTTCTTTGTTTTTCGGCAGAGACTTGCATAGATTTTGAGTTATATGGAATGTTAGATACTGATTTTCCGTATTCAAAGCGACCAGCCTCAAGGCGTCAAAATCAAAATACTCCAAAACGGAGGGATAAGCTGCTTTAAAAAAGCTTTCTTTGGCAGAAAATACGAGAGTAAATAAAAGTTCAATACGTATTGAGGCGCAGCTTAATTCTATTACGTGCATTTCATCAGAATTTATTACCTGCTTTTTGATGTTTTCCATAGTTGTAATATTTACTACCTCTTCTATATCGAGCCCTAATCCATTGTAGTAAGCTTTGGAAGCCACTATTGCTGCTGCGAAATGATCTGAATGCGTAATTGAACCTACAAAATTGATTGGCCAGAGAGGTTCTCTTTTTCCGCCAGTAGCAAGAAAATAGTTTCTCACACTCAATCTCTCCAATGCTATGCGGGCACAAAACCGTCCAGCTAAATACTCCGCCTGTCTCTTTATCACAGCGGTCTCCAAAGTAGGACAAAACTCTATATTTAGTTGCTGGAATAAATTACGGTGATAATTCTGCCTAGAAAATTTTACCAGAGAAAAAGCTGTTTTTTCATATTTCAGATTTTTCTGATTTAGAGGGTCTAAAAATGATGCCGGCATCGAGGTCTCCTATTGTTAAGTACAGTAGATACCATCTCACTCTGCACAGTTCGAACTCAATTTAGAACGATGTTCGGTTGATATTCAGTTTCTGTCTTTAGTACGCCGAAGCAAATATGAATCAACGGGTTCTACCCCGTTTCTACGGACGGTTTAAAATCGCACTAAACTTCTCATGATCCTTAGGCTGCTGGGAGGCTCTAAATGATTCTGGATAATTATAGTGATACTCTGACTCTGAAAAGAAAAACTTATTACTAAACCAATGAAACAGGTTTATTTGTGGTCGATTCTTTCTATAGGATACTTGCTCTAAGCTCAGTTCGCCTTTGTTACTTGTCCCCAGCCCTTTAATCTCATAGCCTCCATCAATCTTTTCATTAACCGAGCTCATCCTGAGGAATGTAGGAACAGGGAGTTCCACTTCAACTTTATTGTTTTCAGTTTCATGCACAATAACCATCCCCTTATCTGCATCCGCATAATGTCCCCACATAGTTGGGTTAGTCGCCGATTTAGAAAAGGACAGGGTCGAATAGCGCTTATTAATATCTGTAAGCAAAAGATCTAAGAGGTATTTTTCTAATTTGGCAATCAAAGCGCAAAGCATAGGCTCACCGTTAAAACCTAAATCATCGATTGCGCTTTTTAGTAGTTCTTTAAAGTGCTCTACTAGTAAGGGTCGCTTAGAGGATAACTGCGACACTTTGTATGAAATGCGATTAAACTTTTCGGATGATTCGGACACTTCTTGAGCACTCAGTCGGTATAAACTATCAGCACACCCGCAAAGCACCCAATACGAGAAGCGCAGATACGCTTCCTTATCACCATGTAACACGAGTTTTGGGTACCCTTCGTTTCCGTCATTCAATTCAAATGGCGTTGAAAACAAGTACTCTCCCCGTTTCAAATTACCCAGCGTAAGTTCATTGATATGTTGGTAACGATAAACCAATTGACTTAATAAGGACTCATTATTCGAACTGTTGTTCTGGGCCGCATCAATATTATCTGTTTGCTCTTCCATTACTTGCAATAATCTCCTTAAAAACTAAGCGTCAACTCATCAAGAATGCCCGAACATTGACTACAAAATAGTTGCTATTGTAGGACGTGGTTCATAAAGCTTCTCCCCGCAGAAATATCTCTTGTCACTATAAGTGCTTTATACAGGCACAGCTTTAAACCTTCTCATCATACAATGCTCGAACTTTTTGAGTCATTGATAAGCTGATCTCAAAGCCATCTGACGTAATGTGATTCAAGGCTACATAAGGTTTGCTGCTTCCACCTGCGGGGAGACCAAGCTCCTCTTCAATGTCATTTTCCAGTACTATCGAAGAACCAATATTCGCATCAATCTCGTTTTCAATCTTTTGAGTAGATGTGTCAGCGGAAGCTTTCGCATCGTCCCCTTTGTGGGCTTGATGGTCGCGGTCATACACTGCGACGTAAGGGATCGAAAACTTGTTCATAAGCTTTACATATAAAGGAATATTATCTTTGGAGCCGCAATCAACTAGCGTGTAGTCATAACGGAACACTTTCAGTCTCTTCGCCAAAAGAGGTAGTACAGTTTTCTCTGTCGCACCTTCCACAAGTACTACCTTTGTAGCAAAAAAGAGCTCGCCTCTATCCGGGTTTATCCAATAAGAAAGGTTGAAGTCTTTCTTCGAGTCTCCGTCGAAAAGCTCTTCACTACACTGCTTAACTCGTGTCCCTTCCGCCTCATTTTCTTTAGTGGCTATATAAATCGACCTGTATTTTTCAACATCAATAAGCCCACTTGAGTGCGTACACAAGATAACCTGACTTCCCGACTCTGAAAGACCAACAAACGAATCAAATAACGACCTTTGAGCTTGAGGATGCAAGTAAAGCTCGGGCTCTTCAAATATAAAGTACCTCGAATTAGATGCTTTACGATGATTACCTTTTCCGTCACCTGCCTCCTCACCTGCAGCGGCCGATATTGCTTTTTTTGCCACCACTTGTATTAAAGCGACCGTCAACGCGCGTTGCAGACCATGTCCTTTCCGTTTTATGTCCGTTCTGACGCCATCATCGATCCAAACCTGAGTATTAGCTTTAAAGACGGTTTCAATGTCCGGCGCCGCAACCTCTATATCAACCTTTGCTCCCCAAGATACTAACTCATCAGCCAATTCCTGCTCAAAGTCTAATAGTTGTTTAGGCCGATCAAGGTTTTCATTCCCATTTTTGTCCTGTTTATTTAATGCAGAAAACAGGTTACCGAGTTTTTCCTTCGTATCCTTCCATTCTTCGTTGTACTCAGACATTAGAGCAACCACATCCGCGTACATTTTCCCGAAGACGCTAGATTCTTTTGAAGTGAAGTCGTCCGATGCCTCTTTCACCGCAGGAATAAAATATACTTCCCCAAAAATTCCTGTAGCTACTGTTTTTAGGCCAAGAAAATTAGAGCTCTCCAATTCAAAGCTAAAATCAATTTGATCTCTGTTTTGTTCAATGTAGGCATTTTGGGCATCAATAATATTCTGCTTCGTAATGCGGCCTGAATCTGGAATGAAAGGATGCAGTGGCAAGCTACTAGCCAATTCTCTTTTCGCATAAGCAGAAGCATTAGCCTCTTGGAGCCATTCTTCTTGTGGGTTCTCTATATACCCACGATATTCAAAGCTTCCACCTAAATAGGCTGTTTTTCTTACAACGACCTTTTCATCAGAAGTAAGGTATTTTTTAAAAGTCGCTTTATCTGATTGATCCAAGCATCCAAATTCAATTTCAACAAAGAGCTCCGTAGAACCATGATGAAAATCCAAGTCGTGATGCTTCAGCTCACCAAAGAAAAATAGAACCGATGAGAGTAGGTTTGATTTTCCATGATTATTTTGGCCAATAATTACCATAAGATCTTGAGCTTCAATTTTTTGCTCTTTCACAGACCTCCAGTTCTTAATCCAAATTTTCTCTATTTTCACGCTCTCTTCCTTATGACATGCCTAGTATCAGTTTATTTGCACGCCCATTTCCCGCTAAAAAGCGCGCAATCTCTAACTTTTACCTTTTATTTTGTTATTGACATTAAGTTAGTCAGCAATTAAATACAACAAATAAACATGACATATTACTTATATGAGTGACTCGACTTTCTAGGCTTTGCTCGATATCTTTCCCAGTTACAATGTACTTAGAATGGATGCGGCTGAATCACCAGTGATTTGAAAGGCCTCTCATACCAAAACGAAATTACATAAAAGAGGTTTTTATGAGCAATGATCTCACTGAGGCCAAAGAGTTTGTCTGGGGCTTAGCTGAGGAGCTCAATACTCAGCTAGGTCAGCCATTAATAAGGCCAAAGCAGCAGAGAGTAAAGCAACAAAATATCAGCTTAGTCTTTAACGATGAGCAGCGCCAAAGGCTGGCAATTCGACCTTCAAAATCTGGGTATTACGTTGCGCCGAACACGCAACAGTGCGTCAACCGACTTGTGCCATTTATAAAAGGTCTCACTGGTCGAGATTGCCACGGTTATCATCAGCCGAATCAAAACGAACCATACTGGTATATTCGCTCATCTAATGACGTGAGGAAAATTGCGTTCTACTTCGCTGGCCTCCCCCTTCCCCAGTCCGCTAACATCAAAGAACTCAATTTAGCTGAATATACTGATGAGTTTGAGCAGCAAGTGAAAAAAGCGTTAAATGATTCGCCAGCACAGAGGAAGAAGCGTTTAGCTGAAGCCCCGCCGAGGGCTAAACAAAAACAAGTAACTGCAACCGTTTTTGTTAGAAACCCAGATGTTGTTGCTGAAGCATTATTAAGAGCTGACGGTTTATGTGAGAGCTGCGGTAGTAAAGCTCCTTTTCTACGAAAGTCAGATGGAAGCCCATATCTTGAAGTGCACCATATTAAAAGATTAGCTGACGGAGGCGAAGATACCCTTAGGAATGTAAAAGCTCTTTGCCCTAATTGTCATCGAGAATCGCACTATGGCTCTAACAAGGAGAGTTTCCTCTGACTGACATTATAATCCGCCAATATCTTAGGCGCCGTCGAGAACAATAAATCATCGACGGCTTCTCCAGCTGCGACCTCAACCCTGAATGATTTTTAACCACCTCCTTTATCAAAAAGCCTGCCAAGCGTCGCCTGCTTGAAAAAAATGTGGTTTTTTTCGTCTCAGAAAATCCTTAAAAATATAGAGAAAATATTCGTTTTTTAACTATTTCCAATTTCCGTAACTTCATCTCCGATTTTTTTGCGTTCCATCAGCTAGCATAAGTCATGTGGCTTTCAAGCCGATTTTTCTGAATTGCATTAACGAGGTGATGCTATGGACAACAACAGACGACAAATGATTGACGTACCTCTCTCGAGGTTAATCATCCATCCGTGTGCGCAACCGGCTTACGAGTTTGAACTTGATTTGCAACACCAATGCATGCAACGGACTCAAGATTATCCATCAGACCAAGCCCTTCAGTTGGAATACCCCCAGGTCATGCCAGACAACAGTAGTTATCAAGTAATTGCTGGCTGGTCTCAGCTTCTGACTGCACACCACGATATGAATAAGCTGCTGACTGTCATTTGCGTCCCAGACATTGAATCACCGGTAGTATCGAATACTGCCTGGCGATATGTTTTATCAAGGATGCTAAACCAGGTGCATCATCCAACTTACTGCGCACAACTACGTAGAGCTCTGGAAAAAAGCCATCTCTCACATTCAGATATCGAAGAGCTAACAGGCGTATCCGCAAAAACAATTGGAGCTATCGCGCGCAAACTCTCTCGGACCAGTCTCAGCACGTCGAAGCGACAATTAAAAAAACTCCAGAGCGAGCGTATCAAAAAAATGGGAGAGCAGTTATGAGTGGCAGAAAACAAAAGTATCAGGGTAAGCACCAGAAAAGGAATCAGAAACGTCCTCAGTCGTCCCCTTACCGGCTAACCAGATCAACGTTGTCCGAATTGTCTTCATTTCTTCTCAGTGACCCCGACGATTTGACGCGAGGCTTGGCATTAGCCAAGTTAGCCACTGGACGCAATATGAGATCGCTTGTCGATGCGAGCTTGGACTTTGAGATTCTTAGCACAGGCGTTGGTAAACTATCCAATAGCTGGCGCTATGGAGAAGCTTCTTCACCAATATTTGATGAAGCATCAAAACTTGTGACCAAAGACGATAATTACATCCTATTGCCGCCATGTGTCGCGAAACCTACCGCCCAAGCCCGCTCACAATCAATACCAATCGATATACTCGAGAGTAGAGTCGCTCGGCTACTCGCTGGGAAACGAGGTCCATCAGGACAGCTGATAACGCCCAATGCACTCCAGCGCGTCATTGATTTCGAATTCACTACGGTAAATATGACACGCTTTGAACGTGACTTTATCGCGGATAGAAAAATGAATGACAACATGCAAAATTTTTATGCAGCATTCTCTGCAAAAACGCTTCATAAACATCACACAGATTTCATGGCTTTATTCTTACCAGAGGATGAAATCGAAGCATATAAACAGACGTCAATTCCTGACGACACACTGTTTGGTTCGAAAAAAGCCTTGTCATCTCACGGGGTTGAATATGTGTTTTCACAGCTTCAATCCGCGCTCAGGAATGCGTTGATTAAAGAGGATCGTATCGCAGCACATAACATTTACACAGCTTATGTTGTTAACTTGCTGCAATTTGCGACGATGCATCGCCCCGCTCCCGATGTATTTAGAACGATAGGTGCCTTTCTTGATGATTTTAATCAAGTGGAAATCGTCGATAAATCCGATAGCTCTGCACGACTAGTCCCTGTGTGCCAACGCGCTCGGCAGGTAATTCTTCATTACATCGATTATTTAAAGTGCTATCAAGAGCGTTTTAGATTTACTAACACCAACAATTATCAGGCGATCGACGACATGCTATCTGGCCGCTCAAACCTATTTCGCATCCAAACGGCATCGACTTTTTTACCCAACTTCGATCACTTACGTGGCTATCTTTCTGATGCGGTTTTCAGATCGATAAACTGGCATCGCCATACAATGGCAAGCCTACTCATCCAGTCAGACGTCGACCGGGATGTCCTTGCGGCCTTTATGGGTCACCGACAGGCACTGGACTCGCCAACAAAATCGAGCTCAACATTTCGTTACCAGCAATTGCTCGATATTAGTGAACGGGTTGATCACATCATGGAAGCGCTGGCTCTACCGAAAAGCTCATTGATGAGCAAATAGGGAGATAAAAATGGACTTACTTCGAAAAGTTATCACCGAGCATGCGACACCGCAGAAGAGCAAAATTGAAAAAGCGAGTATCAACTGCGCTGACACGTTAATGCATCTGATATGCCGCGAGCCAATTGATACTCTCAACGATGCGCATAAAGAAATGGTATTTTCAACAATCTACGACTCCGTGCATGCTAAAAAATCATTAAGCAGCAAGTTCAGACGTGCACTCATAGATGCAATTAACCAAAAACTTTATGGCCAACACTACTATTCAACGCCCCGCTTAAACGGCTTTGTTGACCCAAAAATCGTTAAAGCTAAGTCGTTACTCCACGGAGCAATAAATGAGGTTAATCTCCTAGTCTCGGTGCAAAAGTCGTTTAACAATAGTTATCCACTGTTTCTTGTCCTGTTTCACGCTGCGTTCGAAAGTGGTTTATGTTTCGAGGAGGCACTGGATGCACTGCTAACGACAGTTACAACATCAAAAGTCGTGCTCAAAAAAATTGAAGGAAACTGGGTTATTCCTCTTATTTACTCACGTCGAGGTCATGAAACCAACACAAAGGCAAATAGAAGGAAAGTCACTCAACGTAACTTTTATCCCGGCCCACTCACCCTGTTTACAATATCCGGTTTTATAAAAAGTCGGGCAACCGCCTGCATAAGCGGAGACGCAACAACGCTGCTAAAAAATGAACTGTCTGCAATTGCCTCTCAACAAGCCATCAAAAAGCTTAATAACCGCACGTTCTTGCGCGCGGTTGCGCAGCTCGTCAGCGAGCAGCCCGGCTCAAATATGCCAACTTTTCTACGGCATTTTGCAGGCGGAGACTTAAGTAGCGCCTCAACGTCCATCGAGTGCCTTCAGTGCATTAAAAGCCAAACTTTTCATAATACCATCGCGTCGCCGACACAACCCAATCCAGTATCTATACCTCGGCAACCTGCTGGTGTGCTTAAAAAACGTGATCTTCCGGCTTATCATTCAGAGTTCAGCGAAGGTTTGCGAGAGTTATTCAAAGCTAGGAATGATCACCACCGCAGTGCCGCAGAGCGTAAAGCCTTCATTATTCGAAGGATTGATAGCTTCTATGAGTCGCGTAAGCGCACTATCAGCGACTCTGAGTTCGTGCTCATTGATTGGCTGCGATATTGTTATCGGGAGGGTAATTTAACCAAGTTTGCAACCGGGGCTCGTTACGTCAGCTCTGTTGCGACCATCTGGCTCGACGTTTGCCAACAAACGAGCGTTTTTGTGCTCGATGAAGATGAAATGACAGAGCTCTACGAGCAGTTAATGAACAAAAAGAGCCTCTCGGACTCACAATACAGCGAATCAATCATCGAGCTAATGCACTTCTTAAATGAAGAGCACGATATTGCGTTGCCCCAACAACTTGAGCCAAGAGATAAACAAAAATCTGTTCATGTCCGCTCAAATATCCCCTCAGAAGTGCACATCAAGCAACTGTTTACTGATATCGGCGAGCTTTACGCTAACCAATCATCTCACCTTCGCGAGTCAGTTATTGCGCTACTCATCCTATGCTCCAGGCTTAACCCTAGACCAAATGAAGTACTCAACCTAGAAATAAAGGATATTGACCTGCTCCTAAAAGGTCATTTGTTCGTAAGAACCAACCGCCACTTTAGAGAAAAAACATACTCCGCCAAACGACTGATTGAGCTTGATACTTTCTTACCACCTGATGAATCCAAGTTTATCCGCTGGTTTATAAGTCGCCGAATGGAGCAAGCCGGGCGTTACCTAAGTGCAGATGGAAGAGTGAGATTCACGAACCCGCACATGCTCATCTTTTCCAGACTGCCGCATAACAATGTCTTTCTCAACATGCGCGAAATCAGCCAGCATGTAACTCGACTGCTATCATCATATACGGGCGTTCATACCCCAATGTATCAACTGCGCCACTTCGCAATTTCTACCGCGGTATTGGTCTGTTTTGCGTCGGACGATACCGTACGCGCCTTAACGCCATATTCACCAGAGCAAGTAGCCGTTATCAGAGATTACTTTCAACTAAGCGACTCCCTAAACGTGCTCTATAAGATATCAACCTGGGCAGGCCACCTTGAGCCAGGCATGACGTTATCAACCTACACGCACTTCACTGACTTATTGCTTTTCGAGTCCATCATGCGTTCGAACACCACAACCAACATGTCTTCGGTAAGGAACCTTTCACGCATGCAGCCAGCGCGTATGAGCAAGCTTCTACCGGAGGGCGCAAACGCTGAAGCACTAAATAAAACGGAGCTGATGTCACTTGCTGATAGATTACTAAGCAAAGAGCGAGGCGGATGGGTAGTCAAACAGCTTAAAGGGATTAAAAAAGGAGATCTCGACATGGATAGTTTATTCACCCAAAAAACAGAGTTCGATGCTGAGCAAGTAAGCCTTGTGTTAGAGGCCTCCGACAAAGGTCGTTCTATTGAGCAAATTTGTGACCTTTACAACCTGGAACGCAAAATGGTGGAAGCACTCATAGATGCGGCTCGCGATACTAAAGAGCGCTATAAAACGAAGCATAGAAAGTTCAGATTGTACGCTGCTGAGACATCAAAGCTTCATGTACCGCTACCGAATTCCAATGATGACATCATGGCCGCAAATATAATCATCAATAAACTTATGCCGGCTGCGATGCACTATCTTGACAACCAGGTTAGAAAAGCAAGTCATATACTTTTAAGTGCTTCGACGCATAGCCACCGTTACGTTTCCTTCAATACAAAAGAAATAGACGATGCCATCAATCTCATCACAGCTTTAAAACCTGTCGTCCCTGCTTCACGCTTGTATCTTGAGATTCACGTCGACAACTCGATTTGCGGGGCCCCCGTTGGCAAATACCGGGATGATGTTTTGAAAATTGTAACAGCACATTGGAATAATGTTTTGAACGCTGTTGGTCACTTCGAGATAGTACTTAAAGATGGCGGGAAACGTCAAAATTCTAAGGGAGTTGCTCGTCTTTACTTCCTAAGCCATGACATCAACGAAAATAACGCTCAATACTTAAGGGGAAATAGCGAGCAATATGCCTCGAGCGCACTCCGGTATGCTTTTCACACGCTTGCGATCTATTCGGGGGCCCTGAGAAGGTATTACGATCCGAGATTTACATATGATCCTAACAATATCTATGAGCTCACTTAAATATTTCTTACATAGAATAATGGTTGTCTCACATCAAGCTACGGCCTGCTTCTTGCGAAGAGCGGAAATCATTGAGATTGGCCTCATTATGCCCAACAAGCGAGCATCTTGATTTAAACTTTTCTCTACTACGAAGTAAAGGGCAACTCGGGCTGGAATATTGAAAGTGCACGCTCATACTAAGCATCCAGGTCAAAGTTTCGTTCTTTTCCTTGTCGTCAAAACGACCAATCGAAAGTGTAAGACCGTATTCCCGCTTGTCCTAGGCTCGACACACAGGTCTTTATATCCAACCCTATCGACTAAAACAACTGAGTCTTGGGCTTTTTAGATCTATTTTCCATAACAGCTAAATCCCACTTAGTTGCGCGGGCGATAGTGACGGGACTTCCCAGACTTCTAACATTCATGGGTTCTACCCAAAAACACTTGAATAATAATTTGTGCTCATTATGTCTCAAAAAAACTACCGTAAAGGTAGCTTTTATCGACAGCCTTTCCTATTTTTTTGAGGATTTACTAGGCTTCAGTCCCGGGGTATTCCCAGGTGTATCTTTGTTATCACGCCTGCGTCTATCAGGTTTCCCTGTTGAGTCAGCAATTGGTTTTGGTCCAGGTTTAAGAGCCATATAGTTATCCTTTTTATGATTTAGAGCTACTATCTCATCTACGGGGTATATGAATCCTGTCTCATATACCCCGTAGATGAGTATAGCTTTAATAAAAAAATGGCTGTTTTTTTGTCCGATTTTCACTAAGAACGATTAAACCCTTCCCAATTTCACGATTGGGCACTAACTAAACATTCTATCTCGCCAAACACTAAGAACGCCTTATACTGCACCGCTGGCTTCCGGACTTCAACCTTCATCAGCTCGAACTATCTTGGTCGTTTAAATATTTCTCAAATTTTAGTTGATATGCAAACGTTATAACGCATTAAGAGGAAGCTCGAGCTTTATCTGCCTCCTTCTTGCTTGACTCGTTAGGACTTTCTTTTCCATATGTAATTCTGAAAGTAGTCTCTAAATTAAATATGTGGGTTACATCTCTAGTTTTTTCCCAAAATGCGACTACACCATCCCGTAGGCGCACAACCTTACCTTCCAATTCCATTTCATGTCCGGATTTGATAACTATAATCCTATCCGTTTCTTCTTCTTTTTTTAGTGACTCTGCCAACTCTGAGCCTTTGTTTATAGAGTGGAAAAGCACCATGAATAGTAAAAAAGGTGAGGCGATTAGCACGTATATTTTTAACCTACTGAAATTAACGCTTTGAGAAATAGAGCGCAGCACCCTAGTAATTTTGTCACTAGCTGCCAACCAAGCAAGAAAATCTTGTTTGATTTGATCAACCACTAAAAGAGCAAAAAAAACTATTATCGAAGCGATTACAATACCTGATGTCGTATTCAAAAAAATATATCTAAAACCGAAAGATATAGAGGTTGGTATGTCCGGTGCCAGCTCCGAGGTGTTCAACCCAAAGCTCTCTAAATAAACGGTTTCATAGAGATATCCTACTGCATATAGAAACGCAGATATTAACGATGCGAGGATCGTGAAGTCTCTTATTGGATGAAATTTAGACTGATTATTCATAGCTCTCTGTAACTCGGATATTTATAGACTGTGCGGCGCACTTAATAACTCGTTCAGCTGATAGTTGCTGCCTCTTAAGTTACTAAGCAAATGAGCACTCCGGCCTTAAAACAAGCTCTGAACAAGAAAGAAATTTGAGCACGCCCCCTTATTCTCTGGCTGACACGCAACATTCAGCTTCGATTCTTCATTATGTTATTGACATTAAACGACTTAAACTGCTAACACAACATGGAATGCGCAATACTGTCGAGGTAGGATATATCGTGCAGTTAGCTAAACCCACACTGCTAATTACAGCGCGGTTAATCATTAGTTGAAGTAGCCGGTGACTATTAAACAACCAAAGGTCAGTTTATCGCTCGTTAGTGACCTTGAGCTTTGTACCAAGAGCAAACGTCCACGCCCGCAACACGGACAAAACTGAAGTACGCCGTAAACTTTCTCCCAGAGCGCTTACGCTTGTTACATTTTTTTATGTGTGACGGCCATATGAACCTCCATATGGCGCACTTTCATTACATTGAGTTTCTCTGTTTTGTACTTTTTACGGAGATAACTCAACACCTCGTCTGGTTTTCTGCGATCCACCTCGCCATCGACTACAAATCCGAAGCCTGCTTTTTCTTCATGTGCTGGATCTATAACACCAACTGGCATAGATTGGACTAATTCTGATGCGTTTAATTGTTCATAACGAGGTGAATGATTATTTATGCAGAAAGTCGCCTCTCCTTTGCTACCAGTAACCATTACAGCATCTATTGAATCTCGGTACTTAAAAAACTGACTAAAGCCAAAATAATAGCAGGTTCCAGAAAAAGCATCATCGGAGCTACAGTCTACAATGGTTTCACTACCATAAAGGCCTGCAATTATTTGCTCTAGTGTCGCGTCATAAGCAAGACCAGTACAATGTACCCAAACTATCCTAAACGTTGACTCGTCAGTAACGTGTGCTTTGATTTGCCTGCGACCGTCCCGTACTACATTTTGAAGTACGCTTTTCGTTGAAAGTGTTTCAGATACTTCGAAAATTTCCCCTTTTGAAAATGCTTCTTCTTTTGCTTCACCGAGTGCTGGATTTGCCTCTTTCTCTTTAACCTCTACCAAGTATTCGTTAATGCTATCACGCACAAGGAAATCGGGCGTTTTTTGGTCCGACTCAGGTATTTTCTCGACATGGAGTTTAAAGTGTTCTCTTTACTAACGTTTCAGTGTCCATCGGTACCTTTTAAAATGTATCGTTTGGGCTAACGCCAGCGAAAACGTTCGGCTTGAGCCTCTGTCTGTTTAGCAATTTTTCCCGAGTATCCGTTTAGCACGAGCAAGGACATGATCAAAAGTCATGATACTAAGATTGTGGTAGCTCGAGTTCAAAATCCTAAATGCCTCCTGCTGACCCACATTCCAATCAGCCGACCGTCCGTAAATCAGTGTGCAGCGAGGCTTGATTGTCTTTACACCACCCACACGCTCAAAAAACTTGATGCTGTCTGCTTCCCTTTCCACTTCGTGGATGTATTTAGATGCTTGAGTTATAGCCTTAATAAGGTCAGAATGCGGTATATAGTTTCCGTGATCAAGCCTGTTCTGCCAAAATTGTAGGCCTCCCTGTGGCCTCTTTATTTCAACTATATCAAGAAATCCGTCATAACTTTCCATTAAGAAATCTGAAATATTTCTCGTATCTATATTGCGTTCGTCTAACACTTTTACGAAGTCACTTCCGAGCACCCAATTATTATTCTCGAACCATTCTTGCCATCGACTTTCGGTATCATCAGATTCAAGAAGAACCACAAATTCGTCGATTGCCCTCAACCTGCGAGCATGTGAGAGTCCGACCTCCAGCTCATCAGGAACGACATTGTTCTCTACTAAGAAGTTGAGCATTTCAGACTTGTCACTTTGATCCAGCAATTGCTTTAGCTGGTGAGCAATCGATAAATCATACGGCTTATTCAAAGGGATAAATGCTTTAGTCCCATTTTTAAAAGGCTCGTAGTTTTCTTGGATGAAGGAAACAAGATTCTGAAATTCCTCACCATCCAACGTTAATTCACTTTTGGGTTCAAAAACCTCCACACTCTCTGGGTCGAATATTCCGTTCGGTTTCTTGTACCGGCCAACCTTAAGGTGAATTTCATCAGGGCTGGTATGGTGAGGCACTTTCCAAAATGTCGCACGGGTGATTACAGTTTTTTTGTCTCTTATAACTGTAAACTTGTGATCTCTCACTTTAGACATTGAAATCTCCCTGTACTGCTAATGTCTCGATAATCGGCGCGAAGTTGATTGATTTGTTAGGCTTCACTTTAGCTTGCCCTCGAACGCCAACAATTGTTCAGACTTTATGATTATACCAAGGTTGTTCGGTATTCCTGCTATCGCTATAACTCTCTGCTGCGTAGCAATTGGCACGATCTGTATATCACCTTGTATCGTGTGCTGCGGGCCTGCATACAAAACCCCAAGAAGCTTGATTCGAGACCCCATTACTAGTGCATTTCGAGTTTGATAGTTTCCGATTTCGAAAAGTAGTATTGGAGAGCCGCTAGAACCTGGAAAACAGGCAGCATCGATTAGAAATTCTTTTTTGCCATTCCAATCTCTCTTATAGTCAGATGCCATCACACCTCTTCTAAAGATTGGAAGGTTATTGGCTTTATCCCATAAGCCGTTTGGGTATCCAACCATAAGGATATTTTCAAGACCCAACATATCCTTTAGATCGTTTTCAGTTGGAATAAGTTCTTTTTCTAAGGTGGTGAAGTAAAATTGAGTTTTAGTCGCCTCAGCCTGTCGGATTAGTGGGGCAATAGGCATGACGCATAGATCAACATCATTATCTGGATGAGGGAGCCATTGCCCCTGAAAGTTGTCCAGCTCAAAGGATTTTGTTTTTCCTATATCAGGACCACCTTCAGCATTTCTTAGGGTTAATAGAAATCTCCCCTTAGTTGCGCCAGCCACCACATGCTTGTTTGTAACAATGACAGGTATATGTTGGTCGTCATTTCGATCAAGGCTATAGAAAAAACCCGTGCCAGTACCCACTCCCCCACTTTGCATATCGCATTCTATACGTACGGTGCTGTGAGCAAATTGTTCGGCTGGACTCAAATCCATGCACTAATCATCCATTACGCCTAACATTTATATACTGCGCGCGCACTTCGTAACTCGTTCAATTGATAGCTCCCTGTTTTTAAGTTACTGATTAAACAAGTATTCCGAACTTTGAATGCTCTGACTAAGCAAAAGTAACTTGCACATGCTCAGTTGCCTTCTAACGGACATACTATATCCAACTTTAATTTTCCATTATGTAATTGACGGTAAACGACTTAAATTAACAACACAACAAAAAATCGCTAAAGATTGTTGAGGTAAACCTGTCGTACACTGTGAATTTCAGCCTAGTGAAGCTGGGAAGTCCAATTCACTGATATTGCCTTTGTATTTTATTTTTTCGGCCCTAAAATTGGCACAATTTCCTATAATTTGGTTTGCTCATTTTAGCTTTGATAGGACTTTAGCCTTCAGAGGGAGTTTTCATGATACGAATATGGACAAAGTCAGTTTAAAGTCATGTACATAACAAAGTATTTAAGAGTGGCTCCAAAGCCGTGTAAGTTTCGCACATGGTTGTCGCACCATAATGTGGCGTTAAATATTTAAGGAGTTTATGGATAAAAGTATTTTGGCCGCTTTGAAGAAAAGTGGTTTTAACCAACCAATAATGGAGGATAGTAATTTTGATTATTCCCCAGCATGGTACAATCAATTGCATTTAGCTTGTAAAAAAATCGCTGATGCGGTTGATTCCGACTATCTTGTTCTACAGGATCGTAATTTCAATGCTATGGCTTCTTATACTCCAAAGTATATTGCCCTAATGTATGGAGTTTTTGACCTATCATACAAAATGGCACTTGTTGTTGCAGATTTAATTGAAAATGGACAAAAATGCTTCTCTGACGAGAATGATAAAAACCCAAAAACTTACAAAGATCTCGTTGGTTTAGGCTCTGTAAACTATTTTGAAAATAATCAATTTGACGAGAAGTTAAAAAATGAAAGCTTTAGGCATAGGGTTGAACTAATTTCGTCAATTTTTACATTGTTTACTATGTTCCATGAAGCTGGTCATATCTTTCACATGCATGGATTACGTCACAACTCTATCGATATTGATGATATTGATAATATGAAGGGAAAAAAACTAACTGAGGAAGAAGCTCTGAACTCTCAGAGCAGAGAGTTTGTCGGTGATATGTTTGCGCTTCAAGGTTTGGTTGATAATCACCTTAAGGAACTGAAAGGATTTATTAACAACAAGAACCTATACAAGAAGGTTTTGTGCGATTATTTCACATATTTGAACCTGTTTTTTTACTTTTTATCTCCTAAACTTACCCGAAGTGACTTTAAATCCTCTTCTCATCCTCCTGCTTCTCTCCGTTTGCATATGGTATCAGCCACATTTTTTGGAGATGAACAACTAGGACTGGGTAATGAAGATAAGGATTTTGTGCTCTCTGAATCGCGATCTTCAATGCTATTAATTCTTGATGATTTGTTTAATGACAAAAAAGCAGGAGATTGGTTATATGAAATACCAGAGAAGGATATAAATGTTTGGTACCGAAAGATTCGAAAGCGAGCTATGAGTCATTGGTATTTATATAGTATTGACAGAAACGAAGTAAAGAAATTGATTTCTCGACAAGCAATATATAACAAGTACTTTAAGCGCAACTAAAACCGTTGACTAATTCCACTTCTCTACACATTATAGTCCGATTAAGTGGGCATTAGCGCCGCCCACTCCTGACACTTTGCAGATCTCTCCTTTCTTCTAAGACTGGCATCACGTCAGTTTCGGCCTACATTTTAATCAGCCAATATCGGCGCACACACGAAAAGGAACATTCTATGGCTGTTAGACATACACCCGAGTCAAGTGAAAGTGTTGTTCACTAGGGGCGAAAAGGCGGGAAAACTGGATGCGGCGAAGACACTAACGTTAAACCATCGCATTGGACAAACACGACCGCACCGGTAACCTGCAAAAGAAATGGCTGCAAAAATTGAAGTGAATATTAAGGGCTAGTATAAACGCTAGCCCTGTTATTGATAGGTTCGCTTAATGGGTTTGATGTAAGTTTCAACTGTCCAGCGTCATATCCTCCGAAAACTCCTGATCTTTATCATCGTGCTTTGACAGGTATTGAAAGTGCCAGATGATGTCCGTTGAGATCGATCGAGATTCTGCGTACTTTCGGATGAAGTCGTTCATCATGTACCGGTAGCGCGCAAACTCAGAGCTGTATTCAAATGCCTCAAACAGATCCGACACGCGCTCATCATATTCAAGGTTGATTCGCGCTTCCGCCGCACTAAAAGCATAATAATAGGCCAAGTCCTCGGACTTTAAAGGCCACTCATCCACGTTGTTTGGCAGTAATGAATAGGCCAGCCGGTATTCAGAGCAAACACAACCAATGGATGCGAAGTACTGCAATAATCCCTGCACCTCTGCGGAGGGCCTTAGTAAGTTGTAGCCTTTAAACTTAGGCTTACGGTATAAAAACAGCTCGCCACCGGTATGATGGAGCTGACTTTGTATTTCTATCTCAGCGGCTTCTAACAGTTTCTCAGGCGCTAAGCCGACAAAACTTATGGTTTTAAGTGCCATATGTGCCTCTCTTTAAATTCTGTGTTTTAAACTATTCTTTGGACGCATCGAGCTTTCCACGAAGCTCCGCGTTTTCAATCAGTAGCTGCGCGTTTTGCTCAGCGAGCTTGTCTCTCTCGGATTGTATGTCGTCGAGCTCATCCTCAAGCTTCTCAACGCACTCCACGGCCGACTGTTCGCTCTCCTCGTAGTCGCTAATTGCTGCGGCATGATTTGTCTCGATACTTTTAAGGCGTCGCTCAAACAGGCTCTGCGCATCGCCGTAAGCGGCAATCGCCATATGCTTCATGGCCTGCGATACCTTCTCGATAAGCAACTCAGCTTCGTCCGCATAGGAGCTCGGTAGGACATCAAACGACAGGTTACTGCGCCTTGCTGCATAGAGCGGCTCGTCACGATTGCCCTGGTAGGTTTCCCAAATGGATTTAATGCGGGCAAGACCGCCTCTGTCACCTAACTGAACACGAATAGCGCCCGCATTCGCGCGCTTCCCTCGTTTCTCCAGAGCTAAACCGGCATCGATGATTTGCTGTTCGCTGACTTCTGGATGGCGTGCCATAAATCATTCCTCTTTAACGAAATTAATTAAATTAAAGAAATTAATGATTGGCCGTAATGGGCACGCCCATTTCCGCATCCGCCAGAAACGCCATGGACTGCTCGCCCTCAATACTGAAGTGCTTTGAGCGCTCTAACACATCAATCAATAGCGGCTTTCTGTCGGTACTTAGTGCGGTACCCGGGATAAGTGCAACCCATGCCTCCCGGAGCCGTTCGGCCATCAGCGGCGCTCGTGCATCGAGCTTCTTCAATGCGCCAGCACAGAGCTCCAGGGTCAAATGCGGCGAATCAACACGACATCCCAGCCGGCTCGGCATCTGTTGGTTGGCCAGCGTTTGTGTTTTTCCAATATCATGTAAAAGCGCAGCAACAATGGCGGTGTCCCTCTCAATGCTCTTAAAAGTCTGTACCCCCAGAATATTCCAGGCGACATCAATGGAATGTTCAAGCAGCCCCGCCCCGTAACTGTGGTGACCGTTAAGGGTTGCGGGGCACTCAAGGTAGGCGATAGCCACGTGTTTCTGTAACAGCACGTCACAGAGGAATTCTTTCATGACCTCGGACTGGATGCGGCTCTCCATCACAAGTAGCGCTTTAAAAATATCAGTGCGTGGGCACTTAGCAATTGGAAGCGCCGCAAGCGACGTGCCGATGGTGTCGCAGTCATCGGCGCAGGCCAGTACCTTACAAACCCTTACACTTTGTTCACCAATAAATGACTTCGCGACTTCCACGTGAACCATAGCGTCCACTAAGATAGCTTCATCGCGCAGTTGCTCATATCGGGCATAAACCTCAATAGTGCCGGAGCTGTCAGATAACGTTAATTTACAACGCTCCTGCGCCGACGTTGTATTCACATACTCCACTTCACACAAGTAGTAACGTCCGGTAAAGCGCATGTAGTCTTTCGCGTCGACGAGCAGCGGCTGAATGGTGTCTTTGATGGTGTTGGTTGTAATGGTGTTCATAATAATTCTCCAGGGTAATTAAATCGGTAGCGCGACGGAGTGAACTCTTACTCACTCTGCGCCGGGTTTGAAATCGTTGAAGTTGGATTTGAGCAATCGCTCGAACGCGGAGCCGTCCTGGCGGGTCAGGTTCGGTACAAAGCGTGAATAGACCCGGAACAGCATTTCGGTTGTCGAGTGACCCATCTGCCGGGCAATCCACTCAGGGCTCTCCCCCGCTGCCAGCCAGAGCGTGGCAGCCGTATGGCGCGTTTGGTAAGGGCGTCGTTTACGCAACCCCAGATGCCGTAAAAGTGGATACCAGACACGTTTGGTCACGTTGTTATGCGACAACGGCGAGCCGCTGCGGGTACAAAACACGTACTGCTGATCACCGGTTGCTTCGTACTGATGTTTCAATGCATCGAAGACCAGCTCGCTCATGTCAATTGCGCGAAACGACCCATCGTTTTTGGTGCTTTGGATTTCGCCGTTAACGATGGTGCTGCGTACCATGATTTGCCGGCGGTCAAAATCCACCGCATCCCATTGGAGCCCATCGATTTCCGCTGTCCGCATGCCGGTAAAGAACCGCACGGTGTAGTAGTCCCGAAAATCAGGACGGACCTTTTCGATGATGAGCCGAACCTCATCTATCGTGAATGGCTCTACATCCGTGCGCGGCACCTTAAGCGATTTAATTCCCTGGTAAGGTGAGCTAAAATTGTAGCGGTTGGCTGCTTCATTCAAAATCATGCGCAAAGGCGTCATGATGTGGTTTATCCGCGACGGAGATAGCGACTTGTTGCTTCGGGGCGTAACTTTGGCGAGTGAGGCCCGAAACTCAAGTACTTCCGCTTTGGTGATGCGGCCAACTTCCCTTTCCCCAAAGGCTGGGACTAAATACTTATCCAATGTAATTCGCACCGTATCAGCATGCGATGTTCGCCACTGAATACTCATTTCAGCAAACCACGTGTTCGCAAAGTCACTGAACAGGGGCGTATCAAGATGCTGACTGCGCACCTGCATTTCCCTGAATTGCTGCGCCTTGGCGCTTCCTGGGAAATGCTTACCATAATCAAAGGTACCGAGAGTAATTTCCGCTTCAATCCGATCGAGTAACTTCTGCACCCGTTTACGGTTTTCTCGCGTGTCCTCAAGGGAGGTTTGTTCGCGACAGCGTTTACCCTTGTATCGGAAATCGATGAACAATTTCCCGGTCTCGGGACGTGCATTAACACTACCCATGAGCCATGCCCCCTTTTACCATCGGAATAGCAAGCGTACCTGACGATTCCTGACCTATGTCACGCTGAATGGCTTCCCACAGAAATAAGATTTTTCTACCACCGAATGGGCGGATGTAGTGAATCCCCTCATGTAGTACCGAATCCTTAAGCTGCTCTCTAATGGTGCGTGGGTCATACTTGATTCGCTCAGCCAATTCGGCGGTCGTTAAAAGCGTCATGTCATTTAACATGGCAAACTCCTTAGTTGATTGATAGACTGAATGGCATAACGTATTCCTGAATTACAAACTGCCATCCTAAATGACATATTAGCACGCAAAATATCATTTGCAATGTTTTTTTGTCATTTTAGATGACATTTTTTGAGAGGTGGTCATGATTAAGTGTCATTTAGCGCGGATGATGGGCGAGCGAAAGCTAAAGATAATGGACGTTGCACGCGATACTGGATTGAACCGAAATACCGTGACCTTGCTGTACAAGGAGACCGCTCAGCGAATTGATTTTGCTGCTTTGGAAGCGCTTTGTAGGTATTTTGATTGTGAAGTTGGGGAGCTATTAGAAGTCACTGAAGAGTAATTTTTTATTACCAATTCAAAACAATCTAAGCTGTGTTAAAAAGTAAATTATCAACACTTAAACTTAAGGCTTTATATATGCTCTTCCATTATTGCTCACTTGATACTCTGCTGAAGATTTTAAAAAGTCGCAAGATATGGCTTTCAGATATAACTAAAATGAATGACCCTGAAGAATATAAAGCTGGATTCGAGTTAGTAAATTCTCAGTTTAAAAATGCATTCCCACACGCTGCAGACTGGCTAAACGACAATCACTACCTTTCGGACCAAACAGAATATCTACTCCTAGCTTGTTCATTTTCCAAAAAAGGAGATGATTTAGATCAGTGGCGGGCATACGGTGAGAATGGTGCTGGTGTCTGTATAGGGTTCAAAAAATCCATATTGGAAAGATTAAATGACACGCTTATTAGACCAGAAGGAAACCTGATCGATGGAAAGGTCAGACCAGTCATGCAGATACTTCCTCTCATTTACTCTATTCACGAGTTAAAAGAGAAAGCTAAGGACATTTTATTACAATTCAAAAAGTCTGATACAAACAAAAATGCATTTGGCGACGATATGCTTTTTAACGAATATATTTTGGGGGCAGAACTTTCCGAACTGGCGGCAGCATTTAAAAAATCATTCTACGAATCGGAACGAGAGCAAAGAATGATTCTCTCGCTCCACAGAGGAGGAAAACTCGTCGGCGTCAATGCTTTTACAGCTCATAAACCCGTTGAAATAGATTATCGACTAGGCGGGTACGGTATAACAGCCTACTCAAATGCTCTTGTTTCTGATAAAAGTTCCTCAGCAATTGCTTCAATTACTTTAGGGCCACGCAATACAGAAAGCCCAACTGAAATAAAGTATATGCTTAACGCTCTAGGTTATAAAAACGTGGAAGTTAACACCTCTAGAGGACACTACAGGTGAGCATAGTTCTGTTTTCGGGCTCTCTGTTCGTTGCACCTTGCCCAAAGGAGTGAAAGCTGCATTTATGCAGCTATTATATGAATTCCAAGCAGTTGAAACTTCAGACATCCGGTATGCAAAGACTATAATAAGGCCAACACTCTTCGATACAGCCTATAGCAATTTGCGTCACTCAGATAAACAGAAATGCCTTGGACGCTATGCGTTCGATGCTTGAAGGAAACTTTAATGACACAAGACGAGTTTAGAAATTTACTTTACACGGTTGCGGTTAGTTCAAATACAGACTTTTCTGGCACAGGAGTTGTGGTCTGTGATTGTCCTAATCACTTGCCAATAGTTAGTCTGCGAGATAGTCCTCCCGAGATTAGCGGCTCGGTCGTGCAAGTTTTATCAGAGATTTCCATTCATAAAAGTAAATATCATGACGGCTTCCATATTCTCAACAAAAACGCGGAATTGACTCACGTTGCTCAGTATTTTTCACCACCTATTGTACAAAATGCATACTTTGATAGGTCTCGGCATGTAGGGGGACGTTTCGTAGCAGCTCTATTTGGCTCGAATATCTCGAATGTAGTCATGACAGGGATCGTGAGTGAAAGGCGTAGGCTTTCTATTTTCAAGAGCGGGAAAGAAATCCACTTCGAGGAGTGCCAATGATTAGTCTCATCCCTATAGGTAGAGCTATCTCCTCTATTGCTGTTGCATACGCGGTAGTCAGTTGCTTGATTCTTTGGGGGGTATACGATCAAAATACCTCTTTTATATCTGCAATATCAATCGCAACTAGTGGCTCTGCTCTTCTACACCTTTTAGTGCTCGGAACATTTTATTTTGGGTGGGAAAAAATATGGAATCACTGGCCAATTCTCAATAAAATTTTTTTCCCAAACTTAAATGGAACCTGGGACATGAATATTCATTGGGAATGGGAAGGCAAAAAAGGAACGTCGAAAGCAAAAGCTGTAATAAAGCAAGATTTTCTGAAGCTAGGCATTGATGTAGAAGCAGAAGATTCAGACTCTCAAACATTATTAGCCAAGCCTAAAAAGGATGTTGAAACAGGGCGTGCAGAATTGTATTACGTATTTTTGACGACACCTAAGCATAAATCTAACACCCGCGCTCAAGAGCCTTATAAGGGAGCCGCAGTGCTAAAACTTGGTCTTTCGGATAACGAACAGCTTCAGGGAAATTATTTTACCAGCCGCAGGACAGTTGGTTATTATGAGCTTAAACGCATTGTCACCTAAAAATCAATGGACTAGTTTTCATCGACACCTTTCTGTTCAAGGTTGGTCCGTGCACTTTATTCATGTCTAACTTTCAGTCAAACATTGTTCAATAGCTTGCTTTTCTTTCTTAGCAAGCCAAATTGATTGTCTCCCAACAATGATAAGAACCATCGTGCTACCGGTATCTAGGTTCTTTGACCAAGATAATTTGTCTATAGCCGAAGGGGTAGGATGATCTTCTGGGTGAGTGTGCCACTCACCTATATACTGAGCCGTTCCCTCAGACTGATGAAACGAAGATATAACTTTAGTCTGGTGATGTGCCCCTCTCCTGTCAACTCTGCAGCGGCTCCGAATGTCGCCATCACCAGGTACCGATAAATCACTAATGATGATATGAGCCCCCCGTCGCTCACCGATGAGAACGCCCGCAGACTCCGGACTGCTGTAAGTTAGTTGTCGATAGGTTTGAAGGCGCTCTGCGATATGGTGCATAAGCACGACAAATTGCCCGTTCTGGTCTCGAAAAACTAAATCACTATCCAGCATGAGCATGACAAATTGGGCAATTTGGCTGGGTTCGTAGCAGTTTGGGTTTTCGTGTCCTAGAACCATCAAGAATATGTTCATTATAAGTCCAGGGCAGTTGCATCTCTAAAGAGTTTAGCGCCGCTTGAGCGGCAAGTGCCGCGGACATATAGCTAACTGCAGCGTCATAGGGTGTGTATGCACTTCCACAGCTAATATGAAGCTCATCGTTGATATTGAGAAAGCGTCGATCGATACCTTTGGTATGCGTGCCCACGTCAGATCGCATACACTCATAACAGCAGTTCCCATCGTCCACTAGCACCTTCGCAGCCCTTCCATTCCCATCGTTAAACGCATGGATTATCATTGGACGCTTCGCTGGCACCAATTCACGAACAACGCACGCCAATCGCTTAGATACCGGGGGTCTTCCAGTCGCGTCAATTATCAAATCATAATTTGATAAAGAATCTTTACTAATCGGAAACTCCTTTGCCTTTCCTTGAATATTAGTCGCTGTATGGATGGACTCTGATAGACTGCGTGCTAGCGCTTTCGCTTTATATTCACCAAAATCTCGTGATGTTAATGGGTGTCGGCCAAAGTTCTGTGGACTAAATACATCAGGGTCATATAGATCATATTGGCAGTTTCCGCATCCAGCACCGCTACGTAGAAGGAGCCCAGCCAAATAACCACCTATGGTTCCACAACCTATTAGAGCAATTCGTTTACTGCCGAGGTTATCAAGCCCAGGACGCTTACTATTTCGGCTTAAAAGCGCAGCAGAGTGAGCCTCGACCACCCCGAGTCTCACGAAACATTTACTTGCATGTTTACTGCCCAATACGGACGCAGCATGATTTATACTTGTTTTCTGGCGCCGACCTTTGCGACGCCATTTTACGGCGGTTGTCCTATGTGTGAGCTGTACGTAAAAAGCCAGCTTCGCTTGGTTCGCAACGTCCATAATACAGATATGGCTTTTTGTGGGGCCTGCTGCGGTAAGGTGCTCGACGAGCTTGGCTCGAGCGTTATGGTCGACGCGTTTTAGCCATTCTAAAACATCCGGAAGGCTTCGAGGAGGCCAAGTTTCACCTGTCAGCTTAGTGGGGGTAACGGATATGAAATGTGTTTTAATAGAATCTCTTTTTAACTGGTCGACTTGCAACTTGCGCTGATTAGCCCACTTTGAAAAGCTTTCCTGACTAATATCGCTGTCTTTAGAAACAGTGACGAATTCGTTAAGCTCAGTTGCAGTTTTCCCTGCATCGACGGATTTTAATAAATAAGTACTTAAAGATTCGTTGCGATGCGCCCGTGTAATGAGAAAAAGTCGTTCTTTTGATTCCCAGTATGCAGCGAACTCACCTTCAAATTCTCTGTCCACCTCGGCACTTAGATCGGATGATGTTGCAACGATATCCAGCGTTGAAGATATTTTCTCGTCGACTGCGGTATATAGCGAAACCAAGTCGTTAGGGTCCCAATCACCTTCCTGTTGATCGACATAACAAAAACTACCTTCATGAGTTACATGAGGGAGAAGCCTCCCATTCAAGCTTTCAGGCATTTTATAGATGATCGCAAAGGGCAACTCTGTATGCGGATCTTTATTCAAATATAGAGCAACAGAGAATACTCCAACATTGGTCTCATAGTCTTTCACGTAATAACCAATACCTGGTACTTTCACGTGAAGCCAGCTATCTGAGGGGAGTCCAGAGGCTGGCGTGTATCGGTAACCACAATCCAACAAGATATGATGAATTTCGTGATTCACAGAAAGGCTAACCACTAACCATGGTGTTACTGATGGAAGCTGGCTCCTTTGCAGCGCTCGGATCCTCTTTTAGCGCTGGAGCGGCGCTAGCTGAGGTAATCAGCGTATTGTCAGTAACTCTGTTACCAAAAGCAGTATTAATAATAGCGAGCGCTTCGGCTTTAGAGTTTGCCTCTTCAGCACTTTTTAGTATCCCGTGCAGCTGCTCTAGCTTATCGATAATCGCCCAATCACGAGGCTCATGCTGGCCTGACTTTGGAAAGAGTAGATTATCATCGGTATGATCGGGGCTTTCTACTCCGCATCGAAACTCGTTTGGTAAATGTTCGGCAATTACCTTCATGGTCTCGCTTAAATCATTATAATCCAGCGGGACTTGATCTAAAATCTTCACGACCGCAGCCATGAGACTGATGGATGATGGACCGCCTACATCCCACTGTGCATCGCGCCAAGCTTTCATAAATCGAGATACTTTACGTAAGTGACTGCCGTTACGTCGACAGCTTTCATTAAACCAATCCTCAACAATTTTAGGATCGCTATTCATCCATTTCTTATCACCGCTACGTAACGCTAAGTTCACTGACTCTGAATCAATTTTATAGGATTCGCGAGTTGCTTCGTCCAAAGCTCCTCCCCTATTGGCGGCCATGGACTCCATGGCTACCTGCTTTTGCAGGAATTGCTCTTTTGGAATAGCGTACATTGGCACATCAATATGTGTATTTTCATTAGGTATTTTAATACGCCCGCATGTCTGTTTTTCTTCAAACGTCCAGCCTGGATTCTCTGCAGCAAGCGACTTTAATGATGCGTCCACAAGCAGGACTAGCAAAATATGGCCTATCATGGGTTCCGTTTCAAACACTGGCATTGGCATGTAGGTACCGTCATCAATGTCCATTTCTTGCGGTGCCTGAAATGGCTTATTTAACGTATTATATTGGAAGCTTCCCTGAGTCCAGAATCTTGGTGTCAAATTGATAAAAACGTCTCGCGCTGTATCGTCTAGTTCGTGGATAAGATGAGCCACTTTCTTTTGCTCCGGCTCTGAAAGGAATCGCATCTTCGTGCCTTGGAACTTATAAAGCACAGCTTCTTCTGTCAGGTTCTGCTGCTTCACTTCTTTCGCAATAGTTTTGGCATCTTCAAAGACGTCTTTAGTGCGTTGCCGGACTATCTGCCGCAGTCGTTTAAGCTTTTCATTTTCCTGCTCTGAAAGCTTAAGTTTTCCCATGAGACCGTTAGTGCCATCAGTGTAGTATCGGTGAAAGTTCCAGTTCATGATTTTGTGTCCATGTGTGTTCTTGATTTGAAAGGTTTGGCTGATGTTTTGAAGAACGCTTGTAGTGGTTTATTTCGGGCGAACTCTTCGCTAGCCAACTGTTTCCCCCTTCCAGCTAATGTCTTAAGTGCCTCCGGACTCGCGTTATCGAGCGAAATATCAAGCCCCGCGTCGTTTGAAAGCGTGTCATCAAGGTAAACGTAGTTTTTATCGGCGCCGCATGACGAAAGCTCGCGCATTAACATGTCCTTGTGCAAGCGCTGAGTAGCTGACATAGTGGTTAATACTAGACGTTTTCCTCCGGCCCAAAGCCCCAAGTAGCCCTTGTTCCACTTCCGTCCAAGAGTCTTGGGGCGGATCGTATATTCTTCCCCCAAAGTGCCTACATTTAAAATATGAACGTTATTGTAAGATGCAGAGGGAAAGTCATCTCTCATGTCGCGCAAAACTTCAAGTAATCCGACAAAACTTGTGTTATTGGCAACTAGTCCGCCATCGGCAAAGTATGCATTCCGTTCAGCGCAATAATGAGGTGCAAAGTAGGTAGGCGCCGCAGCTGTTGCCATAGCCGCATCGACAAGTTTTAAAGAGCCATCCCTGTTAAACCGTCCGTTGTGAGGTGTTTTGAAAAACTGCGACTTACCAGTGGTAAGACTGACCGTAGGGATTAAAACTCGTCGCTCTAGATCGTTAAAAATAGTGCTGCTGCCTATCATATTTTCTACGGTTTTTCTGAGTGGCTCGCTGGAATATAAGGGTGTGAAAATCGACTTGATAGTGTTAAACCAGCGCCCTGGGAAGGTAGAAGGAAATATTAGTGAAGCTTGATCATAAAAGACCTTTTGCAGTTCGCGAGCAGACTTGCCTGCTGCCAAGCCAAGCGCTAGAATCCCACCTATTGAGGTTCCGGTGAGGAGATCGAAATAATCACCAATTTTCACATTTTCATTGCCAGTTTGCCGCGCAATAATGCTCTCTATCTCGGCCAGTACGCTAATAGTGAATAATCCGCGTACACCGCCACCATCAAGACTCAGAACTTTCACTGACTCTTGACCTTCCGTTTCGTAGCCGACGGTTCTATTTGAATTCGACATTAGAACTTCCCTCATTTTCCTTATATTTCAAAGGTGGTGGCACGAAAGGATAATTTCAATGGCTGAAGTGAATAAAAAACAAACAAATTTAGAGAGATTCTAGTTGAGCCAAAGGTCAAAATTTAGTGATACAGCTCTTGGCCTAAGTAATGCGGCCACAATCTGGACACAGGATGGACACAGCCATGATCCCACCCAAAATCAGCCACAACAGCTAACGGTCACATCGAAAACACATCAAAGAGAAGAGTTTAAAACTAATACGAAAGGAAGAAAATCGCTACAGGCCAAGGAAATGGCGCGCCCGACAGGAGTCGAACCTGTGACCTCCGCCTCCGGAGGGCGGCGCTCTATCCAGCTGAGCTACGGGCGCGTAGTTAGGAGTCTTCAGAGCAGGCGTGGATTTTAGGGAATATCCGCTGCAATGTCCAGTGCTGCAAACCGCGCATGTACCACTAACAATAACCTATAAGCTGCTCGGCTCGGCGCCGCAAGGCTTGTTTTAAGCTGTCGGGGCTTATAATGGTGAAGTCGAAAGGTAAGCGAACCAGCCACCAGGCAAACCATTCTGTGCTGTCTACCACGGTTTCAATAAATATCGCGTTGTCTTCCTGGGTTAAAATACTGGCGCTTGTGCCTAGCTCGCGGGTCGCTGTGTCCAGGTCCGTATGTAATAAAACTCGCACTTTCAGGTTGCCTGGCATGGCGCACAGGCTTTGTTTGAACTGCTCGGCAGCGTTGTAGTTTAAAGGCCTTTCAAAGGTTGCTTTAAGTAATGTCACTTCGGCTAAACGGTCTAATCGAAAGGTACGGAGCGCTCGGCGCAAATGGCAGAATCCGCCTATATACCAGTGTCCTAGCCTATAGAACATACCGTAAGGATCGAGCTCGCGCTGCTGCTCGGGCTCGGCTTTGCCCACATACACAACTTGTACCCGCCGCTGGCTCTCTATGGCTTCCATTAACGGCATCAATAACGACTGCTCCTGCGGCAGTCCAGAGTCGGGCAATAACAGGTTTGTATGCTGACTAATGGAACGAGCCCTTGCCTGAATATGCTCTGGCATAACGCGCTCAAGTTTCGCCTGAACGCTGGTCAGCGCAGGCGAGGTATCGGTCAGCTGAAGACTCTTCGCGGCCAACAAGCCTAGCGAGAGCGCCAGCGTTTCTTCATGAGTAAACATCATCGGCGGCAGCTTAAAACCGGCAACCAACATATAGCCTCCATGAGGGCCATGCTCTGTGGTAACCGGAATACCCAACTCCTCAAGCGCACTGATATAGCGCCTGACCGTGCGTTTATCCACGCCTAGCATTTCAGCAATTTCAGTGCCACTCAAACGTTTGTGAGACTGCAATAACTCCAGTAAGGCGAGTACTCGTGTTGTCGGGCCGTTCATAATTTTCCTGATAAAAGGCGGCGAAAATAAATTTAGATAAATATTTTTATATAGGACTAATTATGACCTATATAACTAATATAGTTCTTATCAGACGTAAAACCCATAATAAAAAGGAGCTGAGCTATGAAAGAAAATATGTCTAAAAACACCAAAGAAATCGTTTTCTATACTAACCCTGAGTCCCGGGCACGCATTGTTCGTCGTATGCTGGAAGAGGTTGGCGAGCCGTATACGGTCAAAGTACTTAACTACAATGGCGATATGAAAACGCCCGAGTATCTGAAAGTTAACCCGTTAGGGAAAGTGCCGGCAATACAACACGGCGATTTGGTTGTTACGGAAACAGCCGCCATTTGTGCCTACCTGGCCGATCAGTTTCCGGAAAAGAACTTAGCTCCACCACTGGACAGCCCGGAACGAGGAACTTACTACCGTTGGCTATTCTTTGCGGCCGGCCCGGTAGAAATGGCAAACAGCGCCAAAGCCTGTGGCTGGAACCTCGAAGATAACCTGCAAACGGTTGGCTCTGGTAGTCACGACGATGTTCTGAAAGCTCTTGAATTAGCCGTTTCTAAAGGGCCTTATATTTGTGGCGAGCAATTTACCGCGGCAGATGTATACGTTGGTAGTCATATTAGCTGGGGCATGCAGTTCAAAACGCTCGAGGAGCGGCCTTCATTTAAAAGTTACGTCAAGCGCATTGAAGAACGCCCCGCTTTCCAGCGAGCAACAAAACTCGATGACGAATTGAGTAAAGGCTAGAGCGTCTGAAAATAAGCAGCCAGAGGGCTCTGGCTGCTGACTCTTTTAATCACCGGTTTCCTGCTTCTGTTTTTTCAAATTCAGGTTATGGAAATCGAAGCTGAAATCGGTATAAGGCGCTACGGCCTCCAGCATTGCACTGTTCACTTCATTATTTCGGTTCACGCTAAAGTCGATAAACGCATCAGCCTCCAGTAAAGGCTCGTCCCAGCGCACGATAAAAGTGTCGTCGTTATAATGCTCTAAGGTGCCTTGCAGCATAGGAGTGTGAGTAAAATTGATGCGCAGTTTGTCCTGCTCGTAGCTAATTTTTACGTCGCCGTACCAGGCGTCATTATAAGTACCGGCGTAGCTTTCCAGCGGCAGCGCGGCTCTTACTTTTTCAGGCTCTTCTACCTCGAACTCGGCTTTTCTTTTCATAAAGGCCTGATATTTTTGCTGCTCTTCCTCCACCCAGTCGCGGTCGGGCAAATCTAACAAGTCTTCTAGGGCTTCTTCGGTAATTGCGGTTAAACCACCAAAAGCCTGCTGGTTACTCAGAACTACCATGCCAAAGTTCTTTTCAGGTATCAGTGTGGTCAGCGACAACATGCCCAGAATGCCCCCGCTGTGATACACCCGCTTCACGCCCTGGTAGTCTTTTACGAACCAACCCATGCCGTAGCCACCAAAATACGTTCCTTGTTCAGCAGCTTCAGGTGATGTACCCAACGGTGTGGTTAACTGCCACATGGCCTGTTGCGAGTCTTCTGAAAAGAGGCGTTCACCCGATGGGCTCACGCCGCCCTGCAGCTGAGTGATCAACCAGTTACTTAAATCATCAACACTTGCTGCGGTCGCACCTGCTGCACCAAAATCTTCAAGAAAATCTAGCGGGAAACGATGCAGCTCACCGTTCATTTCAATAGTGCCTACCGCAACGTTGTCATTACTTTCAGGTATATGCGAAAAACCAATAACACTCTCGTCCATATTCAAAGGCTGAAAAAAGGTTTTCTCAACGTATTCTCTGTATGGCATGCCCGTAACCCGGTGGATAACTTCACCGGCCGTTACGAACATCAAGTTGTTGTAGGCGAAACGCTCGCGCAAACCGTGGTCAATAGGTACGTGCGCCAGCCCGGCAAGAATATCGCTGGTGGACTTATCGGTGTTAGGCCAGATCATTAGGTCGCCCGCTCCCAGACCAAGGCCCGAGCGGTGACTCAGGATATCGCGAATTGTTAGAGATTGAGTAATAGCCGGGTCGGCCAAACGAAACTCAGGAATGTAGTCTATAACTTTGTCGTCCCAGTTGAGTTTCCCCTGCTCTACCAGCGTTGCCATAGCCGCTGCGGTAAAAGCTTTGGTGTTTGAAGCAATACCAAACAGTGTATTGGCATTTACCGGCTCACCGCTGTCTATATCACGCACGCCGAAACCCTCGGCTAAAATCACTTCGCCGTCTTTAACCGCAACAACGGCCAGGCCCGGAATGTTAAACGCCTCCAGCGTTTCCTCGGCGGTATTGCGAATGCTGTCTGCGCTTTGTGCCCAAACAGGTGCATTGGCCAACAAAGTAACGCCAAGCGAAACTGAACTTAACATTTTAAATAACGGTTTCATTTATCGGTTCCTTATTATCAATAGCCGTTAGTCAGCGTAAGCCGCCCGAATTTTCTCAACTTTTTTATCAATAGCCTCACGGCTCAGCCATTGCCCCCGCACCATAACCCCTTGGTTTTCACGCAAGGTATCAGGGTTCTCCAGAGGGTTATCCTTTAACAAAATAAAGTCAGCACGATGTCCCGCAGCAATGCGCCCAAAAGTATCCTGTTCGGCAAAGTAGTCGCCGGCCGCTACTGTGGCCGAACGTAAAATATCAGCCATAGGTATACCGACTTCTGACATCAGCTGTATTTCGTGGTGTATGGAGTAACCCGGAACGCTAAACAACTGTGGTGCGTCGGTTCCAAAAATAATTTCAGCGCCGCCTTCGTGCAGGGCGTGCAATAGCTTTTGCCGATTTTCCTGCTGCACTTGCGCCTGTTCCTGATTAAAGTAACTGCTGGGGTTATCGTAATAGTTTAGCCAGCCTTCCCGGACGGCCTTGGGTACCAGCTGAATTTCCGGGTAGTCTTTCAATTTGTCGGGATCAGCCGCACCTATCAGGGTTTTCCATAGGGCCTGGGTGGGCACAACCGCAACGTCTTGTTCCAGCGTCATAGCCACCAGTAAGTCCAGTTCATCCTGTGTTATTTCTCTGTTCATAGCATCAACGTAAGCGAGGTAACCGTCCAGGTGGTCAATGGTTCTCTGGCCTGCTTCCATGGCGCGTTTTAATCCGACATCTGCCGGCACATGTCCGGCAAAGTCCATGCCCGCCTGGCGAGCCGTACTTGCCATGGTCTCATACTCTTCAAGGGTTAACCCGGGGTGCACTTTCAGTAAGTCCCACCCTTCATCGCGTTGTGCAATGACCCGCTTCGTCACCTGCTCAACCGACTCAATGGTATTGCCACTGAAGCTAGGGCCAGCTAAATACAACGTTGGACCCTGGCGCTTGCCCGACTCAATATCGGACTTAAGCTGCAACTGGTGCGGATACCCCAGCATCCCACGCACTGTTGTTACGCCATTGGCAACGTACAAAAACAACATGTCGTCTGCGTAGCGTTTAGGAAAATCTCCAAAGTCTGTCGCCGGCGGCACATGGCCGTGCATTTCTGCCATGCCCGGTAAAACGTATTGCCCCTCAGCATCAATTATTTGCGTGTTATCATCGAAAGCCGGAGCTTCGGCGTTGGAAAACACACCGCTGATGTATCCGTCATTAACCACTAACGTCTGCTGCTCAATAACATTCGGCTCGCCCTTAAGCCAGTCAACAAGGGTCACGTTTTTAATCACGTAATCTGCACTGCGAGTATCATTACTCTGGGGCTCTGCATTGTTACACGCAGATAAAAATAAGGCCGCGACAGTTGCGGCCAGAAGGTGAGTCAATTTCATTTTGGTTGCCTCCGGCGTCAAGTCTGCCTTTAGCCTAGCGCAAGCTTACAATAAAGCCCAGCGGATAAGGCCGCCAACTAAAGTGACGGCCAGAACACCCAGACACCATAAGCCAACAAACCACAACCACTTCTTAAGTACAGGTTTCATCAGTCGTGGTATCCGCTGTCAGGGTCAACCTTGCCGCGGAACACCCAGTAGGTATAACCGGTGTAAGCGAAAATTATCGGCAACAGGAACACGGCACCCACGAGTAAGAACTTCAGGCTGTTGTCCGGTGCAGCGGCTTCCCACAGGGTAATGCTGCGGGGTACAAGATACGGGAATATGCTGACCGCAAAGCCAGCGTAAGCCAATAGAAACATGCCCAACCCCCAAAGATAGGGACGTCCTTCCTGTTTTCTATGCAGCGAACGCAGCAAACCAATGGTCATCACCGCCAGCAGTACCGGCAAAGCCCACAGACCAACGGAGGCCGGGTAAGTGAACCAGCGCTCGGCAATAAACATATCGACATAAGGTAAGTAAAGGCTCACAAAGGCTATGCAGGCCACCAGCAATATTGTGGTGTACCAGCCGGCACGGTAGCTTTGACGCTGCAGGTCGCCGCTGGTTTTCATCACCAGCCAGGTCGCACCCAGCATCATGTAACCGATAACCACCGCCACGCCGCAGAAAATAGTAAATGGCGTCAGCCAGTCGAACCAACCTCCGGAATAAGCCCGGTCTGTTACCTGAATGCCCTGCAGCATAGCGCCCAGCATAATGCCCTGACTCATTGCCGCTATCAGCGAGCCGGTAATAAAGGATAAGTCCCAGATGCCTTTGGCACGTTTGGTTTTAAAGCGGTACTCAAAGGCCACGCCACGGAAAATAAGCCCCAGCAACATGGCAATAACCGGCATATAAAGCGCCGGCATCAGCACCGAGTAAGCCAGCGGGAACACCGCCAGCAAACCACCACCGCCCAGCACCAGCCAGGTTTCGTTGCCGTCCCAGACCGGCGCCACGGTGTTCATCATCACGTCACGGTCTTCTTCTTTTTTGAACCAGGGGAACAGCAGCGCTATCCCCAGGTCAAAGCCATCGAGTGCGACGTAAGCAAATACGGCGACCGAAATTAATATTGCCCAAATCAGTGCGTAATCCATAGCTTACACCTCCTCATCGTATATGCGCTCAGCGGCCATAGTGGGCTTATGCTTCGCGTAATCGGGAATGGCTACCTGTTCAGGGTTCCCCGCCATTTTGCGCAGAATGTAGAAGGTACCCGCACCAAAAACGAGGAAGTACACCACAATAAAGGCTATCAGGCTGCCCGCCACACCGGCTTTGTCGATGGGCGATGCCGCATCGGCGGTGCGCAGCAGGCCATAGACCACCCAGGGCTGACGCCCCACTTCGGTGACTATCCAGCCGGCAATGACCGCCACAAAGCCCATAGGTCCCATAAATAAACTGAAACGCAGCAAGGTTTTGTTGTCATACAGTTTGCCGCGCAGGCGTTGGAAGCCCGACCAGAGTCCAGCAAGTACCATCAGCATGCCCACGCCGACCATTATCCGGAAAGCCCAGAATACGGTAACCACCGGCGGCCAGTCTTCCCGTGGATACTGATCAAGGCCGGTCACTTCCGCGTCGATGTCATGCTTAAGAATGATGCTGGCAAGACCCGGAACTTTCAGAGCGTAGTCCACTTCCGCAGTTTCCTGGTTCGGCACCCCGAATAAATACAGCGGTGCCCGGGCTTCGGTATGGAAGTGCCCTTCCATTGCCGCGACTTTCGCCGGCTGGTGCTCCTGCGTATTCAGTCCGTGAAAGTCTCCGACAAGAACCTGCAGCGGAGCCACAATGAGCGCCATCCACATGGCCATGGAGAACATTTTACGGGCTGCCGCGTTGGTTTTGTCTTTCAGCAAATGCCAGGCACCCACCGCACCGACCACAAAGGCTACTGTCAGGTAGGCTGCCAGCAGCATGTGCGCCAGCCGATAAGGGAAGGACGGGTTAAACACCACCTCAAACCAGTCGGTGACCACGAACTGCCCTACGTCATTCATGGCGTAACCGGCGGGCGTCTGCATCCAGCTGTTTACCGATAAAATCCAGAAGGCTGAAATAGCCGTGCCCACCGCCACCATCAGGGTAGCGAAAAAGTGCAGTTTCTCGCCCACCTTATTCATGCCAAACAGCATGACGCCAAGGAAACCTGCTTCAAGGAAGAACGCAGTGAGAACTTCGTAACCCATTAGCGGGCCAATAACCGGACCGGCTTTATCGGAAAATACCGACCAGTTAGTGCCGAACTGGTAGCTCATAACAATACCGGAGACCACGCCCATACCAAAGGCCACAGCGAAGATCTTCACCCAGTAACGGAACAGCTGCTGGTAAACCGGGTTGCGGGTTTTGAGGTACAGGCCTTCGAGAACCGCCAGGTAACTAGCAACCCCGATAGTAAAGGCAGGAAAAATAATGTGAAACGCGATGGTAAACGCGAACTGGAAGCGCGCTAAAAACAGTGCGTCAAAACTTTCAAACATAGCAAGCACCCTTAATTAAGGTTTGTCTCAAGTATACGCTTTTGTTGACAAAGATCAGGGGTGCCGATGTAAAACTTGTAGGATAAATACTAATAAATGCCATACTTTTTGTATGGCTAATGAACGAAAAACCTATACAAGTACTCTGGGAACCCGGCCGCTAACGCCGGTCAGCAAGTGCCAGGAAATAGTATCAGCACAGGCGGCGACTTCTCGCACGTCAATATTAGGGCCCCAAAGCTCGACATCATCGCCTAACTGCAGATTTTCAATACCGGTAACATCAATCGTCAGCATGTCCATAGAGACTCGTCCGGCCAAACCCACACGCTTTCCACGAACCATTGCCGGTGTGCCATTTTCCGCCTGCCTTGGGTAACCGTCAGCGTAACCCATAGCAACTGTCGCTATAACACTGGGTTTATCGGCACTCCAGCCGCTGCCGTAACCTACCGACTCGCCTTTTTCCAGCTGGTGCAATGCAATAACCGGAGCAACTAAGCGCATTGCAGGCTTCAGTTCTGCCTGCACTTCAGTCACCGTAGACGGATTCACACCATAAAGCAGTAAACCCGCTCTGGCCCAGTCATTATCCTGAAGTGACCACTGAGTATCCGGGTTTAAAAGTCCGGCTGAGTTGTGGAAGCTCCGTGCCTGATAGTCTTTAAGGGTTTCCGACAACTGGCAGAACTGCTGTTTTTGACGGGCGTTTAAACGATGCTCGGCATCGGCGTTGGCTAAGTGCGACATTAAGGTCACACCGGCGACATTCTTGCTCGCACGCAGGCGCTTTAATGCTTGCGGAGCCTGCTCTTCAGACCAGCCAAGCCGGTGCATACCGGTGTCCACTTTTAACCAGACCCACAAAGGGCTAGTCAACTGCGCTTGCTCAATACTCTCAAGTTGCTGTTCGCAATGCACCACCGGGCTCAGCTGATGTTCACAACACAGGTTCAATTCAGTCGCTGAGAAGCAGCCCTCCAGTATTACCAAAGGCCCTTTGTAACCGGTTTCACGAACCGCTAACGCTTCTTCCATAAAACCCGCCGCCATGCCATCAACCAGCTCTGCCAATGCCTTAACCGCGGGAGCGACGCCGTGTCCGTAACCGTCAGCTTTCACTACGCCCAGAAGTTTTCCACCCGCCACTTTACGCCGTACCCACTTAGCGTTGTGCTGTATAGCGGAGGAAGAAATTTCAGCGCGAGTTTGGCGGTAGTGCATGGGGTTTCCTTTTTAATTTTCGTCCGGCTTTTCGAAAAGGCCTTCAGTTTACCGTATTTTCCAACAACTTGAACGGAACTCTTTGCATCGCTCCGCAAGCTTGAGTAACGTAAAGCCATAACCCAAAAGGAGAATAACAATGTGGTTAAAGCAATCTGTCATTGCCGGTAGCTTAGCGCTACTTTTTACTTCCGTTCCAGCCTTATCACAAGAAACATTCCAGGCGGACGACATATTCCAGCTTGAATACGCTAATCAGGTCAGTATTTCACCCGACGGAAAGTATATTGCGTATATCCGCAACAGTTTTGACAACATGAAAGACAATACCCGGCGCTCATTATGGCTAATTGATACCGAAACCGGTCAACATTTACCGATTTTTGACGATCAATTTAATTACGGTAGCCTCGCCTGGTCGAATGACGGTACTCGCCTTGCCTTTGCCTCTAACCGTTCTGAAAAAAACCAAATTCATGTGCACTGGATTAAAGAGCAACGCACCGCCAAAGTCACTCACGTAAGCGAAAGCCCGGGCAGTATTAGCTGGTCTAACGACGACACCCAACTGGCTTTTACTATGTCGGTTAAAGCCGAAGCGACCCCTTTTGCTAAAAGTGTGAAAAAGCCAACAAAACCTAAAGGCGCTAAGTGGTCTGACTCTCCCATTATTGTTCAGGAAGCCTATTATCAGCGCGACGGTCGTGGCGTGCTAGAGCCCGCGCATACCCAAGTTTTTGTCGTACCGGCAGAAGGCGGCACAGCGCGCCAGCTAACCGACGGCCCATACCGGCACGGTGGCTCTCTGGCCTGGACTGCCGACGACAAACATTTGATTTTTTCGGGCAACCGTTCTGAAGACTGGGCCTATCAGGTAAATGAAAGCGACTTGTACAGCGTTAACCTGAGTTCAAAAGAAGTGACTCAGGTGACCGATAAACCCGGTCGCGAGTCATCGCCACAGTTTTCACCAGACGGCGAGCATTTGGCCTATTTACATAGCTCGAACGAGCCAGTGCCTTACCATAAATCACAATTGTGGATCATGGACTGGAGTGAGCGCTCGGAAGCCGAGCTACAGGCTGACTTCGACCGTTCTTTCAGCTCACCACAATGGACAGGCAATGATTCACTTGCGGTTTCTTACGCCGATCAGGGCAAAACCGTAGTTGCTGATGTCACCTTGAGCAATGAGCTGACGAATCGGGTGGATGATGTTTCCGGTGTTTACGTTAGCCGTCCTTATACCATGGGCTCATTCACTGCCTCTCAGACCGGTGCAATTGCCTACACCAAAGGCTCCGAATACCGTCCGGCGGATGTCGGTTATCAGCCTCAGGGTGGTGAGTCGGTTCAGTTTACTCAGCTAAATGAAGACCTGCTTGGTCACCGTAAGCTGGGGGAAGTTCACGAAATTCGCTATGAATCACGCTACGACGGTCAGGAAATTCATGGCTGGTATATTACGCCGCCAAATTACGATGAAAGCAAAGAGTATCCTCTGCTGTTAGAAGTGCATGGTGGCCCTCATCTGTCTTACGGTCCGCACTTTGCAGCAGAGCACCAGCGCTACGCAGCGGAAGGCTATGTGGTGCTTTATGTAAACCATCGCGGCAGTACCTCTTACGGTAAAGATTTTGCCATGCTGCTGGACGGTAACTACTCATCACCTTATGACTTTGCCGACCACATGAGCGGCATTGATTTACTCATTGATAAAGGCATTGCTGACTCCAACAACCTATTTATTGCTGGTGGTTCAGCCGGTGGAATTGCTACAGCCTATGCTGTCGGCCTGACTAACCGTTTTAATGCCGCGGCAGCCACTAACCCGGTGATTAACTGGGTCAGTAAAGTACTGACGGCTGACAGCTCAATTGGTCAAATTACTAACCAGTTCCCGGGTATGCCATGGGAAGAACTAGAGCATTACTGGCAACGTTCACCGCTGTCTATGGTGGGTGACGTTGAAACACCTGTACTGCTGTTTACAGGAGAGAAGGACCGCCGTACGCCAATATCGGAAACAGAACAGTTCTACCAGGCGTTGAAGCTGCAAAAAGTCGATACCACAATGGTGCGCGTGCCCGGTGCTTTTCACGGTGTTACGGCTCGCCCTTCTAATATGATAGCCAAAATTGAACACGCTCTGGCGTGGTTTGAGCAGTATAAGAAATGAGAATAGCGACACTGGGCCCTGCCGGCACCTTTTCAGAGGTTGCGGCAGGGCTTTATCAACCCGAAAAACAGCACCAAATTCAGTTACTGGACAGTCTGGTAAGTTGTCTGGACGCTATTGGTAATGACTGCGACGCTGCGGTTGTGCCTATTGAAAATTTAACCGAGGGCTTTGTCTCTCCTGTTGTGGACTACCTGGTTCAGCGTCCGTTACATATTCAGGCGGAAATTCGCATTCCGGTTGGTTTTCAGTGCCTGGCCAACAGTGCTGAACCGCAGCAAATATGGGCACAGTTCGTAGCCGCCGGTCAATGCAATCAGTATCTGAATGGATTGGGGCTTCCGGTTATACACACCGCAAGTAATGCATTGTCGCTGGATGCGTTGCTGGCCACTGAAAAGCCATCTGCGGCGGTGGTTCCCAAGCACGTAAACTGCCCCGCTTCATTACAGATTCTGAACAGCAACATTGCTGACAACCCACGTAACGAAACGCGCTTCGTGGTATTATCCGCAACATCTGAAACGCCGGAATTTGATAAAAGTACGCATTGGAAAAGCAGTTTACTGCTCATTGACGACAACGATCATCCGGGTTTATTGGTCGACAGCTTACAAGTTTTTGCGAAACAGCAAATTAACTTAACCTCCATTGTTTCAAGACCGGCGGGCAGTCAGTTTGGTGACTATCATTTCTTTATCGATTTTGACGGGCACCTCAGCGAGCCAGGTGTAGCAGCCGCTTTGCAAGAACTGGCTAAAATGAACAACATTCACTGGCTGGGTTCGTACCCGGCCGCAGCTATAGGGAATCAGTAATGTCTCTGGAAGTTATTAAACATGAGCCGGCGGGTAACGCCGATGCAGTCATAATTTGGCTTCACGGTTTAGGTGCGTCGGGTAACGACTTTGTACCCATGACAGAGCATATAAAAATCGCTAATGCGCAGATTCGCTTTTTATTTCCGCATGCTCCGCAAATGCCGGTCACCATAAACCAGGGCATGGTCATGCCAGCCTGGTATGACATTACCGACATGAGCATTGACCGCCAAATTGACAGCCAGCAGCTGCGTGAGTCAGCAGCCAAAGTGCACGCCATGATCGACGAACAAGTTGCTCAGGGCATCGACAGTAAGCGCATTATTATTGCCGGGTTTTCACAAGGTGGTGCGGTCGGCTATGAAGCGGCTTTAACTTACCCTAAACCACTGGCTGGTTTAATGGCGCATTCCACTTATTTTGCCACCGCGGGTGACATTGAGGTAAATGAAGCCAACGCGCAACTGCCTATTTTGGTTCAGCACGGCACACAGGACCCCGTCGTGCCGGAAGTTCTGGGACAAAAAGCCTGCGCGGCATTAAAAGAGAAAGGTTTTACAGTGACGTATCAGACCTACCCAATGCCACATTCATTGTGTATGGAGCAGGTTCAGGATATGCAGAAATGGCTGAATGAGCGGTTCTAGCCGCTCACTCAAAGAATCGTTACAGCTTTAAAAAGTTTAGCCAGCCAGCAGTTGCAGCTTTTCCGCCCAGCTGCTGGCCAGATTCTCGCCCCGTTCAAACGAGTCGATCATAATATTCACATGACCCACCTTACGGCCAGGACGTGCCTCTTTACCGTACCAGTGACAGTCGGCAGCGGCGGCTTCCCACAAGGCTTCAGGGATTCCGGCAACACCAATTACATTAACCATTAGCGTTGGCGCAATCAGCAAGTCCGGCAATGGCAAGCCGGTAATAGCACGTATATGCAAATTAAACTGATCGCAGTTAGCACCACTCATGGTCCAGTGACCGGAATTATGAACCCGCGGCGCCACTTCGTTCACCAGCAAGTGTTGGTTGTCACCTTCACCGACAACGAAGAACTCAATAGCCAATACACCGACGTAATCCAGCGCATTCGTCAGTTTCTGGTGGTGCTCTTTGGCTAACGCCTCAAGCTCTTTAGAAAAGTGCTCTGCACCCGCCAGGCTATACGACAAAATACCCTGCGTATGTACATTCAACGTCAGCGGGAAACAACGCTGTTCACCTTTATGTGAACGCGCACCGACCACCGATACCTCGTCGGTAAAATCGATCATATCTTCAACAATACCCGGTCGCTGTCCGGCGTCTTCCGCAACGGCTGCAATGTCGTCACCCGGACGCCAGCGCCACTGGCCTTTGCCATCGTAACCGCCTTTTGCCGATTTAATGACAACCGCATGGTCGCAGCCGTTTAAAATAGCGCTTAACTCAGCTGCGTTTTCGTATGCCTTCCAGGCCGATGTCGGTATGTCCAGCTCATCGCACAGAGCTTTTTGAGAGCGACGGTCAACCAACTGATTAAAGCGTTCAGGTTGCAACAGAAACTTGTCGGCAGCTTTAGCCACCAGCTCTTCTCCTAAATGCTCATGCTCCCAGGTTGTCACATCAGCCCATTCATTAGCTTTCGCTAATGTCATCGATAGCGGCTGCTGGCTACCCAATGCCATAACCTGATCTTGCCGGTCGCTGTATAAAACACATTCATGGCCCTGCTGAATAACCGCTTTACCCAGCATTTGCCCTAACTGGCCGTTACCAAGGATCAGGATTTTCATTTTGGTAATTCCAGGTCTGAGTTAGCCATCACTTTTTCTTTTTGCGCTGTGCGGAATTCGTGCACGCGTTTACGCACATCGCTGTCAAAGCTACCAATAACCTGTGCCGCCAGTAAACCTGCGTTTGCAGCTCCAGCATCGCCAATAGCCAGAGTACCTACAGCGACACCCTTAGGCATTTGCACAATAGAAAGTAAGCTATCCAAACCTTTCAACTGCTTGCTCGGAACCGGCACACCAAACACTGGAATAGCAGTGTAAGCCGCCAGCATACCCGGTAAATGAGCAGCACCACCGGCACCGGCGATAACCACAGGCACACCATCTTGTTCCGCTTGTTCCATGGTGGATTTAAGTAAATCCGGCGTGCGGTGTGCAGAGACCACTTTCGCCTGCCATTTAATGCCCAGAGACTCGAGCATTTCTGCCGCTTTTTGCATTACCGGCCAATCGGACTGGGAACCCATTAGAATCAATACCGGAGCCATGGTGTCACCTTTTGTTTACTGTTTGGATGTGCATCTGCATTTGGAAAGGCGGGGATTGTAGCCATTGACCGCCTTAACTGCAAATTTCACGCATAATTATTAACCAAATTTATTAACTCAGTTTAGACTTTTTGCTGATGGTAGTGTTAATCAGCTAGAGTTAGTATCTGTTATCACTTAGTACCAACAGGAATACATCATGCTACTTTCTGCGAAAGACTCTTTACTACTGATTGTTGATGCTCAGGAGAAGTTGCTGCCAGCCATCCACCAACGCGATGTGGTTACTTCTCGTATGCGCTGGCTAGGCGAAATTGCCATGCAACTGGATTTGCCTATTCTTATTACCGAACAGTATCCGAAAGGTTTAGGCTACACCGTTGATAGCCTGCAAGATATTATTGAAGCGGCACGAGTGGTTGAAAAAACGCACTTTAGTGCGCTGCGTGACGACACCTTTCGCGACGTACTTTCTGAATACAATAAAAAGCATGTGGTTATTATGGGCATGGAAACCCACGTCTGCGTTTTACAAACCGCAATAGAGCTTCAGGCTTCGGGTTATCAGGTCTTCTTACCCGCTGACACAGTAGGCTCGCGCCGGCCCACAGATAAAGACAGTGCCATTGAGCGAATGCGAAACGCCGGCGTTGAAATTATTACTTCCGAAATGGCCGCTTTTGAATGGTTAGAAAAGTCAGGAACCGATACTTTCCGCCATATCAGCCGTAACTGGTTAAAATAACGCAAGGTATTGTTGACTCGGGTTATATTAAGCGTATACTCGAAACCGCTGAGAAAATTTCGGCTATTGATTTGAGATTTTTTACGAAGTCCTTTTTGCTGTACCTCGTTTTGTAAGTCCAAGTAATACCTAAGTTTTTTGAGCAATACATTGATTTCAACATGCACTACGAGGAATATCAGCATGTCTACTACTACTGGTAAAGTAAAATTCTTTAACGAAGCTAAAGGCTTCGGTTTCATCGAACAAGAAAACGGCGCAGACGTTTTCGTACATTTCAGCGCTATTCAGTCTGACGGTTTTAAAACTCTGGCAGAAGGCCAGCAGGTTTCTTTCACCGTAGCTCAAGGCCCTAAAGGTCCACAAGCTGAAAACGTAGTTCCTATGTAAGGAACCTTCGTTGCCCTTTCGGGTACCGAACGTTTACACAAAGAATTTCAAAAACGTCGCTTCTAGCGGCGTTTTTTTATGCCTAAATCCCTGCTTCGCTAAACTTTTTCTAGAAAATCACGATAACCTTACTAATATTGATGTTAATCAAACAACTTAAAGGCGCTTATGAAAAATAACGGTCCGGTAACAGGAAAGGAAAGTCGCTTTCCCGACCACTATCGGTTGATATCGTCAACCGACCTAAAAGGGGTCATCAGACATTGTAACGACGACTTCGTTAATATTAGTGGTTATACCCGTGATGAATTAATTGGTTCACCGCACAACCTTTTACGTCACCCCGATATGCCGGGCAGCGTTTTCGAACATATGTGGAAAACCATTAAACGCGGCAAACCCTGGATGGGCTTAGTTAAAAACCGCTGTAAAAATGGCGACCATTATTGGGTCAGTGCTTATGTCACGCCAATAATGGAGAACGATAAGCCGGTGGGTTTCGAATCGGTGCGGGTTGCCACCTCTGATGAATTAAAACAGCGCGCACAAGGCGTTTATGACAGGCTGAATGCCGGAAAACATGCTATTCCATTCGGCAAACGTGTATGGCTGGGCTGTAAAGATTTAATACCTGTAATAGTTCCCGGTGTGGTAGCCAGTGCCATTATAGCCGCGCTAGGTGAACCCGCAGCGGCACTTATCACTTTAGCAGGTACCGCAATATCAACTCTTGCTTATGGCGCCTACGTTGGTCGTATGCTGCAAGGGCTATTAACTTTGCGCACTGATGCTTTCGACTCTGAGTTAGTCGGCATGACTTATTTCAACAAGCAGGGTCGGGAAGCCAGGCTTGCTATGCAGCTCATTAGCGAAGGCGCACGTAACCGAACCGCTTTAAGTCGCATGAAAGACGCGGTCGGCGGTCTTCTGAAAGTCACCGAAGATACATACAATCAGGCGCAGCTGAGCAGTCAGTATGTTGATAAACAAACAGCCTCTACTCAGCAAACTGCAACCGCAATGAACCAGATGGCGACCGCCATTCAGGAAGTGGCCGACACAATAGAGCGTAATGCGGAGCAGGCCGAATCAGCCAAGGCCAACATTGACGAAAGCGTCGGGCTGGCAAGAGAAGCCAGTGAAGTTATTATCAGACTGCATGACGCAGTAAAAGAAATCGCCAAAACGGTCGAAGAGCTTGATCAGTCTACCGGAGCTATCGGCGAAGCCGCCGATTTAATCTCTTCTATTGCAGACCAGACCAATTTATTAGCATTGAATGCCGCAATTGAAGCAGCTCGTGCCGGTGAACATGGCCGTGGCTTTTCCGTGGTCGCGGACGAGGTCCGCTCGCTGGCCTCAAGAACCACTCAATCTACCGAGGGTATTCATAAAGTTATTCAGCAACTGCGCGATCGTGCCCGTAATGCTGTAGAAGTATCGAAACAAGGCGAGCAGGCAGCATCTGAAGGGGTTGAGAAAGTTCGCCTGGCAGACAGTGCGTTGGGTGAAATATCAGTGGCTATTCAGGAAATTTCTGATATGTCAGCGCAAATGGCATCGGCTGTCGAAGAACAAAGTGGCGTTGCCGACCATATCAGTGAACAGATTACTCAAATTGCTGATACCGCTCGCGAGACTCAGAAAACGGCAGAGCAAACTCAGCACTCAAGCAACGAACTGCAAAATACCAGCAAAGAGCTGTATTCATTGATTGAGCGCTTTAACTTAAAAAATTAATGGTTTTGCTCATCTGATGCAGAAGCATCATCTTTGTGGGCGCGCCGTTTAGCGGCGCGCTCGCTTTCTTCCAGAAACTCGACGTCGTCCATATCAACTTCGGGGATCTCGCCGCAGACATCGCCACCGAGCTTATTAACCGCCTGGCATAGGTCAGAAACCTTGTTATCCAATACCTGCACATGATCCAACATTCGACCTATTGCGGTTGCCACCGGGTCAGGATTATCTGCCGAGATAGCGTAAGCGTCGAAACCATATTCCTGAGCCATTTTCTTGCGTCGCTCAGTCGTTTCTTTATCAACACCAGACTGAGCCACACGAGCCGGAATGCCTACAACCGTTGTTAACTCAGGTACGTCGCGGACAACAACAGCGTTAGAACCAATGCGGGCAGACTTTCCAACCGTAATGGGACCCAGTACTTTAGCGCCGGCACCAATAACCACACCGTCCTTTAATGTCGGGTGTCGCTTACCTTTATGCCAGCTTGTACCACCAAGAGTGACACCATGGTAAAGAGTAACATCGTCACCAATTTCCGCAGTTTCACCAATAACCACACCCATACCATGATCGATAAAGAATCGACGGCCAATTTTAGCCCCGGGATGGATCTCAATACCGGTAAGCCAGCGTGAAATATTAGAGACAAAACGGGCAAGCCAGTACAGTTTCCAGCCCCAAAGCTTATGGCTTACGCGATGAAACCAGGTAGCATGAAGCCCGGGATAGTGAAATAACACTTCCATGGTATTGCGCGCAGCCGGGTCTCTTGCAAAAACGCTGGCTATATCTTCTTTTACACCTTTAAAAAACGCCATGCCGCCTCCTCAGGCCGCCGGAAATTGCTTTAATAGCTTATCAACGTCAGCAAGAATAATATCGCGCATGGACTTCTCATAGCCTTCTCGCTCGTCGTCCATTTCCTTCACTTTCTTCTTAGGAAACTTCTTACGCGATTCATGCGTTGGCATATGTTTAATTTTCTCATACATACCGTGCATTGCAGGGTAGTCATTAGAGTAATCGTAATCGACCGCTTCGGGTCGATGATCAAGCAATACCACGATTCTCAGGCATCCTTCAGACAGCGGACATTGCTCCTGCTGCATTGCTTTAGCTATGGTAATAATGCTTTCATCAATACGGTCAACGCGCTTTTGCACCGCTGCTTCGCGAACTTGAGTCTGAGTACGCAGGCGCAACAGTAAAGTCGAAGCGTACCAGCCCAGAGCTACAATAATCAATACGCCTACAATGGCGATAATCCAATAGAATCCGCTGGACATTAGCTCTCCTCGTCGTCCCATTCTTCATCGAGTTCATAACCCAGTTTGGCAATCAGCTGCTCGTAACGCTCAGATTTCTCGTCCAGGTAGCTTTGCTCTTCTGCTGTCAGAGACTCATCGTTTTCAAAGCGTTCAGCCAGTAGTTGCAGTTTGGTATCTTCCTGCAACTGCTTCAGCTCCTGCTCAGGTGTCATTACCAAAGCTATTTTACGACGACTTCCGTGCCGGGGATCTTTCTCATCCCCTTTTGTTTTGCTTTGTTGCAGAACTTTAGCCGATGAATGTCGCTGACCAGGCGCTTGTCCCTTTCCTTTTTTCTTGCCCTTGGATGCCGCATCTGTTGCGCGTGCATCTCTCGGAGTTTTAGGCTGTGCCAATGGTCCGGCCTTACGTGTCTTTTTCTGGCGAGTCATGGTCGCTCCTGAATAACAACTAATGTGGTCTATTGTAACGCAATAACGTGGATTACGTCAGTGGGGAGCAACGAATTACAAGTCTGAGATGATTTTTAGGCAAGAAAAAAGGCGATGCTTTCACATCGCCTGATTCTCTCATAAAATTGGCAGCGCACTGCAACTATGAGAATGGTTGTCACTGTTTCCGAGTTTTTATTGCGGTTTTCCGTAACCTGTCTGCTTTTTATTATTGTTATTATTAAGTGGAGCAACCGCGAGCCTGTTGGCTTTACTCCCTGGATTATCGAGAAATAAGATAACATCTGACTTTTCGATAACCTCTCGACCTCTTGTTATTTTTTTGTGTCGAGTCAGCTGTATTTTTACAGTCTTTTTATTATTTTCTCAAGGGCTTTTAACATCTTTTTTTTGTTTTTTTCTGTCTGGAAGCTCCCCGAGCGTTGTTAAGACTACTTGAACCAAATATTAATTCAATGATTTTATTGATCTAAAAAACCACTTTTTTATTACTTTTTGTTAACAAGGCATGAAAAGATACGTTACTCATAACATTTTTCATAGCTATAAAAAAAGCGGCCGAAGCCGCTTTTCTATTCGCAAATACGAATTTAATACAAGCCACTCAAGAACTTAGACAGCAGCTCAATTTCTTCATCTGTCATTTTCTCTGTAACGCCCTGCATCATTCCATTCGGGTCGTTTGCACGCTCCCCACTACGGAACATTTCTAGCTGAGACTTGGTGTATGCGGCATGCTGACCTGAAATGTCAGGAAAAGCAGCTAACCCCATACCGTTTCCACGAGGGCCGTGACAACCCGCACATGAAGGCATATTGGTTTCAGGGTTTCCACGGCGGAACAAGTCTTCACCTTTGGCAATAAGATCTTTAGGTGTTTCGCCTTTCGGTGAGTCCTTCGATGCATAAAACGCGGCAAGATCAGCCATGTCTTGTTCTGACAATGAAGCGACCTGCCCCATCATAATCGGGTTATTACGGCCTTCTTCACCGCCTGTTTCGGAGGCCCGTTTGAAATCTTTCAGCTGTTTCAACAAATATTTTTCGTGCTGACCGGCCAAATGCGGGTACATATCGGTCGGAGATTCACCATTGGGTCCATGGCAAGCCGCACAAACTTGCGATTTCTCTTTTCCGGCTTCAGCGTCGCCGCTTTGTGCTACTGCGATACCGGCGGTACCGAAGAAAAGTCCCAAAAAGATTGCGAATTTTTTCATGTTTGCTTCTCTTCTGTTCTGGATGGCGCCACGCGCCCCAATAAATCACCTTAAGCAGGTTGCTATTTTACACAAAACTTGTGTGGATTAAATGATTAAAACCGAATCAATTGCTAAATGATCATTGGAGATACTGTCCGGATACTTCATAATGCGCGTAGATGTTCCGTTTTTTCAATAAAAGTGACCTTAATAGTGGCAGATCAGCAATTAGATTACGCATCGGCAAAATTTGTGACCAGTGCACCAGATATCAGCAAACTGCCGCCGGACTCAGGCATTGAAGTTGCTTTCGCCGGCCGTTCTAACGCAGGGAAATCCAGTGCGTTAAACACTCTGACGCGTCAAAAAGCGTTGGCCCGCACCAGTAAAACGCCTGGACGGACTCAGTTAATTAACGTTTTTGAACTTACCACAGGTCAGCGACTGATAGATTTACCCGGCTACGGATTCGCTAAGGTTCCATTAGCTGTCAAAGAAAAGTGGCAACGCTCTTTAAGCGAGTACCTTCAGCAACGCGACAGTTTAAAAGGTATCGTGGTATTAATGGATATCCGCCACCCGTTCCGCGAAACCGATCAGGAATTAATATACTGGGCGGTTGACTGTGACCTGCCGGTACTGGCTTTATTAACTAAGGCAGACAAACTCAAACAAGGCGCTCGCAAATCAACCGTTTTGAAAGCCAAGCAAGCGGCAATAGCCTTCAACGGCGACGTCCAGGTTGAAGCCTTTTCCTCATTGAAGCGCATAGGTGTCGAGCAAGTCGAAGAGAAACTCAACCAGTGGTATAGCAAAGAGTATGACGACGAATAACACGCCACCGCTTAGTGCCTGGTTATTATTAGGGTTACTCGCATTAATTTGGGGTAGCTCTTTTTTGTTGATTAAAAAAGGCTTACTGGCCTTTGGTCCAATGGAAGTTGGCGCGCTACGCATTAGCTCAGCAGGGCTTGTACTTGCCCCTTTCATTGCCCGCCGACTGAATAAAATTACCCGCAAACATTGGTTAAAGCTTGCCAGTGTCGGACTGGTTGGCAGTCTTATTCCGGCTTTTATGTTTGCCATTGCCCAAACACAGCTGGCAAGCGGCGTTACCGGAGTTCTAAATGCGTTAACCCCTATCGCAACACTGGTTATCGGTGCGCTGTTCTTTCATCAGAAAGCGCGCATAGCACAGGTTATTGGCGTAGCCATTGGCTTGTTTGGTACTTTGCTTCTGGTTACGGCTTCGGCTAATGGCAGCTGGGACTTTAATCTGTACGCCTTGTTAGTCCTGGCCGCAACAGTTTGTTATGGCCTCAACCTGAACCTCATTAAACACAAAATCAGCGACTTATCGCCGTTAACCATTACCGGCATATCGTTGCTTATGGCTGCCGTTCCGGCAACAATCTACTTGTTTGCAGGAACGGAGTTTATTACTCAGGTTCAGCAGCCAGGCGCAATGTTGTCGCTGCTTTCTGTTCTGGCTCTGGGTATTGCAGGAACGGCAGGCGCCTTGGTTATTTTTAACCATGTCGTGCAGCTCACCAATACCGTTTTTACCAGTTCGGTCACCTACCTCATTCCCATTGTCGCTCTTATACTAGGGATACTTGATGGCGAAGAGTTTTGGTTGCAACAGGGAATTGGAATGCTCGCCATTTTAGTTGGGGTTTGGTTCGCTAACCGCAGAGGTCGCTCAGGTATGGCTGGCATACCACAGAAATAGACAGAAAAAAGCCCGACTAAAAAGCCGGGCGAAAAGTAATCCAGGGAGAACAATTTTTTGAGGGAGGATTAATGCCCTCACTTGTTGTGACTAGACCCTTTATAAAAAGTTCAGACAATTCTTAAAATTAATGAGCTTCGTCCCAGTTATTACCCTTACCAGCTTCCGCTATTAAAGGCACATCAAGGCTTGCAGCCTTTTCCATTACTTCAGTTAATTGTTCAATATAATCTGTTAATTTCGACTCTTTTATTTCAAACACCAGTTCATCGTGAACTTGCATTAGCATGCGCACATCATCCTGACAGTTATTACGGTCAATCCAGTCGGCAACCTGCAGCATGGCTTTCTTAATGATGTCGGCTGCAGTGCCCTGCATTGGTGCATTGATAGCCGCACGTTCCGCCCCTTTTCTACGGGCTCCATTACTGGCTTTTATATCCGGCAAGGGTAAACGACGTCCAAACAAGGTTTTAACGTAGCCCTGCTCTTTTGCCTGCTTGCGAGTGTCTTCCATGTAACGCAAAACTCCAGGGAAGCGTTCAAAATACTTGTCCATATAGTGCTGAGCTTCATGACGGGCAATACCCAGTTGCCGCGCAAGCCCAAAGGCTGACATACCGTAAATTAGCCCGAAGTTCACCGCTTTTGCCTGACGCCTCTGGTCATTAGTGACTTCATCAGCCTTACAGCCAAACACTTCAGCCGCTGTCGCACGGTGAATATCCAGGCCTTCGGCAAAGGCTTTAAGCAAAGACTCATCTTGCGACAAGTGGGCCATAATACGCAGTTCAATCTGGCTGTAGTCGATAGCGACAATCTTGTAGCCTTGCTCGGGAATAAAAGCCTGACGCACTCTGCGCCCTTCAGCGGTGCGGATAGGGATATTCTGCAGGTTAGGGTCTGTTGAGGACAAGCGCCCGGTTGCAGTAACCGCCTGCTGATACGAGGTGTGTACTCGTCCCGTATCGGGGTTAATCATCTTAGGTAACTTGTCGGTATAGGTTGATTTGAGCTTCGACAAGCCACGGTGCTGCAGGATCACATCCGGCAAGGGGTAGTCATGAGCCAGTTCGTGCAAAACTTCCTCAGCCGTTGACGGCGCGCCTTTTGGTGTTTTCTTCACAATTGGCAACTCAAGCTTTTCAAAGAATATGCGTTGCAGTTGTTTCGGCGAGCCCAGGTTGAACTCCTCTCCTGCAATCTCAAACGCCTTTTTCTCTAGCGCATCAAGCTTTTCCGCAATTTCCTGGCTTTGCTTACCCAGCAAGTTTGCGTCGATACGCACGCCGTATTGTTCCATATCGCACAAGACAGGCACTAACGGCACTTCAATGTCGGTAAGAACACTTTGCAGCTCGCTGCCTGTTTCTTTTACTTTATTCCAGAGCACATCATGCAATCGGTAGGTAATGTCGGCATCTTCAGCCGCGTAGGGCCCGGCCTGCTCTAAAGCAATCTGATTAAACGTTAGTTGCTTCGCACCCTTACCTGCAATGTCTTCAAAACTAATGGTTTTATGGTTCAGGTAATGAAGGCTTAAGGTATCCATATCGTGTCGCGATCCAACGCTGTTAAACACGTAGGAGGCAAGCATGGTGTCATTTAAAATTCCCGCCAGGCGAATTTTATAGCGACGCAGAATATGCGAGTCGTATTTCAGGTTTTGCCCCACTTTTTGGGGCTTTTCAGCTTCCAGTAAAGGCTTTAACTGCTCCAGTAACCAGTCCCGGCCCACCTGCTCCGGCGCTTCCATATAATCATGCCCGACAGGTATATACACAGCCTCGCCCGGCGCCATTGCTAAAGACACTCCAACCAGTTCAGCCTCCATATAATTAAGGCTGGTTGTTTCGGTATCAAAAGCAAAGTAATCGCATTTTTTCAGTTGCGTTATGTAATCGCTGACGTCTTTTTCAGTCATCAATACACGGTACGCGTCTCTGTTGATATCGCTGGTCGGCTTTTCGCCATCGGTTTCGCCCAGCGCCTGATCCGTTGCCGCCCCAGTTTCCATCAGCTCACCAAGCCACCGGCGGAATTCACAACGACTGTAGAGCTCCTGCAGTTTTTCGCTGTCTGCCGTCTGTATTTTCAACTCTTCCGGTTGTAAGTCCATTGCCACATCGAGCTTAATGGTCGCCAGCTCACGCGACATCAGCAGCTGTTCTTTATATTCATTAAGCTTAGCCGGCATAGACTTCGCACCACGAAAAGAGAGCTCAGTTACTGCATTCACATTTTCGTAAATAGCGTCAATGCTGGGAATACTTTGCAGCAGAGCCTGTGCCGTCTTTTCGCCCACTTTGGGCAGCCCGGGAATGTTGTCCGAGCTGTCACCCATAAGCGCTAAATAATCGATAATCTGATTCGGTTTAACCCCGAACTTTTTCTCAACCCCTTCAGGGTCCATTAAAGTATCGGTCATGGTGTTAATGAGCATGACATGTTCATTGACCAGCTGAGCCATGTCTTTATCGCCGGTACTAATCAGCGTAAAGCGACCTTTGTCGCCGGCCTGCCGCGCCAGCGTGCCAATAACATCATCGGCTTCAACATCGTCAATACACAGCAGCGGTAAGCCCATAGCCTGGACAATGTCATGCAAAGGTTTGATCTGACTTCGCAGATCGTCTGGCATAGGTGGACGGTTTGCTTTGTAGTCCTGGTAAATGTCGCTACGAAAGGTTTTGCCTTTGGCATCAAAAACTACCGCCATATGGCTGGGTTTATAGCGCTTTAACAGGCTTCGAAGCATATTAACGACGCCATAAATAGCTCCGGTCGGTTCACCTTTTGAGTTGGTTAAATGCGGCGGCGCATGAAAAGCGCGGAACAAATAAGAAGAACCATCGACAAGGATAAAAGGATTTTCTGGAACAGATGTGGCCATAGTTAAGAACCTAAATTAAGCGTTACCTATAGGATGCCACAGAACGGCAATTCAGGCCACTGAACAGAGTGTGCATAACCTGTTAATAACTCTGTTAACAACGGTTCATGCCACAGCCGGAAGTTTAAATTTCCCCGTGTCCAAAATTTACTTAAGTTATTGATAGTATGGGATTTAAAACGGCAGGTTTCCCGAAATACCTAGTACTTTTTATTATTATGTTTCACTGTGGAAACTATTCTGCTCTTGTCCTTAAATGGAAGGAAATGCCTCAAAAGCAGGTCAGACAGATTACCATAAAATCAGCAATGATCTACTGACAAATTCAGTTTTTTTATAACCTTTTGTTCCTCATTTTTCTTTACTTATAAAAAGCAAAGAAAACCCCTTTTCAATCAATCAACTAGGAGTTCGCATTTCAGCCATAACAAATGCAGTATCGGGGCGTTCGCCTCCCATCCAAAGTTGGTAAGAGGACGCTGCCTGCTCAATCAACATGCCAAATCCATCGCTGACATTTTTACAGCCGGCCTGCGTCAGTTGCTCCATAAATACCGTTGGTTGGTCGGCATACATTAAGTCATAGCCAGAGGCATTTTCGGATAGCAGCGGAGGGAGCGTTAAACGCTGTCCATTCAAACTGCTGCTGGTGGCGTTAATTAACAGATCTATGGGTTCGTCAATTTCAGACGCAGAGGAACGTACCTGAATTCGGTTCGCTGCAACCAGCCCCAGTGTCTCTAGCTGAGATTTAAGTATTTCAGCTTTCTTTGCCGTTCGATTAACCAAATACAGACATCGCGGGTTTTGCTCCAGCAGAAGAGGTATTATTCCCCGCGCGGAGCCTCCGGCACCAAAAACAACAAGTGAGTGCTCACTTACTTCAAGGCCTTTATTTTTAAGGTCAATAATTAAACCTTCGCCATCAGTATTATCACCTAGTAGCTGACCATTGCCATAAGGAATTAAGGTGTTCACCGCCCCCGCTAACCGCGCACGATCGGACAGTTTAGTAACCAAGGATGCAGCCTGCTGTTTGAATGGCAAGGTGACATTGGCACCCTGCCCGCCGTGGCGGAAAAATTCAGCAACCCGGCGGGGAAAATGCCCAGGCGTGGATAAATAGCGTTGATAGTTAATTGAGTCTTGCCGAGTCTGCGCAAACAACGCATGAATACGCGGAGACAGGCTATGCGCTATGGGATTCCCGAATACGCCCAGGCTGGTCATGGATTTCATACTGACAGCCAGTCTCTGGGTTTTAGATAATACTCGGTAAGCTGCTCTTCCGCAGAGCCCGGCTGAGCTTGCCAGTCGTATTCCCAACGCGCCAGCGGTGGCATCGACATTAGAATAGACTCGGTTCTGCCACCGGTTTGCAGACCAAACAAAGTTCCCCTATCCCAGACCAGATTAAACTCCACATAACGCCCGCGGCGATATAGCTGGAAGTCTCTTTGTTGCTGAGTATAAGCTAGGTTTTTGCGGCGTTCGACAATAGGCAGATAAGCTTTGGTGAAAGCATCACCGACCGCTTTTATAACCGAAAAGCACTCGTCAAATGAACGGTCATTAAGGTCGTCAAAGAATATGCCACCCACACCGCGCGCTTCATCGCGATGCTTAAGGAAAAAGTAATCGTCGCACCAGGCTTTATACTCCGGATAGAGCTTTTCATCGACGCTATCGAGCGCGTTTTTCGCCTGTTGATGCCATTCAATAATGTCTTGATCAAAAGGATAAAACGGCGTTAAATCGAAGCCACCGCCAAACCACCAAACCGGTTCTTCACCTTCTTTTTGCGCAATAAAAAAACGCACATTCATATGGACCGTCGGTACCATAGGATTTTCCGGGTGCATTACCAGAGAAACACCACAGGCATTGAAGTCGCGACCTTCCAGCTCTGGTCGGTGTCCCGTTGCCGAGGCAGGCATTTTCTCACCGTACACGTGCGAAAAGCCCACACCACCCTGTTCAAAAACCGCACCGTTTTTTATGATCCTCGAGCGACCACCTCCGCCTCCCGGCCGGTCCCAGCTGTCTTCCTGAAAGATCTGCTCACCGTCCGCCTGCGCCAACTGCTGACAAATAGCATCCTGCAACGACATCAGGTAGCTTTTTACCTGCTTCAAGTAATCATTATGCATCGTCTCTGAGAACCTGATTATTTAATGGGTTTATGATTCGAGTCGGGTTCGCAGCTCCACCGGTGCTTTCATCCATTATCCAGTCCACACTGTCACCAAATTGCTGACGAACTTCTGCCGCAGTTCGGGCGGGTTCCTGCCCGGTTAAATTGGCGCTGGTAGAGACTAACGCGTGGCCCAGTTCGCGGCACAACGCTCTGGCAGGTTCATGTGCAGTCACTCGCACAGCAATGGTATCGCGGCCGCCCGTCAATAAGGTTGATACGCCCTTTCTTACCGGCAGAATCAATGTAACGGGCCCCGGCCAATGTGACAAAACGCTGAATCGTTTGTCCTGCGCAATAGCAGAGTCTTCAACATAGGGAAGTAACTGACTGTAATCGGCGGCAATTAATATAAGACCTTTCTCGGCAGGTCGCTGTTTCAGGCTTAATAGCCTCTGAACAGCAACCTCATTGCGGGGGTCGCATCCCAGTCCAAATACCGCCTCTGTCGGATAGGCAATAATGCCCGTTTTTATAGCGCTGTGCGCTGCTTCCCATGTATCTGCCATAATCACTCCTCAACTCAATGAGTCGGATTATAACGCGTCCGACTTATAGTCGCATTGCTTTTGCGGGCAGACTTTGCGAATTCCGGCGGCGGTTTTCTTTTTCACCAGCAGTGGGTACCGGCATTTGGGACAGGTTTCATCGACCGGAGGCTGATTAACGGTAAATTCACATTTCGGGTATTGGTCGCAAGCGTAGAATACGGTACCGCGCCGCGATGTTTTTTGGTGTAACTGGCCTTTGCCGCATTCCGGGCAGCGAATCGTCTCTTCTTCCTCAACGTTAGGTTCAGTAACGAACTCGCATTCAGGAAAACCGCTACAGCCAACAAATAAGCCATAACGACCACTCTTTAACTGCAGTTCCTGGCCACACTCAGGACAGGGAACGCCGAGATCTTCGGGCTCAATTTCAGATTGCTCCCGAAGGCCTCGCTTATAATCGCAGTCCGGGTAACCGGTACAGCCTAAAAAGCTGTTATGCCCAACATGTTTAATAACCAGTGGTCGCTCACAACGGGGGCAGCGCTCATCTGATGACATTAATGCAGGGGTCCTTCAGCTTCCTCAAACAGCAAACCTTCCATTTGGTCGTACGCAGCTTCTTGGCCCGGAACATTAAACAGCACCATAAGTACAACCCATTTCAGGTCATCCAGAGTAAAGTTCGGCGTTTCCAGTTCCATCACACGGTCAATGACTACTTCTCGTGTAGCAAAATCAAGCACACCCAGGTTTTCCAGGTACATCAGAAAACCCCGGCTCTGGCTGTCCAAACGAGTCATCTCTGCCGCGGTATAAATACGGGTAGACTGCTGCGGAGCAACATCCAGATAAGACTTGGTTTCCATTTGCTGCAAATCGGCCAGGCGTTCTAACCACGCCAAAGCCTTCTGGATTTCCTGATGACGGAAACCAGCCCGGGTAAGTTCATTGGTTAACTCATCGTGATCAACTACAACTTCCATTTCCGAATGAATGTAGTTTTCAAACAAGTACATGAGGATATCAAACATACTTTAGCGCCTCCCCACTTTGATATAACCGCCTGGTACGGCTGCCACTAGCCCTTCTAATTCGAGTAACACTACTTTCTCCATGACTTCAGCAACCTCGAGTCCGGACAATTGTACCATGTCATCAATTGTTCGTGGCTCTGAACTCAGACTAGCGAACAATCGATTGTTTGCCAAGCTTTCATCGCGACATTCGGTATCACCTTCTATGGCAACCTCAGTATCGTCAACCGAGAACCAGTCAAGAATGTCCTGCGGCGTATTAATTAACTTAGCGCCCTGTTGAATTAACCAGTGGCAGCCCTGATGCTCAGGCAACAACACCGATCCCGGAACAGCTCCAACTTCACGCCCTTCGTTCAAAGCGTGTATTGCCGTTGAAAGCGAACCGCTTTTGCGCGCCGCTTCAACCACCACCACGGCCTGACTGATACCACTAATAATACGGTTACGGCGGGGAAAATGATCGATTCGCGCGGTTTGCCCGGGCGGAAATTCGGAAATCAGCAGCCCCTGATGTGCAATAAAGTCCTGTAAGGCTTTGTTTCTTCTTGGGTAATACTGATTGATACCAGTACCTAAAACCGCTATGGTTTTTCCTTTTTCGGCTGCAGTTTTATGTGCTTGAGCGTCAATGCCCATAGCCAGACCACTAACCACCACAACACCCGCCGCCACTAAGCGCTCGCTAAACCAGTCAGCAATTTGTAAACCACTGTGAGTGGCTTTGCGGCTGCCAACAATAGCCACACTAACACCCTGTAGCAGCTCTTTACGGCCCCGGTAATAAAGTAACCAGGGCGGATTAGCTATGGCTTTTAACGCAGTTGGGTAATCTTCACTAAAGTAAGAAATAACGCCCTGATAGTCACTACGACACCAATTTTCAGCTGCATTTAACCAACGCGCCTCGACCGGTTTTAGCGATTGCCCCCATCGTTCAAAAATGGCCTCCCAGCCGGTACATTCCCGAGCAGCTTTCTGTACCTTGTTTGATGCGCGTGTCATCCCCATTAATACACATAGTTCCTGTGTGTTCACAGACTGTCCTTGACCTACCAATTTAAGGTAAACTAAGGGTAGATGAAGAATTGGAGGTTCTAATGGCAAAAATGACGGTTCTGCAATATCCGGACGAACGTTTGCGCAAAGTCGCACAAAAGATTGAAAAGGTAGATGACAATATCCGCTCGGTTATCGACGATATGTTTGAAACCATGTACGAAGAACAAGGCGTAGGCCTTGCGGCAACTCAGGTTGACGTGCACAGACGGCTGTTTGTTTCTGATTGCAGCGAAGATCAAAACGAACCGCTGGTGTTCATTAACCCGGAAATTACCGAAGCAGAAGGCCACTTTAAGAACGATGAAGGCTGTCTGTCGTTTCCCGGCGTTTACGCCAAAGTTGAACGCGCTGAGAGAATTACCGTTACTGCACTGGATAAAAACGGCGAGCGTTTCAGCCGTTCCGCTGAAGGGCTACTGGCCATTTGTATTCAGCATGAAATAGACCACTTAGACGGTAAACTCTTTGTTGATTATCTATCGCCGCTGAAGCGCGAACGTATTCGCAAAAAACTAGAGAAAGAGCAACGTTTAGCTGAGAAGCAAGCGGCGGAAGCACAATAATGCGAATTGTCTTTGCCGGTACTCCGGACTTTGCAGCACAACACTTACAACAATTGCTTGATGAATCTCATCAGGTAGTGGGTGTTTATACACAGCCCGACAGGCCTGCAGGGCGAGGCAAAAAGCCACAACCCAGTGCGGTTAAGAAGCTTGCGCTTGAGCACCAGCTTCCTGTTTATCAGCCCGAGTCTTTAAAGTCGGATGAGGATCAGGCTGCACTAACCGAGCTAAAACCTGACGTCATGGTAGTGGTGGCTTATGGCTTACTGCTTCCGCAGGCGGTATTGTATATTCCCGCAAAAGGCTGCCTGAACGTACACGGTTCTTTGTTGCCCCGCTGGCGAGGTGCCGCTCCAATTCAACGCGCGATATGGGCTGGCGATTTAGAATCCGGTGTCTGCATTATGCAAATGGAAGCCGGCCTGGATACCGGTCCGGTGCTGCACGAAGAACGCTGCGCTATCAGTCCGGACGAAACCTCGGCTTCGCTTTATCACAAGCTTGAAAGTCTGGGGCCTGAGGCGTTAATTAAAGTATTGAAAGATCTCGACGGCTATCAGAGCCAGGCTAAGCCGCAAAGTGACGCCAATGCCACTTATGCGAAAAAGCTAACCAAGCAGGAAGGTAAAATAGACTGGACCCAACCGGCGGCCTTTATCGAACGCTGCGTACGAGCGTTTAACCCCTGGCCAATGAGCTGGTGCCAGTCAGAGAATTTAAAAGCCGGACAGAACACACTCAAAATTCACGCAGCTGAACTTATTCAGGGCGCAAGCAATAAAGGTCCGGGAACGATTATTAATGGTACACACGAAGGCATCGACGTGGTAACCGGGGACGGTATTTTACGTATCACTCAGGCGCAGATGCCGGGCAAAAAGGCTCAGCCAGCCAGTACCTTAGTAAACGGCTACAGTAATGTCTTTAGCCCGGGACTGGAATTACAATGAGCCGGCAGAAAAATTCAGAAAACGCTGGTCAGGGAGCAACTAGCCGGGCCGCCGCTGCAACCGCTCTCTTTCATGTATTAGAGAAAGGCGAGTCGCTTTCCGCGGCTTTACCCCACGCCACCGGTAAACTCTCTGACGCAGATAAACGTCTTGCCAGTGCAATTAGCTACGGTGTTTTAAGAGTTCTGCCCAGCCTTAACAAAATGGTTGGGGTTAAACTGGATAAGCCACTTAAAGGTAAGCTTAAAGTATTGCACTACTTACTACTGGTAGGTGCCTATCAGCTTTATTGTCTTCGTATTAAAGACCACGCTGCCGTTAGCGCCACAGTAGAAGCCGCGCGTATTCTGGGCAAACGTAATCACAAAGGTCTGGTAAACGGTATACTGCGTCAATTACTGCGCGAAGCGCCTGCGGCAAATGAGTCACAGCAGCGCGAGCTACCTGTAGACGCGATGCAAAATCATCCGCGCTGGTTGTTTGATGCGATTCAGGCAGACCACCCACAACAAGCCAGCGACATTCTTTTAGAGAACAACGCACACCCGCCCATGTGGTTACGTGTGAATCGTCGTTTTTTCAATCGCGATGACTATTTAAGACAACTGGAAGACAGCGGTATTGCCGCCGAAGGCGATACTCTGGCTGGCGATGCGATTCGTCTGCATTCGCCTGTTCCGGTTGAACGGCTTCCGGGGTTTGACCGGGGCCACGCATCGGTACAGGACCGTTCGGCCCAGCTAGCTGCGGATTACCTGAACGTAAAGGCTTCCCACCGCGTACTCGATTGTTGCGCCGCTCCGGGAGGCAAGCTATTGCACCTGCTTGAGCGAAACGACTTTGAACAACCGGTTCAGGCCATTGATATCGATGCTAAACGTCTTGAGCGAGTGGACGAAAATCTGGAGCGCGCCGGTTTAAGTGCCGTAGTTCATTGCGCCGATGTTGCTTCAACTGATGACTGGTGGGACGGCGAGCAATTTGATCGCATACTTTTGGATGCCCCCTGCTCCGCTACAGGCGTGATACGCCGCCATCCTGATATTAAATGGCTGCGTCGCGCAGAGGACATTAATGAGCTCGCGCAATTGCAAAGCCAGATACTAAATTCGCTTTGGCCTCTACTTAAAAACGGCGGAGAACTGCTTTACGCAACCTGCTCGATTTTAAGCCAGGAAAACCAAACTCAAATTGAGTCTTTTCTAAAACAGCAATCGGGTGCTAGTCTGATACCTATTAATGAAAAGCAGAAAACTCTGCAACTGCTCCCGGGCGAACATAACGGGGATGGTTTCTTTTACGCGAGATTGAAAAAAGTCGAATGAAAATTATCATACTCGGTGTTGGCCAGGTTGGCGGCACATTAGCGGAAAACCTGGTTGGCGAACGCAACGATATTACCATAGTTGATACTGATAACGATTTACTGGACGATTTGCAGGATAAGTATGACCTGCGGGTCGTCGTTGGTAACGGAGCGCACCCTGATGTTTTACGTCGCGCGGGTGCCGACGATGCCGACTTGCTTATTGCAGTAACCAGCAGCGACGAAACTAATATGATTGCCTGTCAGGTTGCTTACTCGATATTTAATACGCCAAAGAAAATAGCCAGAATTCGCTCTGAAGAATACATCCGCTATAAAGACCAGCTTTTTCATAATCAGGATGCCCCAGTTGACCACATTATTTCACCGGAACAACTGGTAACCAGCTATATTCGCCGACTTATTGATTACCCCGGCGCACTGCAAGTGATGGAGTTCGCCAACGGACGAGCCAGCCTGGTCGCGGTAAAGGCATACTACGGCGGGAAGCTTGTTGGCCATGCTATCTCAACACTGCGGGAACATATTCCCAATATCGACACCCGGGTTGCGGCTATTTATCGTCAGGGTAAGCCTATACGCCCTACCGGAACCACAATCATCGAAGCCGATGATGAAGTTTTCTTCATTGCCGACACCCGCCACATTAGTACCGTAATGCAGGAACTGCAAAAGCTGGAAGACAAATACCGCAGAATAATGATTGTTGGTGGCGGGAACATTGGTGCCGGCCTGGCGAAACAACTGGAAGTTGATCACCGGGTTAAGCTAATAGAGCGTTCAGAAACCCGCGCGGAAGAGCTTTCGCAAAGCCTTGAGCATACCTTAATTTTCCGCGGTGACGCGTCCGACCAAAAGTTGCTGGAAGAAGAGCACGTTGAAGATATCGACGTATTTATTGCGGTTACCAACGACGACGAAGCGAACATTATGTCAGCCATGCTGGCTAAACGTATGGGCGCCCGTAAAACTATGGTGCTCATTCAGCGTAGCGCCTATGTTGACTTGGTGCAGGGAGGCGAAATTGATATTGCCATTTCACCGCAACGTGCGACTGTTTCAGCTCTACTAACTCACGTACGCCGTGGCGATATTGTTAACGTTTACTCACTACGAAAAGGTGCCGCCGAAGCTATTGAGGCAATTGCACATGGTGATGAAGACACGTCCCGAGTGGTGGGTAAAGCCATTAAAGATATCAAGCTTCCGCCGGGAACCACCATTGGTGCGGTTGTCCGGGGACAAGAAGTGCTTATGGCGCACAGTGAAACCATTATTCACTCCGACGACCACGTGATTCTTTTCTTGCTGGATAAAAAGTACATTGATCAGGTTGAAAAAGTCTTCCAGCCAAGTGCTATGTTCTTTTAGTCCAGTTCTTTTAACTGCACCCGGCCACGGGTGGCAGCTTGTAGCTTCTTCTGCAGCGCCCCAACATTCACGGGGCGTAGCAACACCTTAAGCCGCACACTTTCCTCGTACTCCGAAGATTCCGTTTCAGCATTGGCCTCAAGCAAAAGCGGTTCAACATCGCCCTGGTCGGTATAAGCAAAATTTAACTGAAAGCGTTGTTTAAAAACCCTTTGCTCTTTTTCAAGCTCAGCTAATGCGGCGACTGTCGCGTCGGTATAGGCTCGCTGAAGTCCGCCCGTTCCCAATTTCACCCCACCAAAATATCGCACGACTATAGCGGTAACCTCGCCGACGCCGCTATTTTGTAGCGCCATAAGCATAGGTCGCCCCGCTGTTCCCGAGGGTTCTCCGTCGTCGCTGTAAACCATACTCTGGCTGTTATTAGGTGCTGAAAAAAGCGACGCAGAGCAATAGTGAGAGGCCTTAGGCCAGCGCCTTTTTATCACGGCCAGAAACTCTGATGCGCTGTCGACGTTTGCTGTATGTGCCAGGCACGCAATAAAGCGGCTGCCTTTAACTTCTATTTCGACTTCCGTTTCCGAAGCCGGAATGTCGTAATCCTGATCATGCAAGACGGGTAACCTTTTTCACGTAAGCATCTAATGCAGTTTGGCGTGTAAGGTTATCATTTCGCTCGCGGTAAACCACAATATTATCCTCGATTCGCACTCCACCAAAGGGTTTAAACTCATCCACTCTGCGCCAGTTAATTAAATGCTTATTGCGTGAATTCGCTAATTTCTGCAGCAAAGGCTCAATAAAGTAGATTCCGGGTTCAATGGTATAAACCTGTCGGGGCTCTACGGTACGAGTGGTTTTTAGCGTAAGGTGCCCACTAGGTGGCGCTATCGGCGTGCCTCTTTCATCAGCCTGCGCAGCACCAACGTCGTGTACCTGCAAGCCCAAGGGGTGCCCTAAGCCATGCGGAAGAAACACCGTGGTTATTCCGTCTTCAATCATTTGTTCAGGACTGCAACTGACAAAACCAAAAGCAAAAAGCACATTAGCAATTTGTTCATGAGCCAACTGGTGCAGCGCCGGGAATTCAACGCCCGGCTTCATTTTATCAATTAAAGCCAATGTAATTTGGTCAAGTGCAGCTATCAGCTCTTCGTATTCATTATGTTGTTTAGACCAGGTACGGCTAATGTCGGCGGCATAACCACAAACCTCAGCACCCGCATCAACCAACATCGACTTAAGCGAGCCTGAAACTTTTTTATCAGGCATCCAGTGATGCAAAACACTGGCGTTTTCATTTTGTCCAATAATGTGATTATAAGGCACTTCGTTCTGCCCTTGCCGAGTAGCCGCCATATATTTCAGCAGACAATCAAACTCCGACTCACCGTTAAAAAAGGCGTCAGCGGCCGCAATATGGCCTTCAGCCGCAATATGGTTTGCCTGGGTCAAACAGGCAATTTCATAGTCGGTTTTAAACAAGCGATGATAATGAAAAAAGTGAAGAACAGGATCTGGGTTTATATTCTCAAAACCCAGAGCCTTGGCAACCTCAATATGTTCACCAAGGTAAGCCGCGCTTTTCTTATCGTAAGGAAGTAGTTTTTCAATGGCCTCTGGCGAGCTGATGTGTTCCACGTGGAACTCTTCTAACCAAGGAGCTCCCTCGAGGCTTGCTGTCGTGTGCCAAAAATCTGGAGAACTTAATAGAACTAAGGTTGGCCGGGTGTTCGGCTTTAAAATAACCCAGGCATTAGCCAACTGAGTTTCCGGACACCAAGCCTTAAAGTGAGGGTTCGCACGAAACGGATAGTTCATATCATCCAAAAACCAACGTTTTTGCTGGCCCGAATGAATGGCAACTAAATCTAAATTTTCTCGTTTAAAAAGTCGTTCAGCACGAGTCTGAAGCTGCTTTATATGGTCAGGAAACAACGGCCACAAATCTGCTGTCGCAGTCATATTGGATCGCCTTATTCAGTATCAACAATTGTCATATCAACAACTTGCTCAAACAAATTATCCTCGTTACCACCCAACATCCTATAAATTTGCTGATAACTCAATACTGCTTTTACATAATCTCTGGTTTCATGGTACGGAATGGTTTCGACCCACACATCGGCAGCAACAGGCTCGTCAGGTAACCACTCTTTAACTCGATAGTAGCCTGCATTATAGCTTGCCGTAGCTAATAACCAATTATTCTCAAAGCGGTGTTTCAGTCGACTTAAATAGTCCGTGCCCAGGCGCACATTGACGGCAGGGTCATTCAACCGCCGCCAGCTATTATTCTTAGTATCCAGTTGCTTTGCAGTACCAGGCAGAATCTGCATTAGTCCCCTTGCACCAGCACTTGAATACGCGTCGTGCCGAAAGTTACTTTCCCGGCGCGTAATAGCTAAAGCCCAGTTTTCATCAATTCCGGCAGCCTGTGACGCTCGCCCTAGTATGTCTTTGTAAGCTAAAGGGAAACGAATCCCCACAGCGTCAAAGTGCCCTATTTGCGCAAGTGTCCATATTGCCTGATCGTGCCATCCCCATTCGCTCGCCAGATATGCCGCAACCTTTTGTTCCTCGCCATCAAGCTGCGTTAATAAATGGTTCCATTCGCGTCGGGCGTCGACCCAACGCTCCAGTTGAATCAATTCGTATGCACGTTGCACGCTAGGATGATTACGAATTTGCTCAAGCTGAACAACACTGACTTCAAGTTTCTCCTGCTCAAGACTCACCGGCTTTTGCAACCGCGCGGCCGCCAGAAACCCGTAGTAATGGCGCTCATCGGCTAAATCTTCATACAGCTCTTGTGCGGCCAAAGCATTACCGGTTACCTCCTGGGAGCGAGCCAGCCAGTAACGCCATTGGTTACCCTGCCGAATGGCAACCGGCAAGCTTTGAATCGCGTCTCTAAGGCCTTCGTAATCTTTGTCCTTAAGATAAATAGCCAAACGCCACTGTAAAACCCGTTCATTTAGCGCGGTTACCGGAACGCGATCATGCCAGACACGAGCTTCGGGATGAGAGTTTAAGCTTAACGCAACAGCAAATTCTTCGGCGATGCGGCCCTCTTGCTGTTCGGTAAAGGGCAGTTGTGAACTCAGCTTTTTATAGCTTCGCAGAGCAATGTTTTCATCACGCCAAACCAGCTTGGTTAAAGCATAGGTAACTATTTGTGCCTCTTTTCCAGGGTAGCGCCCTTTGTACCAGGAGCCGTCTTCAATGGCAGCCGGTGAGTACCTCACTTTATGATAAAACTCCCCAAGATACTGCTGTAACTCAGGTAATAAGTCGGTTAAATACGGGAGCAGAGTCGGGTTACCGTGCTCAGCAGCCAATTCCAATCGTTCCCACACTTTTTCTTCGGTGCGCCCACCCAACTTCGTCCATTCGTCCAAAATAGGGTCACAAGCCGACGGAAGCGAAAATCCATGCTTCCAGATAGCATCCACCTGCCGCCTAAAAGGCCCGTCCCCCAAACCCGTTTTACGTTGAGACTCTATAAATTGACAACGATGAGTTAGGGTTCCCGGATGCCGGAAATCCCGAATAAAGCGTGAATATTCATTTTGTCCCGCCAGATAGGTAAGCCAGGGTTGTCTTAATTGCCAGTCGAGGGGAGTCTTTTCATACTTTTCGAGAAAATCCAGCACGCGGTCTTCATTGGCCAGATATCCAACTTGCTCCAGCCGGGCCAATTCCAGATACGGCACTAAAGGATAACCCTCCAGCTTTTCAAGTAATAGCCGGTATTCGCCCAAGCGGCCACGTTTAGCCGCGTACTCCGCTTTTTTGAATAGCTCACGCTGCTGCTCCCGTTGTTTTGTATCAACAGGTTCAGACTGAACCGCACCACTGCTTAGCAGGAACAACACGAAAAACAATGGCGCACTGTAACGTATGATAAACGACTGCTTTTTCATTGATTCAAACGCATGTTTAAATAACCGTTGAAAAATTGGCGTATTCGCGCCAAACTCTGTCTACCTTAACCCAAAGCTATAGCAGAATCAGTTTCTTTATAGCAACAAATTAATGGAAGTCGTGGGAGACCCAAGATGATCTATCAAGGTGAAAGCATTCGGGTCGATTTTATCGAACCAGGTTTCGCAGAATTACAATTTGATGCGAAAGGCTCGGTTAATAAATTCGACCAGGCTACATTAGAAGAATTCAGTGAAGCACTGACAAAATTACAGAACACTGACGATTTACGTGGCGTTATTGTTACCAGCAGCAAGTCGACCTTTATTGTCGGCGCTGACATTACCGAGTTCCTGACGCTATTCTCTGATCAGGAAAAAACCCGCAGCTGGGTGGCAAAAGCCTCACGCGTGTTTGATCAATTAGAAGACCTGCCAGTTCCAACCGTTGGAGCCGTAACCGGATTCGCACTGGGCGGCGGTTGTGAAGCATTGTTAGCCTGTGACTACCGTGTTGCGGACACCACAGCAACTATCGGCCTGCCAGAAGTTAAACTGGGTCTTATCCCGGGCTTTGGCGGCACCATGCGTTTACCTCGCGTGATTGGTCCGGACAACGCGCTTGAGTGGATAACCACAGGTAAAAACAACAAAGCCCTTGATGCGCTGAAAGTTGGTGCTGTGGATGCGGTTGTTGAACCGGAAAACCTGACTAAAGCCGCACTCAACTTAGCTAAAGCCGCAGCAGCCGGCCAGCAGGACTGGAAAGCCAAGCGCCAGCCTAAGTTAGAGCCGCTGAAAGCTAACGACACCGAGCTGATGATGACGCTGGTTACCGCCAAAGGCATGATTGCAGCGAAGGCCGGTAAGCACTATCCGGCACCGCACAAAGCCTTAGAAGCCATTGAAAACGGTGCCCGCGAGCATCGTGAAGGCGCGCTAACAGCTGAAAACAACGCGTTTTTCGACCTCACCCAAACCGAGGCTTGTCAGGCTCAAGTTGGTATCTTCCTGGCGGATCAGGCAGTTAAAAGTAAGTCGAAAAAATACGCTAAAGCAGCAACCAAAGAAATTAAGACAGCAGGTGTTTTAGGTGCCGGCATTATGGGCGGCGGTATCGCTTACCAGTCAGCGCTTAAAGGCGTACCGGCTGTTATGAAAGACATTAAGCAAGACGCTTTAGACTTAGGCATGAAAGAAGCCGGCAAGATCCTGAAAAAAGGTGTTGAGCGCGGTAAGGTAAACAACGAGAAGATGATTAAAATCTTGTCTTCTATTACGCCTACGTTGCTGAATGACGCAGTCAAAGACGTCGATATTGTCGTAGAAGCCGTTGTCGAAAACCCGAAAGTTAAAGGCTCGGTGCTGGCTGAAATTGAAGGCGTAATTGGCGATGATGCCATTTTGACTTCAAATACCTCGACCATTTCTATTACTGAACTGGCTAAGAACCTGAAGCGCCCTGAGAAATTCTGCGGAATGCACTTTTTCAACCCGGTACACAAAATGCCATTGGTTGAAATTATCCGTGGCGAGAAAACCTCAGATGACACTGTTAATGCGGTAGTCGCTTATGCACTTAAGCTGGGCAAAACTCCTATCGTTGTTAACGACTGCCCGGGCTTCTTAGTAAACCGCGTATTATTCCCTTACCTGGCAGGCTTTGCTGGCATGGTTGATGAAGGCGTTGATTTCGTCGGCATCGACAAGGTTATGGAGAAGCAATTCGGTTGGCCAATGGGTCCTGCGTACTTAAGCGATGTTGTTGGTATTGATACCGCTGACCATTGTACCGTTGTTATGGAAGCAGGCTTCCCGACCCGCATGAAACGCGACGAGTCCAGCGCCATTGCTAAACTGGCAGCTGCTGAGCGTTACGGTCAGAAAAACGGCAAAGGCTTCTATGTTTACGGCACCGACAAAAAAGGAAAGCCAACCAAAGAAGCGGATCCTGCCACTTACGAGCTATTAGGCTGTGAGCAAGGCAAGAAACTGGATGCTGATGAAGTCATTGCGCGCTGCATGATCCCTATGGTGAACGAAGTGGTTCGCTGTCTGGAAGAAGACATTGTTGGCTCTGCTGCCGAAGCAGACATGGCGCTGCTTTATGGCTTAGGCTTCCCTCCATTCCGCGGCGGCCCTTTCCGTTATCTGGAAACGCTTGGCATGGACAACTTTATTCAACTGGCAGACAAGTACGCGCACCTGGGTGAAATTTATCAGGTTACCGACGGCATGCGCGAAATGGCTAAAGCCGGTAAATCTTACTTTGACACAACCAGCGCGAAGTAAGGCTTGAGGAGGTTATTAAAATGAAAGACATCGTCATAGTAGATTGTATTCGTACGCCAATGGGGCGTTCAAAAAATGGTGTTTTCCGCCATACTCGTGCCGAAGACCTCTCAGCTGCGCTGATGAAGGGCTTACTTGAGCGTAACCCGGAAGTTGACCCGGAAGAGCTGGAAGACATTTACTGGGGTTGTGTACAACAAACCTTAGAGCAAGGTTTTAACATTGCGCGTAATTCAGCATTAATAGCCGGTATTCCGCATAAAGTGGCCGGTGTAACGGTTAACCGTTTGTGTGGCTCTTCAATGCAGGCATTGCACGACGCTACGCGCGCTATTATGAACGGCGACGGCGATATCTTTATGGCTGGAGGTGTTGAGCACATGGGTCACGTACCAATGACTCACGGAATTGACTTTCACCCGGGCATGAACAAGTCTGTAGCGAAAGCCTCTGGCAGCATGGGTATGACCGCTGAACTGTTATCTCGTAAGTTCGGTATTACCCGCGAACAACAAGACGAATTTGGTGCACGCTCTCACAGAAAAGCGCACGAGGCGACGGTTGAAGGCCGCTTTGCTAAAGAGATTTACGCAATGAATGGCCACAACGCCGACGGCGAACTGGTACGTGTTACTGAAGACGAAGTGATTCGCCCAGAAACCACTGCTGAAGGCTTGTCACAGCTTCGCCCAGTGTTTGACCCTGCTAACGGTACGGTAACCGCTGGTACCTCGTCAGCCTTGTCAGACGGCGCCGCAGCCATGTTGGTTATGTCTGCTGACAAAGCCAAAGAACTGGGTCTGACGCCACGCGTTAAAATCCGTTCAATGGCCGTTGCAGGCTGCGATCCATCCATTATGGGTTACGGACCGGTTCCGGCAACAGAAAAAGCGCTGAAGCGTGCTGGTGTGTCTATTGATGACATCGACGTTGTTGAACTGAACGAAGCCTTTGCCGCACAGTCGCTGCCTGTACTTAAAGGTTTAAAACTGTTCGACAAGATGGAAGAAAAAGTGAACCTGAACGGCGGTGCTATCGCTTTAGGTCACCCATTAGGCTGTTCTGGCGCTCGTATCTCAACCACGCTAATCAACTTAATGGAAGAGAAAGACGCGAAGCTTGGCTTAGCAACCATGTGCATTGGCCTTGGCCAGGGTATTGCTACTGTCTTCGAACGCGTTTAAAAGAAACAGAAAAATTAGGGCGGTTTAACACTTTAACTGCTCAGAGGAAGGGGGGAGCGAAGGCTCGCCCCTTTTTATTGTCAGGAAAGACTCAGAAACACGCCGTGAACCCATCCCTGGGGGCTTGACTGCAGCCATCCATGGCTGCAGACAGTTTCTGAGTCTTTCCCGCCAACAAACAGCGGCGCAATCCATCACTCCCCCTCACCTATTAAGCGCGAAAGTGTTAAACTACCCAGCTGCCCCATTAATCTCTACTTGAACATAATGACTCAAATTGACTGCGACAAAGAACTCGATACCTTAGGCCTTAAATGCCCAGAGCCCGTAATGTTAGTTCGTGCGGCTATTCGCAAAATGTCGGTTGGAGAGGTATTGCTGATTTTTGCGGATGATCCCGCAACAACCCGGGATATTCCGGGCTTTTGCGAGTTTATGGAGCATGAATTGGTTGGTTCTGAAACCGAAGAAATCCCCTACCGCTACTGGGTTAGGAAATCTCATTAATAGCCTGATGCTTAGATGTCAGGCTTTGTCTTTATTCAAGTACATTTCCCAAAACTCGGCCTGACCTACGTCACCTAATTCATAAGGTGCAAAGCCGAAGTTCTCATAGGCTTTTTTCGCCCGGTCATTGTTCTCAAGCACTTCCAGTGTCAGCTTCACGCAACCGCGGAACTCTGCAAGTGTTTTCACTTCTTCAAGAAGTTTACGCGCAACGCCCTGTCCCCGGTACTCTGGAATGACGGCTATGTCATGAATATTCATTAACGGTTTTGCTGCGAAGGTTGAAAAGCCTTCTACACAGTTTGCAACGCCAACCGGAGTGTCACCATCGTAGGCCAGCAAAGAAAACACATGGCCTCGCTTTGCCATTTCATCTATGAGGCTTTCTTTAACTTCATCTGATATGCCTTCACCGCCACCCATTGGGTCTTTGGCATAAGCATCTAACATAGCAATAACGGCATTGCGGTGTTTGGGGTTGCTGTAATCCGCAAGAGTAATTTCTATCATTCTTCCTTCGCTCATTTTACAACGTAAACTGTTTCATTTGGTCAGCAACAGGCTGATAACAATGACAGCTAGTAACATGGTCGTTCACCATACCAACTGCTTGCATAAAAGCATAGCAAATGGTCGGTCCGACAAACTTAAAGCCTTCCTTTTTTAACGCTTTTGCCATGCTTTGGGAAGCTTCTGTTTCTGTTGGGATCTGACTTTGCGCCTGGTGCTCATTAATAATCGGTGAGCCGCCTACAAACTCCCATAACCACCGCTCAAATTTGACGCCCTTTTCTTCCATTCTTAAATACGCTTCAGCGTTAGTAAAAATGGCATCAATTTTGGCCTTGCTACGGATAATATCACGGTTGCTGTACAACAATTCACGATCAGCGTCACTCATTGCCACGATAGCTTGTGGGTCAAAACCTAAAAAGGCTTTCTCATAGCCGGCCTGTTTACGCAGAATGGTTAACCAGCTAAGCCCCGCCTGCTGCCCGTCCAGACACAGTTTGGCAAAAAGTTCTATCGGGTCGCTTACCGGACGCCCCCACACATTGTCATGATAAGCACGGTAGTCGTCAGTAGATTCACACCAGGAACACCGTTCTGGCTGATTATTTGTCATACCTTCCCCTATAACCAAGGCGATTCAGAGGGTATAATCTACGCATATTTCTCGACCTTCGGTCAACCACAAATAACAAAGCAGAGAATGCGTATGTCGACGTACGATGTGAAAACCTTTCAGGGGCTTATTCTTGCTCTTCAGGATTACTGGGCTCAGCAAGGCTGTGCCGTGGTTCAGCCACTGGATATGGAAGTGGGCGCGGGTACCTTTCATCCAATGACCTTTCTGCGCTCATTAGGTCCGGAGCCAGCCAGTTTTGCCTATGTGCAACCCTGCCGCCGCCCGACCGATGGCCGGTATGGTGAAAACCCGAACCGCCTGCAGCACTATTATCAGTTTCAGGTCATTATGAAACCATCGCCTAAGGACATTCAGGAGCTTTATCTGGGGTCTTTAGAAATGCTGGGCTTTGACACACTAACTCACGACATACGCTTTGTAGAAGACAACTGGGAATCGCCTACTCTGGGTGCCTGGGGTCTGGGCTGGGAAGTCTGGCTTAACGGTATGGAGGTCACTCAGTTTACTTATTTCCAGCAGGTAGGCGGTATCGAATGTCGCCCCGTGGCCGGAGAAATCACCTACGGCCTTGAGCGTTTAGCTATGTACATTCAGGGCGTGGACAGCATCTACGACCTGGTCTGGACCGACGGCCCGCGCGGTAAAATCTTGTATCGGGATGTTTTCCATCAGAACGAAGTTGAGCAATCGACTTACAACTTTGAATACGCCGATGTTGATGTGCTGTTCCGCCGCTTCGACGACTGCGAAAAAGAATGTGAGCTGTTAATAGAGAAGTCTCTGGCTTTACCCGCGTACGAGCAGGTTATGCGGGCATCTCACGCCTTTAACTTACTGGATGCCCGACACGCGATATCTGTAACCGAAAGACAGCGCTACATACTTCGCGTCAGAACCATGGCAAAAGCCGTTGCCGAAGTCTATTACCAGACGCGCGAAGCTCTTGGCTTCCCTTTAGCCGACGATAAAAACAAACCAGCAGCGAACTAAGGAGAGCAGAGCGTGCAAAAAGAAAACTTATTGATTGAGTTAGGTACTGAAGAGCTTCCTCCAAAAGCCTTAAAGTCGCTGCGTGACAGCTTAAAGTCGGGTATTGAGTCAGGCTTAAAAAGCGCCGAACTGAGTTTTGATAGCATCAAGGCGTATGCAACCCCTCGCCGACTTGCCGTGCTGGTGAAACAAGTTGAAACCGAACAGCAGGACAAAGAAGTCGAGAAGCGCGGGCCAGCAGTAAATGTAGCCTTTGATGATACCGGTAAGCCAACTAAAGCTGCCGAAGGCTGGGCACGCTCAAACGGCATTACGGTAGAGCAGGCTGACCGGCTTAAAACAGACAAGGGCGAATGGCTGCTGCATAAGGCGACAGTAAAAGGCCAGACACTAGCTGACTTAGTTCAGGGTATCTTAGAAGCAGCAATTAAAGCTCTACCTATCCCAAAACCGATGCGTTGGGGCGACAGCACGGCGCAATTTATTCGTCCTGTGCACACACTCACTGTTATGCTGGGTAGCGAGCTTATTGAAGCTGAAATTCTGGAAACGAAGAGTGCCCGCTTTATCCAGGGTCATCGCTTCCATTCGCCCCAAGGTTTTGAGCTCGACCATGTCGACAACTACCTAACTAAGCTTCATGAAGCGAAAGTGATCGCTAACTTCGAAGAGCGTATTGAAACCATTCAGTCGGAAGTATCACGTCTTGCCTCAGAACTCGGCGGCCAGGTTATTCAGGATGACGAGTTAGTTGAGGAAGTTGCGGCCTTGGTGGAATGGCCGGTTGCTTTAACAGCTAGTTTCGATCAAGGCTTCCTCGCGGTACCAAAAGAGCCGCTTATCGTTACCATGAAAGACGACCAGCGTTACTTTCCGGTGGAAGATGGCAAAGGTAACTTACTGCCACAGTTTATTTTCATTACCAATATTGAAAGCCGTGACCCTCAACAAATCATTAAGGGTAACGAGAAAGTCGTTCGCCCTCGCCTGGCGGATGCACAGTTTTTCTTTGAGTCCGATAAGAAAGTCCCTTTAGAGTCGCGAGTTGCTGCACTGGATTCTGTTCTGTTCCAAAAACAACTGGGTAGTATTGGCGATAAGGCTCGTCGTATATCGGTATTAGCAGGTAAAATTGCAAACCAGTTAACTGCCGACGTAAAAGCCTCAGAACGAGCCGGTCTGCTGTGCAAGGCCGATTTGGTTTCCGATATGGTTTCTGAGTTCCCTGAAACCCAGGGCGTTATGGGTAAACACTATGCGTTAAACGACGGCGAAAGCCCGGTAGTAGCCGAAGCAATAGAACAGCACTACTGGCCTCGTTTTTCCGGTGACGAACTGCCTTTAACTAAAGAGGCTTGTGCCGTTGCTTTAGCTGACAAACTCGACACACTGGTCGGTATATTCGGTATTGGTCAAGTACCTAAAGGTGACCGTGACCCATTCGCTCTGCGCCGTGCCGCTCTTGGCTTATTACGTACCCTGGTAGAACGAGAGCTTTCATTAGACTTGCATGAACTGTTAGCGGCATCCGTCGAAGGTTTTGGTGACAAGCTATCGAATAGCACCGTAGCTAACGATGTTTTCGAATTTCTACTCGGTCGTTTTCGTCCCTGGTACCAGGATCAAGGCATCTCTGTCGATGTTATTCAGTCGGTACTTGCCAGTTCACCGTCTAAGCCAACGGACTTCGACCAAAGAGTAAAGGCGGTTCAGTCATTTAAGTCTATGAATTCTGCTGCCAGCCTTGCCGCAGCCAATAAGCGGGTGGGTAATATCCTGGCAAAATCAGACGAAGAGATATCCGGTAACGTAGATGAAGCTCTTCTACAGGAAGAGTCTGAAACAACACTTTATCGTTTGGTTAAACAGACAGAAGGCACTGTTAAGCCACTTATTGCTGATGGTAAATACAATGACGCCCTCACGCATTTATCCGAGCTTAAAGAGCCTGTGGATGCGTTTTTTGAGCATGTCATGGTCAATGCCGATGACGATAAAGTCCGTATTAACCGCCTGAACTTGTTGTTCCGCTTGCGTCAGCTGTTCTTGGAAATAGCGGATATTTCTTTGCTTCAGTAACTAACGCTTTGATTTTTAATAAATAAAAAGCCGGCTTCATTTTCATGAGCCGGCTTTTTTGTTGCCTGTTGCTAACATCGCTGTTAAGCCTAGACGTCCAAATTGGCAACCTTAAGAGCATTGGATTCAATAAAGGCTCTACGCGGTTCAACTTCATCACCCATTAACGTGGTGAACAGCTGATCTGCGCCAATAGCGTCCTCAATAGTTACCTGAAGCATACGGCGAGTATCAGGGTCCATCGTAGTTTCCCACAGCTGGTCAGGGTTCATTTCGCCCAGACCTTTATAACGCTGAACGTATAAACCTCGCTTGGATTCACCAATAAGCCATTCCACAGCTTCAACGAAGTGTGTAACTGGCTGCTTCTTCTCACCGCGAAGCACATAGCCACCCGGCTCAACCAAAGAGTCGATCTCTTCGCCAAGCGTCACTATTTGTTCGTAGTCTTTAGACATTAAGAATTCATAGTTCAGCGGGTAATCTGTGTCGACACCGTGTTGACGAATCGTCGTCGAAGGTAACCACATCTTGCGTTCAGTATCTTCATGCAAAGAAACGGTATAAGTTGCCGAATTAATTTCACGGGCAGTTAGGTCATCGTTTAATGTTTTAACCCACTTCTCCATGTAATCTTTATCTTTCAAACGATCATCCGTTAAACGAGGCGCATAGAACAGACGCTGTAAGAAACGCTCAGGCATACGACGACTTAAACGCTTAATATTTTCCTGCGCCATCTGATAGCCGTTAACCAAAGTTTCGAGCTTCTCACCAGAAATACCTGGCGCAGTTTCATTAACGTGCAGCGATGCATTATCCAGAGCCAAACTGGTTAGATAGCGGATCAATGCAGGGTCATCTTTAATATAAACTTCCTGCTTGCCCTTCTTCACTTTGTAAAGCGGGGGCTGAGCAATATAGATGTATCCGCGCTCAATAATTTCAGGCATTTGACGATAGAAGAACGTCAGCAACAAAGTTCGAATGTGTGATCCATCAACGTCCGCATCCGTCATAATAATAATACGGTGATAACGTGTTTTATCCGGGTTGTACTCATCACGGCCAATACCACAGCCCATAGCAGTAATTAATGTACCAACCTCGACGGAAGACAGCATTTTGTCAAACCGCGCTTTCTCTACGTTAAGAATTTTACCTTTAAGTGGCAAAATCGCCTGGTTTTTACGGTTACGACCCTGTTTAGCGGAGCCGCCTGCAGAGTCACCCTCCACAATATAAAGTTCAGACAGTGCCGGGTCTTTTTCCTGACAATCTGCCAATTTACCGGGTAAACCTGCAATATCCAGAGCACCTTTACGGCGTGTCATTTCACGTGCTTTACGAGCGGCTTCACGAGCTCTTGCTGCATCAATAATTTTATTGATAATCAGTTTCGCTTCGCCTGGGTTTTCTAATAAATAGTCCGCCAACTGCTCGTTCATTGTCTGCTCAACAGCCGACTTCACTTCTGAAGAAACCAGCTTGTCTTTTGTTTGAGACGAAAACTTAGGATCAGGAACTTTAACAGAAATAATGGCGGTCAGACCTTCACGCGCATCGTCACCCGTTGCAGAGGTTTTTGATTTTTTATTATAACCCTCTTTCTCCATGTAGGTGTTCAGTGTACGCGTCAAAGCAGCACGGAAGCCGGCTAAGTGTGTACCACCATCACGCTGCGGAATGTTGTTGGTAAAACAATAGATGTTTTCCTGGAATGAATCATTCCACTGCATGCTGACTTCAACACCAATACCGTCTTCTCTTTGTATTGTGAAGTAAAAGGCTTTCTGGTGAATTGGCGTTTTATTCTTATTCAAATAATTAACAAAGGCAGCAATACCGCCTTCGTATTTAAATAAATCTTCGCGGTCGTCACGCTCATCGCGCAACCGAATGCCAACACCTGAATTCAGGAACGACAGTTCGCGCAAACGCTTAGCCAGAATATCGTAGTGGAATTCAGTATTGGTAAAAGTTTCGTGGCTTGGCCAAAAACGCAGTTCTGTACCTGTTGTCTCGGTATCGCCAACAGGTTTTACATCGCTGTCAGGCTCACCCATATGATAAGTCTGCTCGTAAACCTGGCCTTGTCGACGAATGGTCAACTGCAGTTTTTCAGATAGCGCGTTTACAACAGAGATACCCACCCCGTGCAGACCACCGGATACTTTATAAGAGTTATCGTCGAACTTACCGCCGGCGTGCAATACGGTCATAATAACCTGAGCAGCTGAAACACCTTCTTCTTCATGTATATCAACTGGAATTCCACGACCATCATCTTTCACACTAACAGAACCGTCAGAGTGGATGATAACCATAATTTCTGAACAGTGACCCGCTAAGGCCTCGTCAATAGAGTTATCGACAACTTCAAAAACCATGTGGTGCAAACCAGTTCCATCATCCGTGTCACCAATGTACATACCTGGGCGTTTGCGAACCGCATCCAACCCTTTCAGAACCTTGATACTCGATGAACCGTAATTATTTTCTTCCATAGTATTATCTCGATATCATTCGTTTATTACCCCATGTTCCACGTGGAACATTCGGGGTGATTTTTGAAATTTATCCGACAACTGCTTTCCAGTAATTGCGGTGATAAACACTTGTGCGTCTAGATTTTCTAACTCACGACAGAGTAACGCCTGATTTTTTGAATCAAGCTCTGACGTTAAATCATCGACTAAATAAATGCAGGGTTGCCTTTTTATTTTTTGGTAATGCTTCCCTTGCGCTAACTTTAAAGCGGTTATCGCGGTCTTTAATTGCCCGCGAGACAGGCGATGTTTTACTTCCACCCCATCCGCTATCACTTTTATATCTGCCTTATGTGCCCCAACTGAGGTAAAGCCGTATTTCTTATCTTTCTCTGTATGGCTTTCTAAGGCGTCAAATAAGCTTTGGCTAGTATCCCAGCCCGATTTTAATCGAACCTCCATTGTAACATCGGAGAGAAAAGATTTCGCTAGTTCTTGTATATAATCATTCAGTTCTTCTAGGTATTTTTCGCGACTTTTACTAATGCGCTCGCCATAATAGGCTAACTGCTCTTTCCAATATCGATCTTCTCTTACAGGAAGCGAGCGCTGCTTGAGTAAACTGTTTCTTTGTTTTAGGAGCTGAGTGTACGCAACCCAGTCAGAATAAAAGGAGTGTTCCACGTGGAACACTCCCCAATCTATAAACTGTCTTCTCTGTCCTGGACCTTCCAACAATATATCGACGGACTCAGGCGTTAATAATTGTACCGGTACCAAACGCGCAACATCAGACATGCGCTGAACGTTGGCACCATTCAACCTAAGCGACTGTTCACCATCGGTACTGCGTCTTACACCTATAGCGTAATCTTGGGAACGGCAAAATACAGTAAAGCCCGGGTTCCCTTCTTTAATCAACTGACGAAAACCACCCGGCCGAAAAGAACGACCAAAACCGAGTAAATAGATAGCTTCAAGCAGACTGGTTTTTCCGGAACCATTATCGCCGGTTATGATATTAATTTTGGGGCTGGGAGATAAAGCCACTTCTGAAAAATTTCGGAAGTGGCTTAAATTCAACGTCTCAATGAACATTTACGAGGCAGGGTTACAAACGCATCGGCATAATGACGTAACAGCAAGAGTCGTCGTGCTGAGGTTCAATTAATGCACTACTATTTGAGTCAGACAGAGTAAAAGAAACTTGTTCGTCATCAATGTTATTTAAGACATCTAGCAAATAGCTAACGTTGAAGCCAATTTCCAGATCATCACCTTGATAATCCACTTCTATTACTTCTTCCGCTTGTTCCTGCTCGGGGTTCGTTGCCGTAATGCAAAGTTCACCACTACTCAAGTTCAAACGCACACCGCGAAACTTTTCATTAGAGAGAATGGATGCACGCCCAAAGGACTGCCGCAACGCATCGCGATGGGCAACAATAACTTTGTCTCCTCCGCTCGGTAAGACACGACGGTAATCAGGGAAACGACCATCTACCAGCTTACTTGTAAAAACAAGCTCTGGTGTTTCAACACGAATATGGTTGTTTCCTATCGACACTGACACTTCCTGATCGTCGTCACCTAACAACCTAAGTAACTCGACCACGCCTTTGCGCGGAACAATAACCTGGCGTTGGGCCAAACCTGGCTGATCAATAGCACAAGTGCTCATGGCTAAACGGTGGCCGTCGGTCGCTACGGAACGCAACATGCCGTTATCGGTTTCGAACAACATGCCGTTTAAATAATAACGCACGTCCTGATTCGCCATGGAGAAATGCGTTTTCAACATTAAATCTTTTAATACCGCCTGCTCAGTTACCAGGTGGATATCGCTTTTCCAGTCGTCGATATTTGGAAAGTCATCTGAAGATAAGGTACTCAATTTAAATTTACTGCGACCAGACTTAACCGTGGCACTGTCTTCCTGCGAGGTAAACTCGATGGTCGAGCCTTCAGGCAGACTGCGCACAATATCCAGCAACTTTTTCGCTGGTACAGTAACGGCCGCATCCATATCAGCTGATTCGAGCGGTACAGCCGAAACCAGTTCAACCTCAAGGTCTGTTCCGGTTAGTTTAAGCTGGCCATTATCGACCTGAAGCAACAAATTCGACAATATTGGTAAGGTATGCCGCCGTTCAACAGCGCCACTTACAACCTGCAGCGGCTTTAAAAAAGCATCGCGGTTAATTGAAAATTTCATGACTGAGTCCCCTGTTTATAACGACATACTTTTATGACGACAATGTGCGAATAAGATTTCGATAATCTTCTTTAATGTCGTGCTGCGCATCTTTTAATTCTTGTATCTTCCGACAAGCATGCAAAACCGTTGTGTGATCACGACCGCCGAATGCGTCGCCTATCTCCGGTAAGCTATGATTGGTCAATTCCTTAGCTAACGCCATCGCTAACTGGCGAGGGCGCGCTACAGAGCGGCTACGGCGTTTTGATAAAATATCGGCTAACTTAATATTGTAGTATTCCGCTACCGTCTTCTGAATATTGTCAATAGTAACTAATTTTTCCTGGGCGGCAATTAAGTCACGCAAAGCTTCACGTACAAAATCAATAGTTATAGGCCGGCCAGTGAGTTGCACATTTGCGACAACCCGGTTCAATGCCCCTTCTAGCTCACGAACGTTTGAACGTAAACGTTTAGCAATGAAAAAAGCCACTTCGTGAGGCATATTCAAACCACGTTCGTCAGCTTTGCGCATTAAAATAGCCACCCGCGTTTCTAATTCCGGGGGCTCAATGGCAATGGTAAGGCCCCAGCCAAAACGTGACTTCAGCCGATCTTCTACTCCGTCTATTTCCTTGGGGTAGAGATCGCTGGTCATAATAATTTGCTGGTTACCTTCCAACAACGCATTAAAGGTATGGAAAAACTCTTCCTGCGAGCCTTTTTTATTAGCAAAGAAGTGAATGTCATCAATCAATAACGCATCGACCGAACGATAGTAACGCTTAAACTCGTTGGTTGAACTGTTACGAATAGAGTTCACCATGTCCTGAACAAAGCGTTCGGCCCGAATGTAAAACACCTTGGCATCCTTTTTATGCGCCATAATGCCATTACCAACCGCATGCAAAAGGTGAGTTTTACCTAAGCCGGTACCACCATAAACAAACAGTGGGTTATAAACGCCACCCGGGTTTTCAGCCACCTGAATAGCCGCTGCCCGTGCAAGCTGGTTTGATTTACCCTCTACAAAGTTATCAAAGGTGTATTCCGGGTGAATATTGCTTTCAAAAGGAACTTCCACATCGGTATTAGCTGACGAAAAGTTAGGTGTTTTTCTGCGGGTTGCAGCCGCCCGTTGTGGTGAGCCGCTATCTCGTTGTGTTGGTGAAGCTTCCCCAACTTTTAAAACCACGTTAGGCACTTTGTCATCACACAAAGCTTCTAAATAGGTATTAATGGTTTTCAGGTACTTATCACGCACCCAGTCTACCGAATAAATATTCGGAGCAAACAAGGTTAATGTTTCGCCATTTAGTTTGGCTTGTAGGGGTCTGATCCACGTGTTGAACTGCTGTAACGGTAACTCCGATTGCAGTCGCTCTGCACATTGTTGCCAAAGCGAATTATTCACACTCTTCTCCTGGATCGTTTCTTTATAAACATAACCAAAGATTGTACTTCACTCAGCGAATATTCGCTAGCATAAACTGCCTGAAAACAGCGTCAATAAAGGAGTTAAAAAATAGCCATTCAAACCATAACTGGCGCATAAATTGCTTAAAAGCTGACAATGCCGCAAAACACGAAAACACAGCAAACAGTGAATAACTGTTATTTTATCCACATTATTAATGTTATAATCTCAGCAGATTGTGGATGATATTATTTTAGGATTTATTGCCTAAAAAAGCCTCTGGTCATTGACTCAACGAGAAAAGATCGGTAAGATCCGCGCTCTAAAAAATTCCGTTCACGTTTGGTTTCAACTTATTCGGCCAGCGTGGGAAATAGCAAACTGACCGATGGAATATTAGTTATGAAAAGAACATTTCAACCAAGCGTATTAAAACGCAAGCGTTCACACGGTTTCCGTGCTCGCATGGCAACAAAAAATGGCCGCAAAGTACTGGCTCGTCGCCGTGCACGTGGTCGTAAAGTACTGAGTGCATAAAAGTATCTCATACGGAAGGGAGTTACGTCTGTTAACTCCCTCTCATTTCCAGACTGTATTCTCAAACCCTCCTGTAAAAGCCGTTACTGCTCATGTCACTATGTTGGCAACCCCCAATGAGTTAGGACATCCACGTATTGGTGTTACCGTCAGCAAAAAGCGAGCTAAGCGCGCCGTTGACCGAAACCGCATAAAACGACAAATACGTGAAACCTTCCGTTTAAGCCAACATAAAATTCCCGCTTTCGACATTGTAATTATTGCTAAGCAGGGTATTGTCGAGCAGGATAACGCCGCATTACGGGATACGTTGAATTATTTATGGCGAAAATTAGCAAAGCGTTGCGAACAATACCAATCGCGTTCATAAAGGTTTACCAGTGGTTTATTAGTCCACTGCTGGGCCCGCGTTGTCGTTTTTATCCATCTTGCTCACATTATGCCTGTGAGGCCATACAAAAACACGGTACAATCCGTGGCATTGGCCTTGCTGCTGTTCGAATCAGTAAATGTCACCCAGCTCATGAGGGCGGCTATGACCCGGTTCCACTTGCTAAGCAAGACGTCAAGCCAGAAAATAACAGCGAATCCGAATCTTTACTAAATCAGCCAACAGAGACGAAATCACTATGAATTCGCCACGCACGATATTATTTATTGCCTTTTTAGTGGTGTCTTTCTTCCTATACCAGAATTGGATGGTGGAAACCGCACCCGGAACAAAAGCACCTGAAAACGTTACCTCAACACAATCGAGCAATAACGCTGATAACAGCGATGTGCCCTCAGGCAGTTCAGCCGTTTCGGCAGACGTCCCGGAAAGTGACCAGCCGGTTGTGAACCAGCGGTCTGAAACCACAATTAGCGTTCGCACCGACGTGTTAGATGTTGAAATAGATACCCGCGGTGGTGATGTTGTTTCGACTCACTTACTCAAGTTTGCGAAAACTCAGGGTTCTGAAGAACGCTTTCAACTTCTGCAAAACAGTTCAAACAACGTTTACGTCGCTCAGTCAGGCCTAATTGGCCCGGACGGAATTGATGGCAAAGACGGCCGCCCTTCTTATAACTACGAACAAGAAAGCTACGAGTCTACAAGCGAGGTTATTGAAGTTCCTTTAACCTATACGGCTGAGAACGGCGCTGTTTATCGTAAAGTATTTACCTTCACGCCAGGAAAATACACTGTTGATGTTCGGTACGAAGTAGAAAATAACACCAGCAAAACGCTTGAAACTCAATTTTACGGCCAATTAAAACGTTCCGTACACTCAGGCGAAAGTGGCAGTATGATCATGCCTACCTATTTTGGTGCAGCTTATTCCTACGATGAAGACAAGTTCGAAAAATACGATTTCGACAGCATGCAGGACAAAAAGCTGAACGTTACTTCGCAAACTGGTTGGGTCGGAATGCTTGAGCACTATTTCGTGTCAGCCTGGGTGCCGAAACAAGGTCAGCAAAATCGTCTTTATTCTCGAGTAGCCAATGGCAGCCAGGCAATTATCGGTGTCATTTATCCAATGACTGATATTCAGCCAGGCAGCTCCAAAACGATTGAGTCTCAAGTATTTCTGGGTCCAAAAGACCAAGACGCCATGGCTGAAGTCGTCGAGTATCTGGACTTAACCGTCGACTATGGTTTCCTATGGTGGTTAGCTCAACCGATATTCAAACTGCTGCAGTTCTTACAAAGCATCGTTATTAACTGGGGTCTGGCTATTATCCTGACCACAGTTATTGTTAAAGCGCTATTGTTCCCGCTAACTAAGGCACAATACGTTTCAATGGCTAAGATGCGCATGCTGCAGCCAAAAATGACGGCTCTGCGTGAACGTTATGGTGACGACCGACAGAAGATGTCAGGCGCCATGATGAAGCTCTACAAAGAGGAAAAAGTAAATCCTCTGGGCGGCTGTCTGCCTATGCTGTTGCAGCTTCCAATCTTCCTGGCGCTATACTGGGTGCTATTGGAAAGTGTTGAGCTGCGCCATTCTGCTTTTGTGTTCTGGATACAGGATCTGTCAACCAAAGACCCATACTACATCCTGCCTATTTTAATGGGTGCCAGTATGTTCTTAATGCAGCGACTGCAGCCAACACCGACGGCTGACCCAATGCAACAGAAACTGTTTCAGTATATGCCGGTTATCTTTACCGTATTCTTCCTGTGGTTCCCATCGGGTCTGGTACTGTACTGGCTGGTCAGTAACTTGATTACCATTGCACAAATGCTGATCATTTACCGTGGGTTAGAAAAGAAAGGGATTAACGTTCGAAACAAGAAGTAGTCCAGCATTAAGGCCCGGCTAATGCCGGGCTTTAGTCCTTTTGGGAGCAGCAAAAATGCAAACTGAAACAGATTTTGACGACACCATAGTAGCTCAGGCAACGCCTCCCGGACGCGGCGGTGTTGGTATTGTTCGCGTGAGCGGAAAAGCCTGTAAAGAGGTTGCAGAAAAGCTGTTAGGTCACTGCCCCAAGCCTCGTAAAGCAGAGTACCTGCCGTTTTACGATTTACAGAAACAACTGTTGGACGAAGGCATAGCGCTCTTTTTCCTGGGTCCAAACTCCTTTACCGGAGAAGATGTCTTAGAACTGCAAGGCCATGGTGGGCCGGTTATTATCGATATGATAATTCGAGCAATACTGGAAATTCCCGGTATTCGCCCTGCTCGTCCCGGTGAGTTTAGCGAACGAGCATTCTTAAACGACAAGCTCGATCTCACCCAGGCAGAAGCCATTGCCGACCTAATTGATACCAACTCAGAGCAGGCCGCAAAAGCCGCCTTACAAAGCCTAAAAGGTGAGTTTTCTCATAAAATTGATCAGTTGGTAGACGCCGTTATTCACCTGAGAATATACGTTGAAGCGGCTATCGACTTTCCTGATGAAGAAATCGATTTTCTTTCCGATGGCAAAGTATCCGGCGATTTAGCTGAAATTATCGACCAGCTGTTCCACATAGAACAGGAAGCCAAGCAAGGCACGCTCATGCGCGAAGGCATGCGCATTGTTATTGCCGGACGCCCCAATGCGGGTAAGTCCAGCTTGCTTAACGCGCTGGCGGGTCGTGAATCAGCTATTGTAACGGAAATAGCAGGAACCACTCGCGATGTTCTGCGGGAGCACATTCAAATAGACGGTATGCCGCTGCATATTATCGATACCGCAGGTTTACGCGAAAGCCCTGACCATGTTGAGAAAATTGGTATTGAACGCGCCTGGGATGAAATACGCCAGGCTGACCGCGTGCTGTTTATGGTCGACAGTCAGGAAACCTCTGCCATTCATCCCGACGATATTTGGCCAGAATTTTTCGCACAATTACCCGAGGACATGCCCTACACCGTTATTCGCAATAAAGTCGATTTATCGGAAGAGCCCACGGGTATAGATGAACACAATAACATTCCAGTTATTCATCTCTCCGCCAAAACCGGGCATGGCATTGAATTGCTTAGAGAGCACCTAAAACATTGTGTTGGTTACAGCGCAACCTCCGAAGGCAGTTTCATGGCAAGACGCCGCCATTTAGAGGCCCTGGCAAAAGCGAAACTCCACTTACTGCAAGGTCAGGAACAGTTAGAAGCCAATATGGCCGGCGAAATACTCGCCGAAGAACTGCGTCTAACTCAGCAGCACCTCAATGAAATTACCGGCGAATTCACTTCTGATGACCTCCTTGGCCAGATTTTTGGTTCGTTTTGTATCGGTAAATAAAGCTTTTTCTTAGTCGTACAACTAAGGGGCACCAGTGAAAGACAAGTTAGCGCAATGGGGGTTTGACTATGTTCGCCTGCGGTTTGGCTTCCGAACCGGCGTTGCTGCCTGCTTATCTCTTATTATTGCCTGGGCTATGGGCTTAGAGCATCCTCAATGGTCTGCTATGACGGTTTGGGCTGTTTCCCAGCCAACTCGTGGTCTTCTTATAGAAAAGGCCGCATACCGGGCGTTAGGCACTCTTTTAGGGACTATGTTCGGTATGGTGCTGGTTGTTTCTGCCAGTGGCGAAATCATTTGGCTGGTGGCGGGCTTAACTCTGTGGGTATCGCTTTGTGTCTACACGGGCAATTTACTGCACGGGCTTATTTCTTACGGCACCATACTTGCCGGGTATTCAGCTTCCATGGTGGTGTTGCTAACACAAAACCCTGACGCACTTATGCCCCTCGGAATTGACCGTCTACTCACGGTTTTTGTCGGCATTATGACATCACTCGTTATTGGCTGGGCTTTTACTTATAAAAGAGCGGAACAAAGCTTAATTAACCAACTTCGCCGACAAACCGCAGCTAACTTGCACGATATTAGTCGTTACTTCGCCGAACCGGATAATAACGATTTAAACCTTGCCGATAAGTTATCAAAACTGGCGGCCCTCGAAGCTCAACTACTCGATCACGGCACCGGCTCTGTCAGTGCTCATGAATCGGCCAAAACGTTACGCTTGGTCATTAACAGCCAACTGGGATTTCTGGCTGAACTGAATATTCAGGAGCCAGAAAAAAACAAAAAAGTAAGCGATTACTTACTCGACGCGTCAAATAAATTAAATGCTTCCGCTAAACGTTCCGAAATTGTAGAACCTCTCAAAACTGCTCTGGAATCCATTAAAAACACCGCGTTGAAAAAGCGCTTTAATGAATTCGTTGAAGCAACCAATGACCGGTTATCTTTTCGTGATTCGGGCAAAACTGCTACTTCCACCTTACTCAGCAAAACCATTTTGCACCGCGACTGGTTGGGTGCACGCCAAGCCGCCATACGAACGTTAGTTATTATGGGGCTCATTGGCGCAAGCTGGTGGTATACCGGATTATTTCAGTTCGCTTATTTAATGCTGGGCGCATCGGTTATGTTGACGCTGTTTTCCACCGCAGACAACCCGGCATTAACCATGAGATATGTGTTTTTCGGGCAGTGCGCCGGCGCGCTGACAGCGGTGCTTATACAGGCAACGGTCTGGCAGTACCAGGGCTCCATTTTATGGATGCTGGTTGCTTTAATGCCGGTTATTTTGCTGGCGGGTTTTCCTATGTCACATCAAAAAACAGCGAACGGCAGCATGGATTTCAACCTGGTCTTTCTACTGTTAATGCAGCCCTCTATCGGTTATTCGTTCCACCTTAGTCATTCTGCGAGTATCGCTCTGGCTGTAGTGGCCGCCCCTCTTCTTTCGTTAGTTGCTTATCGGCTTATTTATCCAACCAATTTAAAAGCGCGTTATCTAAGCTTACTGCAAACTCTGACCGAAGAAATTAACCAACTGAACAAAACAAAACTCACCGAAAGCCAGTACAACCGGCGTAAAGCACGTTTCTACCATCGCGTAATAAAGCTTACCCAAATTAGCGACAAACTGGGAATGAAAGACAAAAACGCCATTCTCGGGCACCTTTTAACCGGTCAGAAGCGACTAAATTCCACCGGCTAACTCAACCTTTTTAGCGCGCGGCCAACGTTTAATTTCATATTCACGCTGGCATGCTTTAGTTCGGTTCGGGTGTTTCTCACTCCAGACAAGCACCACAGGACGACGAGCTCGTGTGTACTTAGCGCCTTTTTTATCGTCCGTATTATGCTCATTCACACGCCGTTCAATGTCCGTTGTGACACCGGTATAGAACGTATTGTCTGCACATTTAATTAGATAAACCGCCCAGCTCACGACTTGAACTCTCTCCTGCTAAACCCAATACACAGTGTAACAACAGTTACTCAATGAACCGACTAAGGATGACATTATGAGCAGACATTTTGATGAAGCCAAGGGTTTGTCTGAACAACACGACCCCGCAACACACGACTTTGTATTTAACCAGACCATGTTCCGCATTAAAGACCCGGAGCGCACCTTAAAATTTTACAGTGAAGTTCTGGGCATGACATTGGTTAAGCGCTTCGACTTCCCGGAAATGGAGTTTACGCTGTATTTCATGGCTGCCATGTCGCCTGAACAACGTAAAGACTGGTCAACCGACAAAGACAAGCGCATTGAACAGACCTTTGGTCGACCGGCCATGCTGGAACTGACTCATAACTGGGGCGACGAGAACGACGACTCGGTGTCTTACCACAGTGGTAATGGAGAGCCCAAAGGTTTTGGTCACATAGGTTTCGCCGTACCGGATATCGATGCCGCCTGTGAGCGTTTCGATAAAATGGGCGTAGAGTTTCAAAAACGCCCGAACGACGGGAAAATGAAGGGTATTGCCTTTATTAAAGACCCGGATGGCTACTGGATTGAAATATTCACGCCGGAACGCCAACCAGAATTACTGAAAGAGCACTTAAAATAACGATGGTACCTTGAAAAAAGGCCAGTTCATTTGAGCTGGTCTTTTTCTATTCTCTAGTACCTTTGCAATTCATTTTACTGTTCTGAAAGCATCAACTTCACTTTACCCTCCAGAGACGTCATGCCATGTTCACGTCCAATTTCTAACGCTTTTTCTACCGGCATTCCATCTAACCAACCGGCTCGCAAAGCCATTAAAGCGCCGACTCTATTACTCGAAGCACAATGCACCATCGCCTTCTTATCGCTATTTTTCAGTAAAATACGGTCCACCATGCGAGCATTTTCAAGTGTCACTCCGTCTGCACCGTTAACCGGTACATGGTAATACGCCATGCCATTACGGGTAACCACTGCGGCTTCCTCACTGTCGGTCATTTCTTTTTGTGAAAGCAGATTAATAACAACCTCACCACCTTCATCAGCAAAGTCAGCCAACTGCTCATTTGATGGTGTGCCCATCACCCATAACTTATCTGACACCTGTTTGGGTGACTCAATGCCAGCAAAAACATTCGTTGAAACTATTGCTACACTAAAAGCGACTAATACATTAACCAGAGCTTTTACCATTTGGGTTCTCCTGTATGATTCTCGTGTTTTTAATAGTAGCAAATGAGTTAGAAATTTTATGACTGTTTTACATCTTTTAGTGGGTACAACTTCCGGAAATACCGAATTTTTAGCCGATACTGTCAGCGAAAAGTTAAATCAGCAGGGCATTGAAACCGAGCTCCATTACGAACCGGAGTTTGAGAAGTTACCCAGCGATCAACCCTGGTTAATTTTTCTCGCTAGCCATGGTGCGGGCGATTATGCCGACTCCATGCTCGATTTCTACGACGAAATAAAGGATCCTCAAAGCCCTGATTTAGCCGGACTGAACTATGCCGTAGTGGCGGTTGGTGAATCCTGTTATGACACCTTCTGCGAAGCCGGTCGACATTGCGATAAACGCTTACAGGAATTAGGCGGGACACAAATGACCGATCGTTTAGAAATCGACATGCTGGAAGACGATCCGGAAGAGAAAGCATTAAACTGGTTGCCCGCGATCGCTGATGCTGTAAAGGCTCTGTGATCATACCCACAGGCTTGTGCACAAGGATTTCAGCTTGTGACTAAGGTTGGAATAAGATCACTTAAGCGCTGTCAGTGAAGTGGGTATAACACTGGGGATAAACTGATCTGTGTATAACTACCCTACTTATCCACGATCTATGATCCCGGTTCAAGGGCACTTATCTACAAAGAGTGATCTTGCTCCAGGATATATTTAAAAAGGGCTTCAGCGATCTATTCACAGAAATCCGCTGACTAGTAGTAATAGTAATAAAAGATCTAAATAAGATCCTTTACTGATCTTCTTTAAGATCTTTAACAGCGCTGAACGAAATTTAACCATTTAGATTTAAGTGAAATCGCGTTAAAATAATCGGCTAACTTCCTATTCTTCAAACAAAGGTCACTTTGCATGTCACAACAGAGCCAACAACACTTTGACGTTATTGTTGTCGGTGGAGGACACGCCGGAACAGAAGCTGCGTTAGCCGCCGCTCGTTTAGGTGTTAAAACCCTATTGCTTACGCATAATATTGATACTTTAGGGCAAATGTCCTGCAACCCAGCCATTGGGGGAATAGGAAAAGGTCATTTAGTAAAAGAGATCGATGCACTTGGCGGCGTTATGGCCAAAGCAGCTGATAAAGCCGGAATTCAATTCAGAACACTGAATTCATCCAAAGGCCCGGCAGTGCGTGCAACCAGAGCTCAGGCTGACCGACAGCTTTACAAACAAGCGATCCGCTACGCACTGGAAACCCAACCGAATCTGTCAATATTCCAACAAGGTTGTGACGATCTGATCGTCGAGAACGATCGCGTTACTGGCGTTGTTACCCAAATGGGTCTTAAATTTACGGCAAAAACCGTGGTGCTAACCGTAGGAACATTCCTCGGCGGACAAATCCATATTGGTCTGGATAACTACCAGGGCGGTCGCGCAGGCGATCCTCCATCAAACGCATTAGCTAAACGATTACGTGCATTGCCGTTACGAGTTGAACGTTTAAAAACCGGTACGCCACCGCGTATAGCCAGTCACAGCGTTGATTTTTCCGTTATGCAGGAACAACCGGGCGATAATCCGACTCCGGTATTTTCTTACATGGGTTCTCGTTCTGATCACCCGCAACAAATTCCGTGTTACATCACGCACACCAACGAAAATACCCACGAAATTATTCGTTCAGGGCTTGATCGTTCACCCATGTATTCTGGTGTGATTGAAGGCGTAGGACCACGTTACTGTCCTTCAATTGAAGATAAAATTGTGCGTTTTGCTGACAAAGGCTCGCATCAAATTTTTGTTGAACCAGAAGGCTTAAATACCTTTGAAATTTACCCTAATGGCATTTCAACCAGCTTGCCGTTTGATGTTCAGCAACGTCTCGTTCAGTCAATTAAAGGCTTTGAAAATGCGCATATCACACGACCAGGTTATGCGATCGAATACGATTACTTTGATCCCCGAGATCTGAAACAATCTCTGGAAACCAAAGTCATTAACGGCTTGTTCTTCGCTGGCCAAATTAACGGCACAACAGGCTATGAAGAAGCCGGTGCGCAAGGGCTTATTGCCGGTTTAAATGCCGCGTTGCAGGCTCAGGACAAAGAATCCTGGGCACCACGACGCGATCAGGCCTACATGGGTGTGTTGATCGATGATTTATCGACTTTGGGCACTCAGGAACCTTACCGTATGTTCACTTCGCGCGCTGAATATCGCCTGTTGCTGCGTGAAGATAACGCTGATATGCGATTAACTGAAATTGGTCGTAATCTCGGTTTAGTGGATGATGAACGCTGGGCCGCGTTTAATAAGAAAATGGAATCAGTCGAGCAGGAAAAACAACGTTTAAAAACTACCTGGGTGCATAAAGATCATGCATCTGTAGAGCAAATTAACGCGCTGGTTAAAAGCCCTGTCACCAAAGAAGTCAGTGGCGAAGAACTATTACGCCGCCCGGAAATTCATTACAAAGATTTAGCCTTAACTGACTTTTTTGCGCCGGGGTTAGACGATCCTTTAGCGGCAGAACAAGTTGAGATCCAAATTAAATACGCGGGTTATATAACGCGTCAGCAGGAAGAAATAGCAAAACAACAACGTCATGAAAATACCTTGCTGCCCTCGCCTTTCGATTACGCTAAAATTAAGGGGTTATCGAACGAAGTGGTTGCGAAATTAAATGATCATCAGCCTGAGACCGTTGGTAAAGCAGCGCGTATTTCCGGAATTACTCCGGCGGCTGTTTCAATGTTATTGGTTCACCTGAAAAAGCAGGGTTTATTGCGTAAAAGTGCTTAAGGAAGAAATGTGAAAGAGCAGTTAAAGGGATTATTAGATCAGGCACAAATAAACCTGTCAGAAGCACAGATTGAGCAACAACTGGCGTTAGTAGGCTTACTGGATAAATGGAATAAAGCCTATAACCTGACCAGCGTGAGAAATCCGAAGGATATGCTGACCCGACATATTATGGACAGCCTGGCTGTTCGTAAGTATTTACATGGGCAGCGCTTCATCGATGTCGGTACAGGACCAGGGCTACCGGGTTTACCCTTAGCCATAGCCGAACCGGATAATGAATTTGTTTTACTCGATAGTTTAGGCAAGCGAATCCGTTTTATTCGTCAGGTTTGTCATGAGCTAAAACTAACCAATGTTACGGCTGTGCAGGCGCGGGTGGAAGACTATCAGGACGAAAAGCAGTTTGATGGTGTAATCAGTAGAGCCTTTGCCTCGCTTAATGATATGCTTTCGTGGTGTGAACATTTACCGGCTGAAAACGGTCGGTTTTATGCGTTGAAAGGGCTGTATCCGCAAGACGAACTGGAGCAGTTGCCCGAGCAATATAAAATTGAAAGTATTGAGCAAATTAACGTTCCCGGCATTGACGCGAGCCGGCATATCGTCATTATAAGCAAACGGTCATAAAACAACCGACAGTCGACTATCCGACAACAACAAGAGGTTATAAAACCCGTGGCTAGAACCATTGCTATTGCGAATCAAAAAGGCGGAGTAGGAAAAACAACTACAGCAGTTAACTTAGCTGCGTCCATGGCTGCTACCCGTCGCAAAGTGTTGTTGATTGACCTGGACCCTCAGGGTAACGCGACTATGGGCAGTGGCGTTGATAAGTACGATGTTGAAAATACCATTTACGAATTGCTGATTGAAGAAAAGCCAGTCGGCGACGTTGCCGTAAAAGACACCAACGGTAAATATCATTTAATAGCGGCTAATGCCGATGCTACAGCTGCAGAAATTAAGTTAATGGAAGTTTTTGCACGCGAATTGCGTTTACGTAATGCACTTAAAGCCGTTCAGGATAGCTACGACTATATTTTTATCGATTGTCCGCCATCGCTGAATATGTTGACCGTTAACGGCATGGCCGCCGCTGACTCTATTCTGGTGCCCATGCAGTGCGAGTATTATGCACTGGAAGGTCTTACCGCATTAATGGAAACTATTCGTCAGCTGGCCGACGTGGTTAATCCTGGGCTGGAAATTGAAGGTATTTTGCGGACTATGTACGATCCGCGTAATCGTCTGGCTAACGATGTTTCAGAACAGCTCAAAAACCACTTTGGTGAGAAAGTTTACCGGACCGTAATTCCACGTAACGTCCGTTTAGCCGAAGCACCTTCATTTGGTGCGCCGGCTATGTACTACGACAAGTCATCCACCGGGTCAAAGGCCTATTTAGCCTTAGCGGGTGAACTTATCCGACGTTCTGAAAATCGTAAAGAAGTAGCAAAAGAATCATAACAAGGGAATAAAGCGAATCATGTCGGCAAAAAAACGAGGTTTAGGTCGCGGTCTGGATGCCTTACTGACCAGTAATCAGCAAAACTCTGACCGTCAATCAGAGCAAGTGACGGAAGAAGTTAAAGGTGAGTTACAGAAGCTGCCGGTTGAGTTTTTAAAGCCTGGTCGCTATCAACCTCGTAAAGACATGTCACCCGAAGCTTTGGAAGATTTAGCCGCTTCGGTAAAAGCTCAGGGGATAATCCAGCCCATTGTTGTACGCCCTGTTGGCAAAGACGAATATGAGATTATTGCGGGTGAGCGTCGTTGGCGTGCGGCGCAACTGGCAAAGCTTGAACTGGTTCCTTGCCTGATTAAAGACGTACCTGATGAAGCCGCAGTAGCTATCGCGTTAATTGAAAACATTCAGCGTGAAGATTTAAACGCAATGGAAGAAGCCACTGCGTTACAACGTTTGTTGGTCGAGTTTCAGATGACTCACCAGGACGTTGCTCAGGCAGTGGGTAAATCACGGACTACGGTGACCAATTTGCTGCGCCTTAATAACTTGCAGGACGGCGTTAAAGTGTTACTTGAGCGTGGTGATATTGAACTTGGCCATGCCAAGTTGTTACTTGCGCTGGAAGGCGAACAACAAGCCGACGTAGCACAACAGATTGTCGCAAAAGATATGACCGTACGTGACGCAGAAAAACTCGTCAGACGTACAATAGACCCTCCCAAAGAAACCGAAAAACCAGAGCCAGACGCTAATATTGAACATTTAGAAACCAAGTTGTCTGAAACCCTGGGAGCCAAAGTTTCCATTAATCATGGTCGTAAAGGAAAAGGTAAACTGGTTATCAGTTACACCAACCTGGACGAACTGGATGGAATTCTGACTCACATCAAATAATAATTTCCAATGCATTGATTGTTGTAGAACTTTTGTTAAATGGCATAGAAACCGTCGCCTACAGGCAAATTTGTTTGCAATTACATGGCAGATCTTTATACTAGCGCGAGTTTCGTTGTGGCTGGTTGAAAGCCTCAAAAAAATAGCCGCCAGTTAAAAGGTTTTAGTCGTGACACAGGCACTTAATGCGGTAGGTAAAAAGCTGGCAGGAAAAGTTGTAGGTACACAATTTATAGCGGTTTTGATAGCCGCACTTGTCACGATAGCGGTTTCAAATACACAGTCGGCTTTGGGTATTCTGTGTGGCGGATTAACCGTCGTAATACCAAGCACTCTATTTGCACTTATTGCTTTTAGACACGCAGGCGCGCGCGCTAATCAGAAAGTTGTACAAAGTTTCTTTTTAGGCGAAGGCGTTAAGCTACTGCTTACAGCAGTGTTGTTAACAATCGCATTGCTGGTAACAAATTTATATCCTGTGTGGTTATTGGTCGGTTTTGTCATCGCCGTCACCATGCAGTGGATAGCACCGGTTTTATTTTTAAAATCAACCTAACTGGGAAACAACATGATAAGTGGAGAACAAACTCCGACTCAGTATATCCAGCATCACCTCCAAAATTGGACGGTTGGTGAAGGGTTCTGGGCGGTGAACGTCGATACTATCTTCTGGTCCGTGTTACTGGGTGCGCTGTTTCTGTGGAGTTTCCGCAGAGTAGCCAAAAAATCCTCTGCTGGGGTACCTGGTAAATGGCAATGCTTTGTCGAAATGATTGTCGAGTTTGTTGACAACAGCGTCAAAGAATCCTTTCACGGTAAAGATAAACTGATTGCGCCTCTGGCATTAACCATCTTCGTCTGGATATTCCTGATGAACCTGATGGACTTAATTCCGGTTGACTGGCTACCAACAGCTGCTATGTATGGCGGTTATTGGTTAGGCTTTGTTGAAGACCCGCATGATGTGTACATGAAAGTAGTACCAACAACTGACCTGAATACAACTTTTGCATTGAGTTTAAGCGTATTTGCGCTAATTATTATCTACTCAATCAAATATAAAGGTGTGAAAGGCTTCGCTAAAGAAATGACTTTCACTCCGTTTAATCACTGGGCATTAATACCAGTGAACTTTGTACTGGAAAGTATCACGTTATTAGCAAAACCAGCGTCACTGGCACTGCGTTTGTTCGGTAACATGTATGCAGGTGAATTGATATTTATTCTAATTGCAATGATTGGATTCTGGCAGCTACCGGCGCACTTTGCGTGGGCAGTATTCCATATTCTGGTTATTACATTGCAAGCGTTTATTTTCATGATGCTGACCATTGTTTACTTAAGCATGGCGTCATCTGAACACTAGTGTTCGAAACAAAAGTTTTTAGCTTTACTTTTAACTTTAATCTACTGAAAAACTGGAGAAATCAATGGAAACTGTAGTTGCTTTTACTGCTATCGCTGTATCAATCATGATCGGTCTGGCTGCACTGGGTACTGCCCTGGGCTTTGGTATTCTGGGTGGTAAATTCCTGGAAGCTGCTGCTCGTCAACCAGAACTGGCACCACAGCTGCAAGTTAAAATGTTCATCGTTGCAGGTCTTATCGATGCTATCGCGATGATCGGTGTTGCTGTTGCATTGCTGTTCACGTTTGCGAACCCATTCTTAACCCAGGTAGCAGGCTAATCGTTATTCGACGGTCACCAACTGAAGGAGGTCCGTTGTGAATATCAACGCTACTCTAATTGGACAAACGATCGCGTTTATCGTGTTCGTGTGGTTCTGCATGAAATTTGTATGGCCACCGATCATCAAAGCTATCGAGGAACGTCAGAAGAAAATTGCTGACGGCCTTAATGCCGGTGAACGTGCTCAAAAAGATTTAGAGAAAGCCCAGCAAGAAATTGCCGAGCAGCTCAAAGAAGCGAAACAGCAAGCCGCTGAAATCATTGAACAGTCGAAAAAACGTGGTGCTAAAATTGTTGAGGAAGAAACTCAACGTGGCCACGAAGAACGTGAAAAAATCGTTGCGGCCGGACATGAAGAAGTTGCTGCTGAACGCAATCGTGTTCGCGAAGAGCTGCGCAAGCAAGTTGCCGTATTAGCGGTGTCTGGGGCTCAGAAAATCATTGAGCGTGAAATTGATAAAGACGCTCATAGTGACATTGTTGAAAAACTGGTCGCTGAACTTTAATAAAGGGGTTTGAGCTTATGTCAGAACTGACTACGGTCGCTCGCCCTTACGCAAAAGCAGCTTTTGATTTTGCTTTAGAACAGGGAGCGCTCGATAAGTGGGCAGAAATGCTTAGCTTCGCTGCTGCGGTGGCGCAAGACGAGACTATTGCCTCATTTTTGAGTAGCTCCTCGACTGTTGGGAAAACAACAGAGGTTTTCTTGGGTGTTTGCGGCGACGAGCTCGACGACAACGCTAAGAACTTCGTTAAAGTACTGGCTGAAAATGAACGTCTGCCAGTGTTACCAGCAGTTAGTGAGCTCTATCAGACGCTTCGTGCTGAACATGACAAAGAAGTCACTGTAGATGTTAAATCGGCAGTTAAACTGCTGAAAGCACAACAAACGGCTTTGAGTAAAGCACTTGAGAAGCGCCTGCAACGCAAAATTAAGCTGAACTGCAGTGTCGACAAGTCCATTATTGGCGGACTTGTTATAGAAGCTGGTGATACCGTTATTGACGGCACCTTGCGCGGCAAGCTCGACAGACTTGCTTACGCACTGCAATCCTAATTGGGGACTTGAGCATGCAATTGAATTCAAATGAAATCGCAGAACTGATCAAACAGCGAATTGAGAAGTTCGAAGTCACCAGCGAAGCTCGCAACGAAGGTACCATCATGTCTGTTCAAGACGGTATCATTCGCATCCACGGACTTGCAGACTGTCTGCAAGGTGAAATGGTTGAGCTACCTGGTAATCGTTACGCTATCGCACTAAACCTTGAACGTGATTCTGTAGGTGCGGTTGTTATGGGCCCTTATGCAGACTTGCAGGAAGGCACCAAAGTAAAATCAACCGGTCGTATCCTTGAAGTTCCGGTTGGCGAAAAACTGTTGGGTCGTGTGGTTAACACACTAGGCCAGCCTATCGACGGTAAAGGTCCTATCGAAGCTGACGGCTATGAGCCAGTCGAGAAAATCGCACCGGGCGTTATTGAACGTCAGTCAGTTGATCAGCCAGTACAAACGGGTTACAAGTCAATTGACTCGATGATTCCGGTTGGTCGTGGTCAGCGTGAGCTTATCATCGGTGACCGTCAGACAGGTAAAACGGCTTTAGCAGTAGACGCTATTATCAACCAGAAAGATTCTGGTATTAAGTGTGTTTACGTAGCTATTGGTCAGAAGAACTCAACCATTTCAGCGGTTGTACGTAAGTTAGAAGAGCACGGCGCAATGGAAAACACCATTGTAGTTGCAGCTTCTGCTTCTGAATCCGCAGCCCTGCAATATCTGGCAGCTTACTCTGGTTGTACCATGGGTGAGTACTTCCGTGACCGCGGTGAAGACGCTCTGATTGTCTACGATGACTTGTCTAAACAGGCTGTTGCTTATCGTCAAATTTCACTGTTGTTGCGTCGTCCACCAGGTCGTGAAGCATTCCCTGGTGACGTTTTCTACCTTCACTCTCGTCTACTTGAGCGTGCTGCGCGTGTAAACGCTGACTACGTAGAAAAATTCACTGACGGTAAAGTGAAAGGCCAGACCGGCTCATTAACTGCCTTACCTATCATTGAAACTCAGGCAGGTGACGTATCAGCATTCGTACCGACTAACGTTATCTCTATCACCGATGGTCAGATCTTCCTTGAAACTGACTTATTTAACTCAGGTATTCGTCCTGCGGTTAACGCTGGTGTCTCGGTTTCACGTGTTGGTGGTTCAGCACAAACGAAAATCATCAAGAAACTGGGTGGCGGTATCCGTCTTGCCCTGGCTCAGTATCGTGAATTGGCGGCGTTCGCTCAGTTCGCATCTGACCTTGATGAATCGACTCGTTCACAGTTAGAGCACGGTCAGCGTGTTACTGAACTGATGAAACAGAAACAGTACAAGCCTATGAGCGTGGCTCAAATGGCTGTATCAATTTATGCCGTTGAAAAAGGCTTCTTGAAAGACGTAGAAATCGACAAAATCATGGATTTTGAAGAATCTCTGCAATCTTTCATGGCGAGCGAATACGCCGAGCTAATGGCTGAGATTGATAAAACTGGCAACTATAACGACGACATCGATGCGCAATTGAAAGCTGCGCTTGAGAAATTCAAGCAAACGCAATCATGGTAATCGCACCTGGCCGCAGTAGCGGCCATTTGTCGTTGAGTTAACAGGAGAATCGTCATGGCCAGCGGTAAAGAGATAAAAACTCAGATCTCGAGTATCGGTAATACTCAGAAGATCACCAGTGCTATGGAAATGGTCGCTGCGTCGAAAATGAAAAAGGCGCAAGAACGTATGGAGGCAAGTCGCCCCTATGCGGACACCATTCGCAAGGTGATTGGTCATGTGGCGCGCGGTAACCTCGAGTATCGTCATCCATTTATGGAAGAACGTCAGGTTAAGCGTGTGGGTTACATCATTGTGTCTACCGATCGTGGTTTGTGTGGCGGCTTGAACGGTAATGAGTTCAAAAAAGTCGTTAAACACGCTAACGAATGGAAAGAGCAGGATGTTGAAGCGGATTTTGCCGCTATAGGCAGCAAAGGAACCAGTTTCTTCAAGCGTTTTGGTAAGTTGAAAGCGCAAGTTTCAGGTATGGGCGATAAGCCAGAACTGAAGGAAATTACCGGTTCTATCCAGGTTATGCTGGATGCTTTTGAAGAAGGCAAAATCGATCGCTTGTACGTTGTATTCAATAAGTTTGTGAATACGATGACCCAGGAGCCGACCATTCATCAATTGTTGCCATTGCCGCAAGCAGGATCGGAAGAAGATGTGCAGACAGGTAGCTGGGATTACCTGTATGAGCCGAATCCGGAAAGTATCCTGGATACGCTAATTCGTCGCTTCGTAGAAATGCAAGTGTACCAAGGCGTAGTGGATAATTTTGCTAGTGAGCAAGCCGCTCGGATGATTGCGATGAAAGCTGCAACAGACAATGCCGAAGATATTATTGACCAATTACAATTGCGATATAACAAGGCTCGTCAGGCAGCAATTACGCAAGAAATTTCGGAAATCGTGTCCGGCGCCGAAGCGGTATAACGCGGCAACGGTTAACAGAATTGAAGAGTTAGAGGAAACGTCATGAGTCAAGGTAAGGTCGTACAAATTATCGGCGCCGTTGTGGATTTAGAATTTCCACAAGACGCTGTACCAAAAGTATACGACGCACTGAAAGTGACCGAAGGTGGCTTAGAAGGTTTGGTTCTGGAAGTTCAGCAGCAGCTGGGCGGCGGAATCGTACGTGCCATCGCAATGGGTACAACTGACGGTCTGCGTCGTGGTATCACCGCTAAAAATACCGGTGAATCAATCATGGTTCCAGTGGGTAAGAAAACCCTGGGCCGTATTATGGATGTATTGGGTAACCCAATTGATGAAGCGGGCCCTATCGGTGAAGAAGAGAAAATGTCTATTCACCGTGCGGCACCAAGCTACGAAGAACAGTCAAACACTAACGAACTGTTAGAAACCGGTATCAAAGTCATCGACTTGATTTGCCCGTTTGCTAAAGGTGGTAAAGTTGGTCTGTTCGGTGGTGCTGGTGTTGGTAAAACCGTTAACATGATGGAGCTTATCCGTAACATCGCTATCGAGCACAGCGGCTACTCAGTATTCGCTGGTGTTGGTGAGCGTACTCGTGAAGGTAACGACTTCTATCACGAGATGAACGATTCAAACGTTCTGGATAAAGTATCACTGGTTTATGGTCAGATGAACGAGCCACCGGGTAACCGTTTACGTGTTGCTCTGACTGGTTTGACTATCGCTGAGAAATTCCGTGACGAAGGTCGCGATGTACTTTTCTTCGTTGATAACATCTACCGTTACACCTTGGCCGGTACTGAGGTATCAGCACTGTTAGGCCGTATGCCTTCAGCGGTTGGTTATCAGCCTACCCTGGCCGAAGAAATGGGTGTTCTGCAGGAACGTATCACCTCTACTAAGACAGGTTCAATCACGTCTGTACAGGCCGTTTATGTACCAGCGGATGACTTGACTGACCCATCTCCTGCAACAACCTTCGCTCACTTGGATGCGACTGTTGTACTTAACCGTGACATCGCGTCACTGGGTATCTACCCTGCGGTTGACCCGTTGGACTCAACGTCACGTCAGTTGGACCCACAGGTTATCGGTGATGAGCACTACGACACAGCAATGGGTGTTCAGGAAGTACTGCAACGTTATAAAGAGCTGAAAGACATCATTGCGATTCTGGGTATGGACGAGCTGTCTGAAGAAGACAAACTGTCTGTATCTCGTGCTCGTAAAATTCAGCGCTTCTTGTCGCAGCCTTTCTTCGTAGCCGAAGTATTCACTGGTGCTCCAGGTAAATACGTGTCTTTGAAAGATACTATTGCCGGCTTTAAAGGCATTTTGGATGGTGATTACGACGATATGCCAGAGCAGGCCTTCTACATGGTTGGTACCATCGAAGAAGCGGTAGAAAAAGCCAAAAACCTGTAACCGACCGGGAGGTTTGAATGGCAACACAAACATTAAATCTGGACGTTGTCAGCGCTGAAGACAAATTGTTCTCAGGCGTTGTACAAACGGTTCAGGTCACTGGTAGCGAAGGTGAGCTGGGTATTTACCCAGGTCACGCGCCCCTGCTGACTAAAATCAAACCAGGTATGGTTCGTTATGTCAGTGAAGCGGGCGACGAAGAGCTTCTGTATGTTGCCGGTGGTGTGTTAGAAGTACAGCCTGGTCACGTTATCGTTCTTGCGGACGTTGCTGTTCGTGGTGACGAGCTTGACTTGCAGGAAGCTGAAGCAGCGAAGAAACGCGCTGAAGAAGCTATTGCCGATTCAGGTTCTGATGTGACCTATGCAGAAGCTATTGCTGAGCTATCGCGTGCGTTAGCTCAAATCGATATTATTCGTAAGCTTAAGCGCTAAAACTTCTGCGTTAAAATACGTAAAAGGCCTTGTTGTTAGTGCAACAGGGCCTTTTTTGTCGTTACAATAAGCTAATGTCATAAGGCTTATGCCAGCGATACTGAATTAAGGATCCATTAATATGAAGTTACGCGTTGTTATTCTGGCCGCAGGAAAAGGAACCCGCATGCGATCGGAGCTACCTAAGGTGCTGCATAAAGTGGCTAATAAACCTATGGTAGAGCATGTTATTGATACTGCCAGGTCATTAAAGCCCGATGCCATTAATTTAATTTACGGCCATGGCGGCGATCAGCTTAAACAAGCGATTGCAGGTGAAGACTTAACCTGGGTTGAACAACGCGAACAACTGGGTACAGGCCATGCGGTTCAGCAGGTCATTCCACACCTGAAAAGCAGTGAAAAAGTCATTATTTTATATGGTGACGTGCCGTTGCTGACCGAATCCACCTTAATTAAACTGGTAACCGCCAGCGCAGACACCTCGCTTGGTCTGCTGACTATGACACTTGCCGAGCCTACAGGTTATGGTCGTATTGTGCGTAATGAACGCCGCAGTGTAACCGGTATTGTTGAGCAAAAGGATGCCAACGCGCAGCAGTTGGCTATAGAGGAAGTAAACACCGGCATTATGATTGCCGACAGCGATAAACTTAAAAGCTGGCTTGAACAACTGAGCAATGACAACGCACAAAAAGAATATTACCTGACCGATATTGTGGCAATGGCCGCGCAGGAAGGGGTTAATATTGCCACTGCACAGCCTGACAACGCGCAGGAAGTGGAAGGTGCCAATAACCGTCAGCAATTAGCCTCTTTAGAGAGAGCACTGCAGCAGCGTCAGGCTGAAGAGCTCATGACCCAGGGCGTCACCTTAATTGACCCTGCCCGCTTCGATTGTCGCGGTAAACTGAGTGCCGGCAGTGATGTCACTATTGATATTAATGCAGTGTTTGAAGGCAACGTGGTTCTGGGTGACCGGGTTGTCATTGAACCAAACTGTGTCATAAAGAACTCTGTTATTGGTGATGACACCGTTATTCGCGCGAACTCCCATATTGAAGACGCAAAAGTGGCGAAAGGCTGTAAAGTCGGTCCTTTTGCGCGTTTGCGCCCTGGTGCGGAACTTGCGGATGAAGCGCAGGTCGGAAACTTTGTCGAGATGAAAAAAAGCCGCCTGGGTAAAGGTTCTAAAGCCAGCCATTTAACCTATTTGGGCGACACCCAGGTGGGTGAATACGCAAATATTGGTGCAGGTACCATTACCTGCAATTACGATGGTGTGAATAAAGCGCTTACAGAAATTGGTGACGGCGCTTTTATTGGTTCAAACAGCTCTCTGGTTGCGCCTGTCTCCATTGGTAAAAATGCAACCGTCGGTGCCGGCTCGGTCATAACCCGGGCGGTAGCAGATGACGAACTGGCTGTAGCCCGGGGCAAGCAGCGTAATATCAGCGGATGGCAACGTCCACAGTCGAAAAAAGGAAGTTAACTTATGTGCGGTATTGTAGGCGCGACGTCTGAACGTCGAGTAACAGGTATTTTGCTGGAAGGCTTAAAACGACTGGAGTACCGGGGGTATGACTCGGCGGGTGTGGCTGTTATCGACGCTGATAATCACCTTAAAAGCGTACGCCGTACCGGTAAGGTGCAGGAATTAAAAGACGCCATAGACCAGAACCCCTTAGACGGCACTATTGGTATTGCCCATACACGTTGGGCAACGCATGGCGGGGTTACGGAAGCGAACGCCCACCCGCACCGTTCAGAAGACGAAATTGCCGTAGTGCATAATGGCATTATCGAAAACCACGAACGCCTACGCGAAGAGCTGCAAGCCGAAGGTTATGTCTTTAATTCGCAGACTGACACCGAAGTAATCGCTCACTTAATTCATCATGAGCGTAAAACTCATGGCGACTTACTGGCTGCCGTTAAATCAGCAGTACGTCAGCTGGAAGGTGCTTACGGCACCGTGGTTATGGATACAAAGTACCCGGAACGTTTAGTGGTTGCCCGTTCTGGCAGCCCTCTGGTTATTGGTGTGGGTATTGGCGAGAACTTTGTTGCCTCTGATCAGCTCGCTTTATTGCCAGTAACCCGTCAGTTTATTTACCTGGAAGAAGGTGATGTTGCAGACATTAACCGTACTGAAATCGACATTTATGACTCTGAAGGTAACGCGGTAGAGCGCGAAGTTGTTGAATCTGACGTAAGCTACGATGCGGGTGGTAAAGGCCAGTATCGCCACTTTATGCTGAAAGAAATTTACGAGCAGCCTATTGCCGTGCGTAACACGCTGGAAGGTCGTTTGTCTGAAACTACCGTGTTGGATAACGCTTTTGGCGAGAATGCCGCTGACATTCTAAAAGACATTGAGCATGTTCAGATAGTCGCTTGTGGCACCAGTTACCATGCGGGCATGGTGGCGCGCTATTGGCTGGAGTCTATGGCAAATGTGTCGTGCAATGTTGAAATTGCCTCGGAGTTTCGTTACCGCAAGTCCTATGTTCACCCGAACAGTTTGTTGGTGACTATTTCACAAAGCGGTGAAACGGCAGACACTCTAGCGGCACTGCGCTTGTCCAAAAAGCTTGGCTATAAAGGCAGTCTGACCATTTGTAATGTAGGCTCCTCGTCTATGGTGCGCGAATCCGACCTGGCCTTTTTAACCCGTGCCGGTGCAGAAATTGGTGTGGCGTCGACCAAAGCCTTTACCACTCAGTTAACCGGCCTGCTTATGCTGACCTTAGGCATTGGCAAATATCGTGGTATGCCAGAGCAGCAGCAAGAAGCCGTTGTTCATGCCCTACAGGCGTTGCCAACTAAGCTGGAAGAAGCGGTGTCCTTAGCCGATGAAATTGAAGAGTTAGCGCAGGACTTTGCGAACAAAGAGCACAGCCTGTTCCTGGGGCGTGGTAACCAATACCCCATTGCTATGGAAGGCGCATTAAAACTGAAAGAAATTTCATACATTCATGCCGAAGCCTATGCCGCCGGTGAGTTAAAACACGGCCCGTTAGCGCTTATTGATGAAGAAATGCCGGTTATTGTCGTGGCACCGAACAATGACTTGTTGGAAAAATTAAAGTCAAACGTTGAAGAAGTGCGCGCCCGCGGCGGTCTGATGTACGTTTTTGCCGACAAAAACGCCCGCTTCAAAGGCGATGACTCGTTAACCGTACTTAACGTCTGCCATTGCGACGAAGTGATAGCGCCTATTGTCTATACCGTTCCATTACAGCTGCTGTCCTATTACGTAGCCTTGATAAAAGGTACGGATGTGGACCAGCCCAGGAACCTGGCCAAGTCAGTTACTGTGGAATAAGAAAGGGCCGAAAGGCCCTTTTTTGTTAAGGTAGTCCTTGAGGGAGTAACAATTTAACAAGGAAAATTTATGAAAAAAGATACTCTGAGCAGTATTGTAATTTTAGTAGGATTAATTCTTTCTGGGACAGCTACGCTTAATTTGTACTATGAAATTCCATTATGGGTTCTGATGTTTGTTGTGATTTTGGGTTTGCTCGTTTTTATCTACGTATTCCTGAAATCAAAAGACCAAGAAGATTAAACTTCAAATTATTCAGGTTTTTATAAAAAGCTATGTGAAGTCATTCACGCTACTTAACTACTCTAAAGTAAAATGAATTTTTGCACGGCACCGACTAAATTAAGTTCCTGGCAGAGATGTGCGAATAGAGTTGCCGCCCACCCGACAAAGCCTGATAATCCCCGAGTGATCACTTAAGGAATTACTCCAATGTTTAACCGAAACTGGACTGCTGTAAGTTTATTGGTTTTAGCCTGTTCGCAATTGACCGCCTGTAACTCCGATTCGTCGTCAGAAAATACGGATAATGGGGAATCTGGCATATGGCAACCCAAGCCAGGAACAAGCTGGCATTGGCAGCTCGAGAACTACGACAACCTGGATATAAACAAGGATGTCGAGGTGTTCGATATCGACTTATTTGAAGGTTCAGAGGGTGGTGACGAAAGCATCATCAGTTCATTAAAGGCCAACGGTAAACAAGTTATTTGTTATTTCAGTGCCGGAACCCGAGAAGACTGGCGGACCGATGCCAGTGAGTTCTCGGAAGATGCGGTTATTGCCGATGGTGAAATGGCGGACTGGCCGGGTGAAGTATGGCTAGATATAAATAATGAGGCTGTCCTGAATGAAAATATCAAACCTATTATGGAAGCGCGCCTGGACTTAGCTCAATCTGCAGGTTGTGATGCGGTTGAACCCGACAATGTCGACGGCTATATCAACACTGACGAGACAAAAGGCATTATCACTTACGATGATCAGCTAAACTACAATAAATGGTTAGCAAATGCCGCACATTCGCGGGGCTTAAGCATTGGTTTAAAGAACGATGTAGACCAACTGAATGAGCTGGTTAATGACTTTGATTTTGCTGTAAACGAACAGTGTTATGCCTACGGAAATGAATGTGTCAGTTACGAAGACACTTTCCTGAAAAATAACAAAGCGGTGTTCGTACAAGAATACTATGAAGACGGCTCTGAGGGTGAAATTAGTCAGCAGGAGTTCGAAAGTAATGCCTGTTCTTACTTCCTTGATGTTGAGATTTCCGCTTTATGGAAAGAGGGTTTTAACCTGGATGGGGAAAACGTTCTAAATTGCGGCGAATAAAGCGTTAAAGAAAAGGTCAGTTTCCTTGGTTTGGATCAATTTTGGACAGGCTTAACGTAAGCTACTATTTTGAATGTAGTCATACTTTTATTTTAATAGCCTGAATTCTAAAATAATTTGACCAGACCAAGGAGCCAGCATGGAGAATTTTCTATCGCTATGGGGTGAGTCGGCCTATACCAGCCTGGGGTTTTTCTGGATGGCGTTGTGGGCGTTTGTATTAGGTTATTTGATCAGTAGCTTAATCCAAGTGCTTATCACTAAACGTCGAATGCGTAAGGCTATGGGCGGCAATGACTTGAAGTCTGTGTCGCTGGGTACCTTCTTTGGCTTTATCTCCAGTTCCTGCAGTTTTGCTGCGCTATCAACCACCCGGGCTTTGTTTAACAAAGGGGCTGCGTTCAGTGCTTCAATGGCGTTTATGCTGGCCTCCACGAATCTGGTTATTGAACTGGGTTTTGTTATTTCTATTTTCCTTGGTTGGCAGTTTGTAGTTGGTGAATACGTTGGCGGGTTGTTGCTAATTCTATTCGTCTGGCTCTTTATTACGCTAACCAACCCTAAAAACCTAATTAAGAATGCGCGAAAAGAAGACGAAGAGGACGACGAACATCAACACGAGAGCACATTATCGGATCTTTTCAGTAAGGATACCTGGCAGAAAGTTGGCCAAAAGTACGTAATGGAATGGCAGATGGTCTGGAAAGACGTACTTATTGGTTTTACGGTAGCTGGCGTTATTTCCGCCTTTGTACCTAGTGCGTTTTTTGAATGGTTGTTTATTGGCGTGGGTACAGAGGGTGACCCGGGTTTCTGGTCGTTACTTCAACAAACGGTAGTGGGTCCGGTGGCTGCATTTTTCACCTTTATTGGTTCTATGGGCAACATTCCATTAGCGGCCGTTTTGTTTGGTGAAGGTGTGGCCTTTGCCGGGGTTATGGCGTTTATTTTCTCCGACTTAATTGTACTGCCGGTGGTTAAAATTAATGCGCGTTATTATGGCTGGAAAATGGCACTGTATATTACCTTAATGCTATTTACCTGCCTGGTAGCGGCGTCTTTAGCTATGCATTATGGTTTACTGGCATTTGATTTACTACCGGATGCCTCGCAGTGGTCCTCTCCGGCTGAACAACAGCACTTTAAGCTGGATTATGGCTTTGTTCTGAACCTTATTTTCTTACTGCTGAGCGTGGTTATGGTTGTGCTTTGGCGGCAGAAGCAAAAAGAACACGAACACCACCATCATCATGACCATGGCGACTCTTCTTCGTTGAGCGACAAGGTCATGAATGGACTGTGCGGTATCAGTGTCCTCTGGTTATTAGGCGGAATGGGCTTTTATCTTACAAGTAGCGCCGGTTAGTCCTGACCGGCGCAGTGCTCGTGCTTTAAATGAAAAAAGTGACCACTAATTAAGGTAAGCGAGCCAATAATAGTGAGTAAGATTTCAATTGGGTCATGAAAAAACTGGGCGATAACGACCGCTAAACAACCAAGCGGCAGTAGTACCCGACTGAGCTTCGCCTGCGGGTTTTTCCAGGCATAATACCCCTGAAATATCGCCATGGTTAACACCGGCAGCAATAATAGCCGGTGGAACAAAGGCGTTTCCAGAACACTCGCTAACGAGTTTGTCCCCAGAAAAATAAGCAGTATTGGCGTTGCCAGACAATGGACAAAACACAGGCCAGAGAAAAACATACCGAGGCGGTCACTCATTCCTTTCTCCTTAACCATCATAAATATTTCACCCAGGCTTTATTGCTGCGACGTTTGTATCGGTTAAACACTTGCGTTGGCTTATACAGTAAGGCGGCCAGTACAATGGTGGTTAACCACACCCAATAAATGTTGGGCAGACTCATAAAGCCTTCCTCCGGCGCCCCTAAAACTGCAGTAGCCAGAGTATAAAGCAGCAATAAAACGTAAAGGTGGACTATGTAGAAAAACATGGGTGCGCCACCGAAAGCGGTCAGAACTTCCGTCCACTTTCCTTGTAAGCGCTCCATTAGGTAAAGCATGGCAAACATGCCGGCAAAGGTTATTTGCAGAAAATTCAGCGATGGCGGGTACTTGGTCACATTGAATATAGCCCGCGCGGTGGCGGCTAAACTCTCTTGCTGAGACCATGCCTGTGTCTCGCCGTAGATATTAAAACCACGCAGCAACAGAAAGCCGGCGAGGCAAAACGTCGCTAGCCCTAATAACCAATAGGCTCTGCGCTCAGATGAGAAGGATTTGGAATACAAATGTCCGGCCGCATAACCCAGCAAAATAACGCCTATCCACGGCAGTAACGGGTAGCTGGCTCGTATTGATAATGCGTCGGACTGTAAAATATAGCCGCGGTCATGAAGAATGGTCCAGGCTGTATAGCCCCACTCACCCGGTTTAAGGTGGATAAAGTCCAACGCGTTATGCCCGGCAACAATAAGCAGACCCAACACAAACAGAAGCCGGTACGGTAAATTAACGCAGGCACCCAGAATGAGCATGCACAGACCAATAACCCATATTACTTGCAGGTACAGTGTTTCGTAGGCCCCAAACCATGAAAAGTTAATGACCGTAAGTTCTAATATCACCAGGAACAGTCCGCGCTTCCATAAAAACTCACGGGCGACACTGGGCGAACCGTCATGCTTTTGCTGATACAGCCAGGCTGAAAGGCCGGTTAGAAACACAAATATGGGTGCACAAAAATGCGCGGCAAAACGGCTCCAGAATAAACCGGGTTCCGTAGCTTCCAGCATCATCGGGTCCGCAACCGGGTGGTTATAAAAAAACCGTTCCCGTACGTGGTCCAGCAACATCAATATAATGACCAGCCCACGCAACGCATCAATACTGTTAATTCTTTGCGTTATAGTTTTAGAATTCATAAGTCAGGCTCACTGAAAACTGTCTTGGGGCTCCCGGTGTTGTCCAAAGCGCAGAATACGCGTTCGACATGTAATACTCGTCAAAAAGGTTATCGACGTTTATCTGTAATTCAGTGTTGTCGGTTAACCGGTGTGTATAAAACAAATCGAATACCTGATAACTGGGCAGACGATACGACTGATCGACCGTAGCGCCTAAACGGTCATCCACATAGCGAGCAGTAAGCCCTATATCAGCATTAATTTGCCAGTGTCTGAGGTCGTGTTTAACCATGGCGTTAAAGGTATTCTGAGGAATATTTACCAGGTCACTGCCGGCAGGAACATTGACGCCCCAGTCGTAAACGGTAATATCATTTTTTGTTTCACTGTCTATGTAGCTGTAGGCAACCCGTAAGTCGGTGTAACTGCTCAGCGACATGCCCCCTTCTATTTCAAACCCTCTGCTGGTTGCAGCGCCGAGCGTGGCCGGATAGCCTGGGTGAACCGGGTCATCCGTAAGAATGTTGGTTTTGGTGGCATCGAAAACAGCAGCGTTTAACCGAAAGCCTTTAGCGGAATATTTCATGCCCAGTTCTACTGAGTCGCTCTCTTCTGGCTTAAACCCCTGACCTTCGAAGTCGGTGCCGCTAATAGGAACAAAGCCTTCTGAATAACTGGCATAAAGGGTTAAGTTATCCGTTGGCAGGTAGCTCAGTGCAACGCGCGGGCTAATCCGGCTTTCATCCTGTTCAGATTCAGTACCTGACACCAGCTCTAAGGTTTCTTGCGTGTACTGATCCAGCCTTAATCCCAGTAGCAGGTGCCACTGGTCATTAAGCTCAAGCTGATCCTGCACGTACAAACCGAAGCCTTTTTGATTCTCATCGTTAATGTACTGGGTCTGAAGTTCGGGTTTAGCGGCGCCATACTGAGGGTTAAAAATATCCAGCTCGTAAGTACCTGGCTCCGGACGGACACGGTCTAATAAAGTGTATAAGTCATAACGGTATGCGTCGGTTCCCATCAGTAAGTGATGGGTCATGCCGAACAACTCTGCGTTACCGCTTAATTCGAGTCTTAATGATAAATCATCGGAATCGTAGTCACGACGACGGTGCTGACGGGTTAGAGTGCGACCGTCTTCAAATAATTTTTGGCGCGAGCCGGAAAGTTCGGCATCCGACGAGTAGCCGTCTAACTTTGTGCTTCTGGCATTAATACCACCGGTTAAAAACCAGTCATTTTGCAGGTAGTGCTCAAAGGTTAACTGGTGGCCTTGTGAAATGATTTTAGTCGGATCATCGCTTGGTTCGCCCAGAAAGCGGTCTCTTGGCACGGTTCTAATATTGTTATCTAAAACCACTATGCCGCGGTCAAACAGCTGCTCCTGTTGCATGAACTCAAACGAATAAAGTATGGAGGTGTTTTTATCCAGTTGCCAGCGCAGCGACGGGTTAATAACCTTTTTCTTACTGCTGACATGATCGCGGAAACTGTCGTCATCCTGTATTGCACCGTTTATCCGCATGGCGAGGCTATCGCTAAGACCGCTGGTGTAGTCTCCTTCAAGACGATAGTGGTCATCGCTGCCAAGGGAGGTCTTTAAGTAACCTTCCGGCGCGTATTGTGGTTTACGAGTAACTACATTAATTACCCCTCCCGGATCCGAACGGCCATACAAAGCAGAGCCCGGGCCTTTCAGAACTTCTACGTACTCAATATTGGAAACGTCCCGATGCCCACCGAACCCGCGACCACTGGAAAAACCATTAACTAAATAACCGGTCGGTACATTTTCGTTGCCCGGGAACCCGCGCATAGAGTAGCTGTCCCATAAGTTACCGCCGTCGTTTTGCAAAGCAATTGACGGAGAAAACAGCAAAACATCGCGAAAACGGGAGATATTAATATCATCGACCAGACTACGGTCCAGTGTTGTAATTGCCTGAGGAATTTCCGAAACAGGAACATCTCCGCGGTAAGCCTGACGGTAATTAACTTCTATGTGCTCGAAGGATTCCCGTTCTTGCGCAAACGAGCCCATACTTATGATAGAGAGTAAACTTAAGGTAACTGTTTGGTATTTCATGGGTCCAAGACAACTCAGTTATTGTGTTTAAGTGTAATGTTATATTATAACAATAAATCTCTGATGTCGAATTCTGACTCGCTTAGTATTAAGATGAATGGGTACTAACATTGGTAATAAGGAGCTTTATGCACCATCACCATCATCACCACGAGAGCTCATCGGAGCGAATTGGTTGGGCGTTTTTCCTTAATCTGTGCTTTACCGTTATTGAATTTATCGGTGGAGTATTAACCAATAGTACAGCCATTTTAGCGGACGCTGTGCACGATCTGGGTGACAGCATTTCTATTGGTATGGCCTGGCTGCTGGATAAATTCAGCCGTAAAGATGCCACGCAGACTTTTACTTACGGCTATCAACGCTTATCTTTGGTTGGCGCTTTTATTAACGCGGTTGTACTGACTGCTGGCTCAATCTGGATTTTATTTGAAGCCATTCCGCGTCTATGGGACCCGGTAATGCCAATGGCGGAGGGTATGGCGTTACTGGCGGTATTCGGCGTTATTGTAAATGGTTATGCGGCGTTTAAATTGTCTCATGGTAAATCGTTAAACGAACGCGTACTTAACTGGCACTTATTAGAGGATGTTCTGGGCTGGGTTGCGGTTCTAATTGTGTCGATTATTTTAATCTTTGTCGACTGGCCTATTCTCGATCCTCTGTTGTCTATTGGCTTCACTTTGTTCATTCTGGTTAACGTTCTTCGTCACTTGGGTTCTACCGTTAAGCTCTTTGTTCAGGCCTCTCCAGACCCTGAAGTGTACCGGAAAATACGTGAACAACTGACCTCGCTGGAACTGGTTGATGACGCCCATCATTTGCATTTTTGGTCACTGGATGGCGAGCGTCATGTATTAACCGCGCATATTGTGGTATCAAAAGAACTGGAATGTTCAGAGCGCGCACTTTTAAAGCAGCAAATATCACAGCAGCTGGCAGCGTTTGAATTAGCTCATACCACCATTGAACTGGAATACCCTGACGAAGCTTGTCGAGACCATTAACAGGAGAAGATCATGGAATTGTTCGGAAGTTATACCTCGCCGTTCGTAAGACATTGCCGTATTGCTTTGCTTGAGACCAAGACAAAGTTTTCATTTACCGAAACGGATTTTGAAACCAGTGCCAAATTAAGCCCTGCGAAAAAGGTTCCCTTTCTTCACCACAATGACCTGCGTTTGCATGACTCTACCAGCATTCTCAAATACGTAAGGGACAAGGCGGATGAGCGTTTCTTTGCCGATGTAAAAGATTTTGATCAGTATTGCCTGGTTAATACGGCGATGGACTCGGCAATTAACGTGTTTTTGCTGGAAAGAGAAGGCGTAACGGCGGACAGTGTTAAGTATATTAAGCGCCAGCAGCAGCGTATTGATGACATACTGCAGTTAATGGAAGATAAAGAACATGCGGTGGCGTATGAAGGTCCGCACCCTTTTAGTGATGGTGAACTGAGGTTGGGTTGTTTCTTAAGCTGGGGGCTTTTCCGTGAGCGTTTTAATTTGGATAAGTATCCGCGACTTCAGGCTTTTGTCGATAAGTTAAACGACTATCCTTATTTCGCGGATACTGATCCTGGCCGCTCTTAAATATCTTTAATGGCGCGGCTGCGTTCGGGGATTTCCTCGTTCAGCAGCCGGTCATTTTGTGAATAATCCACGGGTACATCAATAAGGTGTACGCCGGGTTTGTTCAGGCAGTCTTTTAACAGCGGTATCAGGTTTTCGGTTTTATCTAAGCGGTAACCGTTAGCGCCATAAGACTCTGCATATTTCACAAAATCCGGGTTATCGAAATCTAAGCCGTAGTCGCTCAGTTTCATATGCTGCTGTTTCCACTTGATCATGCCATAGCCACTGTCGTTTAAGATAACGACAACAATATCCAGCCCCATGCGCACAGCGGTTTCAAGCTCCTGAGAGTTCATCATAAAACCGCCGTCACCGCATATTGCCATGACTTTCTTTTCCGGGTTAACCAGCTTCGCGGCCATGGCCGATGGTAAGCCTGCACCCATTGAGGCAAGGGCATTATCCAGTAGTACCGTATTTGGCTGACGAGCCGGGTAATTACGTGCAAACCAAATTTTGTAGATGCCGTTATCCAGTGCAATGACACCGTCATCTGGCATAGCTTCACGCACATCTTCTACCAGACGCTGGGGTAACACCGGAAAGCTGCCGTCATGAGCGCCTTCATCGGTATGGTCGCGCATGTGATCGCGAACTTTCAGCATAAAGTCGAAATCCCAGTGACTTTGCGGCTCAATCCCTTCTTTTAACTGCCAGATACTGTTACCAATATCGCCGATCATGCTGGCATGAGGAAAGTAAACCGAATCAACCTGGGCACCCTGAAAGTTAATGTGCACCACTTTACGGTTGTCGTTGTCGCCGGTTTTCATCATAAAGGGAGGCTTTTCCACCACGTCGTGACCGACATTAAGAATCAGGTCAGATTTTTCGATGGCGCGGTGCGGGTAATCGCCGTCGGAAACCGCCGCATTACCAAGCCAGCGTGGGTGGTCTTCGTTAATAACGCCCTTACCCATTTGCGTGGTAATAAAAGGAATACCGGTTTTATCGACAAATGCGCGCAGCATTTTGGCTGTAATTTTCCGATTGGCCGCAGCCCCTATCAACAGTACCGGGTGTTTTGCTTCGCGCAGTAGTTCCAGCACGTGGCGGACCGATTTATGCTCGGTAATAGGGCGGCGCGAATGACTGGCTTCTATAGGAAGGCTGCTGACCTCTTCGCGACTGATATCATCTGAGAGCTCCAGGTGAGAAGCGCCGGGGCGTTCATCTTCAGCGCGGCGAAAAGCCTCACGGATGTGCGCCGGAATACTGCTGGCGCTAATAATCGCCTGAGTGTATTTGGTAATGGGAGTCATCATGTCGACTACATCAATGATCTGGAATTGACCCTGATGACGTTCCTTTATGGGTTTTTGTCCAGTAATGACAACCATAGGCATAGCGCCGAGTTGCGCGTAGGCCACCGGTGTAACCAAGTTGGTTGCCCCCGGGCCTAAGGTGGAAAGGCACACCCCGGGTTTGCCGGTCAGGCGACCATAAGTGGCGGCCATGAAACCTGCGCCCTGTTCGTGGCGGGTTAAAATTAGCTCAATGCTGGATTTTGAGAGCGACTCAAGTAAGTCCAGGTTTTCTTCGCCGGGAATGCCGAAAATGTACTTCACACCCTCGTTTTCAAGTGCTTTTACGAATAAATCGGATGCTTTCACTTCGCTTTCTCCTTGCGTTAAAGAATATTCTTCTAGTTAGGCCTACGTAAAGCATAGGAGAGATGATCAAAAAAGGCAGCCAAAAGGCTGCCTTCTTAAGCGACAATCGAGTAAATCGATTAAGAGTTTTCGTCACCAGTCAGCTCTTCTAAGCGACCACGAAGCTCTTCGTCGTTTTGCGCCTGCTGAATAATCATGTTGTACTCTTGCGGAGTCAGACCCGCGTTTTCAACTGCTGCAATCATTTCTTCCTGTGCAGATTGTTGAATCTCACGCGCTTCTTCCTGATTTTCAGCTTGCTGGAACTGGTCGCGGTATTTTTCAGTAACGCCCTGAACATCTTCCATAGCGGTTACAAACTTAACCAGCATGCCTTCAGAAATTTCCTGAGTTTGCTGCTGTTGCTGCGCCATTGGATCTTGAGCTTGTTGCTCTTGAGCCATTGCTGCTGTGCTACCCAGTGCGAATACTGTTGCTAATGCGATAATTGTCTTTTGCATGATAATCTCCTAGATGAATTTATCAGTTTTACTTACGCTCTAACTAAAGCGAAGACTGTGCCAACTTTTCAATTAACTGATTTTTATAGCTTTTTGTTCTTGCGAAGTTTGCGCCGAGAAAACCAACTAAAAAATGTGTATCCTTAGTACACAGTTAAAGGAGGTCGTGTGACAAAAAGATACAGTTGGCCACTATCCAGTCTGCAAAGGCGGCTTCTGGTTTATGTCGTTATGCCAATGTTATTGATTTCCGGTGTAGCAATAAGCGTTGGGTTACAGGTTGCCTCTGATGAGTCTAATGAGCGGCTAAAAAGTGACTTAGAACTTCTGGGGCGAGCCATTAGCCTGCCTATAAGCGACGCCTTGTTGAATAACGACTTGTCCACAGTACAGGCGAATCTGGATTCGGTGTTCAATATTGGTCGGGTTTATGGTGCATCGGTTTATAACGTGTATGGCCAGCAGGTAGCGGAAGCGGGCATTACTGAAACCGACTTAAGCAACAGTCAGTTAGCACTACAAACCGTTCAGACTGGAATAAAGCAAGACGATTACCGTCGGGTGGAAGGCCGCGATGTCTTCTCTCAATTCCTGCCTATTGTTGATCGCGGTGGTCGCATTATTGGTTTATTACAGATAAACCGGCGGGCTAGTGATTTTGATGAGTCTTTTGAAACCTTAAGCCAATACGCCTGGCTGAGCTGGGCGGCGTTCGGTTTAATTACTATTGCGGTGCTGGTTTTTGGTCATTATCGCGGTGTCGGTCGGCATGTGGTGGCACTTAAGGACGCCATGTTGCGGGTCGCTGAAGGGAACCGCAGTACGCGGGTTACACCTGCTGGCCCGTCAGAATTGCAGGAGGTTGCGCAGGGTTTCAACCGTATGCTCGATAGTATCACCGAGGCTGAACAAGAGCTGGAGCAGCGCCGAGAGCACGAGGCCTCTCTGCAGCAAGCTTTGCGAGAACAGGAAAAAATGGCGGCTATTGGGAGTGTCGCCAGTGGTGTTGCGCACGAGCTAGGTGCTCCGCTTACCGTTATTGACGGCCGCGCCAGCCGCTTATTACGCAACCATAAAGACGAAGACAGTCAGCGCCAGCTAAAAGCGGTAAGAGGCCAGGTGCAGCGGTTAACCGGGCTGGTAAACCAACTGTTGGCTTTCTCCCGTACGCCGGTACAGCAGCGCGAAACCATTTCTTTACGTGAGCTGATAGCAACAGCCATGACCAGCATAGAGTTTGAGCAGGATAAGGGGTCGGCCAAAGTGGTAATTAAGGAGCTTGTCGACGTTATTCTGAAAGTGGATATCAAGCGACTGGAACTGGCCTTGGTTAATGTTCTTCGCAATGGTTTGCAGGCCGCTGAATCGGAAGTTGTGGTGGCAGCTGAGTACGCCGGTGAAGGTGTCATTATCACCATTGATGACGACGGGGAAGGCCTGCCCGAGTCTATGAAAGATAAAGCCTTACAGCCTTTTGAAACCAATAAACCTCAGGGTAAAGGTACCGGACTTGGTTTAACCATAGTTAAACACGTATTGAATGATCATAACGGGGAGTTGTCTTTAGCCAATAACCCCAATGGTGGTTGTCGGGTCACCCTGAGTTTGCCCGCGCAATGCCTTCGGCAAGCCGTTATTAAAGGAGGTAGTGAATGACCGCAGCAAAAGCCATGATAGGTGTTATTGAGGATGATCCGGCTCTGCAGGAGCTATTGGTTGAAGAACTGGAGGCCGAAGGCTATAAAGTTATGGCCTGGGGAAGTGTTGAGGCCTTTAAAAAGTCGGTAACGCCATTGGATTTGGTTATCAGCGATATCCGCTTACCGGGGCTGTCCGGCCTGTCTTTACTGGAAAGTTTAAAAAATGAAGATAATTCGCCTGCGCTATTATTGATTACCGCTTTTGGTACGGTTGATCAGGCGGTTGATGCCCTAAAACAAGGAGCTGATGACTTTCTAACTAAGCCGCTGGATGTTGAGCATTTATTGCTTAGCGTAAAACGGATCTTAGAACATCGGTCACTGCAGCGGGAGCTTAAACGGTATCGTCAGCAACAAAAAGGCCCCGGGGGCTTAGTCGGACAAAGTCCGTCAATGCGTAAATTGTATGACCAGATAGAGCGCATTGCTCCGGCAGACGGCAGCGTGTTAATTACCGGTGAAAGCGGTACGGGTAAAGAGTTGGTGGCTAAGGCACTGCATCAGTTAAGTGACCGTGCTGAGCAAAGCTTTCAGGCAGTGAACTGTGCAGGCATTCCCGCCGATTTAATGGAAAGTGAATTCTTTGGTCACGCAGCCGGTGCGTTTACCGGTGCTCAGAAAAAACGTCAGGGTCTGCTTAAGCAGGCCGACGGTGGTACTTTGTTACTGGACGAAATTGGTGAAATGCCAATGGCGTTGCAGGCCAAACTGCTACGCGTCTTGCAGGAAGGCACGATTCGCGCCGTGGGCAGTGACGAAGAAGAAACAGTGAATGTCCGGATCCTGGCTGCAACGCACCAGGACTTAGAGCAACAGGTAGAGGATGGGCGCTTTCGGCAGGACTTATTTTACCGTCTGGAAACCTTTAGCTTAAGGGTGCCTCCTTTGCGCGAGCGCGGCGAAGACATAGAGCGCTTAGCTAATTACTTTCTACAGCAGTTGCAAAAAAACAGTGATAAAACGGTTCGCAGCATTTCTCCGGCTGCACTGGAACAACTTTATAGCTACCGCTTTCCGGGCAACGTACGAGAACTACAAAATGCTATTGAGCGTGCTTTTACCTTTTCCAGAGACGATAAGATAGCGGTTGAAGATTTACCGCAAAGAATTCTGGATAGTGAGCATGAACCCGACGTGGAATATGGCACGGAGTGGCCGACTCTGGATGAATATCAGAATCAGTACATTTGTAAGGTACTGGCGCATGCCGAAGGGAACAAATCTAAAGCGGCTGAAATTCTCGGGGTCACAAGACGCACCTTATACCGTTGGCTGGAACAGCATGGCGAGTGATCAAACACGCGTTTTATCACGTAGTCTATACTAAGTTTTAGAATCATCTAACGGGAGTACTAAGTGAAAGTATTAATGGTATTAACCTCACACGATAAGCTCGGTGACACAGATCATAAAACGGGTTTCTGGGTAGAAGAGTTTGCAGCTCCGTATTATGTTTTTACCGATTCAGGTGTGGACGTGACTTTGGCATCGCCTAAGGGCGGCAAGCCACCAATTGATCCAAACAGCACAACGCCCGATGCGCAAACCGAAGCAACCGAGCGTTTTGAAAAAGACGAGACGGCTCAGCATAAATTAGAAACCACCTGTAAGCTTGATGAAGTTGACCCTGAGGGTTTCGACGCAATTTTTTATCCGGGTGGTCACGGACCATTGTGGGATTTAACCAACAATGAGCACTCCATTAAGCTGATTGAGCATTTCTGGAGTAAAGGCAAGCCGGTTTCTGCTGTTTGCCACGCACCCGCGGTGCTTTTAAATGTGAAAACCCCAAGTGGTGACCCGCTTGTTCAGGGGCGTACTGTTACCGGTTTTAGTAACAGCGAAGAGGCGGCAGTAGAGCTGACCGATGTGGTTCCGTTCTTGCTGGAAGACGAGTTGACCGCCAAAGGCGGCCATTATCGTAAGGTGGATGACTGGCAGGCATATGCCGTTCAGGACGGTATGTTAATTACCGGTCAGAACCCTGCTTCATCTGAGCAGACGGCACAGCGCCTGCTCGATGTGTTAAGAGCCAGCCTGTAGTTGGTTTAAAAGCGTCGGCGCCAACTAATGCCGACGCTTGCCTGCCGGCCTACTGCGGGTTCAAATGAACGCCCGCTGCCCTGATTAACCACAACAGCTCCTACGTAGTCTTTGTCCGTAATGTTATCAATCCGAGCCCATACATCCAGCTCGCTCTTAGACCATTGCCAATCGCGGCTTACGGCGACATCCCAAGTTGTATAAGAAGGGGCAAAGGTATCGTTTGCATCATTAACCGGTGTCTCGTTACGGTACTGTCCGGCTAACTGAACCAGCCACTGCTCTGTGGGCTGCCAGTTAAGACGTAAATACCCCTGACTTTTTGCTACGCCGGGTAGCTGATTCCCCTGCAACGGACCATTATCAAAGGTCGCATCAATGTAACTGTATGAAAGCAGTAAATCTAACTGTTGCGTTAATGCGCCGTTAATACTGAGTTCAGCACCTTCGCGCGAGGTTTCCGATGCGTTGCGGTAGGTAGTGCGACCGTCGTTTGACTGATCCACCAGTATTTCGTCTTCACTTTTAATACCGAAGAAAGCAAAATGCAGACGCCAGTCTTTCGGTAGTTGGTGTTTAATACCCCATTCCCACTGATCATTCGTGGACGGACCCAGTTCGCGGTTCAGACCCGAGCCCTGATTCCGGTATGCCAGCTCAGTTAGTGTCGGCGTTTCAAAACCTTGCCCGATGCTCAGATAAGTCGCCGAGGTAGGCAGAAACTGCCAGGTAACTGAAACTGCTGCCGTGGTCTCGCTAAAGTCGCTGCTGCCGCTGTCATCGGAGTTATCCAGCTCGGTAAAGTAGTCTTCAACCTTATAATTGATGTCGCTGTAACGAACTCCGCCGGTTGCTGAAAGTTCTTCCGATAACTGCCACTGAAAACGCAGATAGGCTGATGCATTTTCAATCCAGTTAAATTCGTTGCGGCGCAAATCACCTTTTTCACCATTGTCATTCACATATCCAAAGCGGTGATCTTGCTGGCGCTCTAATTGCGCCCCCACGGTTGCTGACCAGTTAACTCCGCGTTGACGCCAGCGGGCATGGGCACCTTCAAACTGACGAGAAACGTCTATTACGGCACCAGAACTGGTGTTCCCGTCACCGGCAAACGGCAGAAACTGCTCTATGTCGCGGTCACCCTGCCACAGCGAAAGTAACCCTTCACCATTGTCACGCTCGTGAAACCAGCTAAACGATCCCTGACGGTGGTGAATATCTTTCCGCGTGTTGAAATCAACCGCTCGTTGCACGGTTTGGGTTGGGTCTTCGCGCCAGTCTTCGGGCGTTAGTGCGCTGGGGTCCTGCAATAATGGCGCATCGTTATTGTCGTAGCGAATAACAAACCGGTTCTGCTCGTCCCACTGATGATACCAGCGTATCGCCTGCTGCTGGCGCTCGGCAGAGTTGTGCCTGCGCGGGCCGTCGGTCTGAAAGTCTGAGGCTAGAATTTGTAGCTGATTGGTGTTGGTTGCCCACTGGGCATTAACATTGTACCGCTGAGTGTCATTTTCGCTGAACTGTCCACCCCATTCCAACGCGGTTTCTGTTGGCTTACGGCTGAACCATTCAACCACACCGCCACCGGAGTTCCCGTAAAGCGTTGCTAATGGGCCGCGTAATACTTCCAGCGAATCGATGCTATCGAGAAAAATGCTCGAAGTTTGCGCCTGGCCGTCGGGCATAGATAACGGAATACCGTCAACGTTTAGCTGCAAACCCCGCACCCCAAACGCCGCTCGTGAGCCAAACCCGCGAACCACCAGGCGTGTATCCTGTGCGTAATTGTAACGGTTGTCAGCCTGAATGCCAGCCACTCCGGCTAAGGCATCGCCAGCATCAATTTTCATAGAAGGTAAGGTGTTTTCCACGCTCACGCGGTCGATACTGGCCGCAGTAGTCAACCAAGGCGTTTCGCTTTGTGTCGCTGTAACAACAACGGTTTCGTCTACGTCTGCGGAGTGAACAACGAAAGAGGCCGCCAATAAAGGCAGCCCCGTGTAAGTGAGTTTTCTTAATACAGCTGAGTACAACATATTAATCCGCCGGTTTTATTTGAATGATGGCACCGTCAGGCTGGTCGGTTAATAAATAGAGGTAACCGTCAGGGCCTTGGTTAATGTCGCGAATACGAGCTTCAACAGCATCTTCAAATAAACGCTCTTCATGCATCATGCGACCTTCATACAAGTCCAGGCGAGCAACCAGTGAACTTTTCAAAGCTGCGACAAAGAAATCGCCTTTCCACTCAGGAAACGCATCGCCGTTGTAAAATGTGGCTCCGGCCGTGGCAATAGAGGGTACCCAGTAATAGAAGGGTTGCTTCATACCTTCTTTGACCGCGTCTTCGCTGATAATGCCACCGCCATAATCAACACCATAAGTAATTTCTGGCCAACCGTAATTTTTGCCAGCTTCCGGAATGTTTACTTCGTCACCGCCTTGTGGGCCATGCTCAACAGTCCAGAGCTCGCCCGTTTCTGGATGAATGTCGGCACCCTGCACATTGCGGTGACCGTACGACCAGATTTCGTCCAGAGCGTTATCATCGTTAACAAAAGGGTTGTCTTTCGGGATGCTGCCATCAGGCCATATGCGTATCACTTTACCGTGATGGTTATCCAGTGTCTGTGCGTCATCCATTCGTGAATAGCGGTCACCTAAAGTAATGTATAAATGCCCTTCAGGTGAAAAGACTAACCGGGAACCAAAGTGGTTATTGCTTTCGTACTTCGGTGCCTGACGGAAAATAACTTCCTGCTCAGTAAATTCTTTATCGTCAAGTTTCGCACGCATAACGGCCGTACTATTCCCTTTCCCACCGTCCTGTGACGCTTCAGAGTAACTAATATAAACCCAGTTATTCTCAGCAAAGTCAGGGTCAGTGGTAATATCCAGCATACCGCCCTGGCCTTGTGCTACCACCTCTGGTGTTCCGCTTATCTTTTCGCGATAACTGCCGTCGGCGGATACCCAGTAGATGTCGCCGGAGCGCTCGGTAACTAAAATACTTTTGTCAGGAAGAAAAGTCATACCCCAGGGGTTGGTAAAGCCATCCGCAAGCGTGCTGACACTAACTTTATGGCGTTCGGTTTCGACATCTTCGGCTGTGGCCGTCACGCTTACTGAAGCTGCCAATATTGCCGTTAAAACAAACTTTGGATTGAACATAGGTCTCTCCTTGTTATTGAATTATTTAGAGTATACGTCATTATTCAAAATTTTGATGACACTGTGCTTGATCTGTTTGTCGCTTTAACCGTTAATACTCTTATCAATTACTAGAAATGTATTAGGTACCCATGAGCGGCAACGTTTTTAGCACGGATTCCTTACTTACTTTAGCGCAGTGGTTAGCCGCCATTTTTGTTTTGGCTATTATTACGCTGGTGATTTCTATTGGCGTTATGTATGTCGTCGATAAAACCCAGAATAAGCATACTATTCGCCATAACTATCCGGTTGTGGGGCGCTTTCGCTATTTATTCGAGCGTATGGGGGAATTCATGCGCCAGTATTTCTTTGCTATGGATCGCGAAGAAATGCCATTTAATCGTGCCCAACGAAGCTGGGTCTACCGTGCCGCAAAAAATGCGGACCGTAACGTGGCTTTCGGCTCCACCCGGGATTTAAGCCGCACCGGCACCATCATTTTTAGTAACGCTCCTTACCCACCTATGGCTGAGCAGGCGACATCGCCGGAGCCGGTTATTATTGGTCCTTATTGTCAAAAGCCCTATTCTCCGGTTTCGTACTTTCATGTGTCCGGGATGAGCTATGGTGCCTTGTCACCGGTTGCGGTTAAGTCATTGTCTCAGGGGGCGGCGAAGGCCGGCTGCTGGCTGAATACCGGCGAGGGCGGTTTATCGCCTTACCACTTGATGGGACATTGCGACATTGTTTTCCAAATGGGCACCGCGAAGTTTGGGGTACGGGATAAAGAAGGGCGGCTTGATGAAGATCGGCTTGCTGAGCTGGGCCGTCACGACAATGTAAAAATGTTTGAAGTAAAGCTGAGTCAGGGGGCTAAGCCGGGTAAAGGTGGTATTTTGCCGGGTGTAAAAGTGAATAAGGAAATTGCGCAAATTCGTGGCCTTGTACCGGGTGAAGACGCCATTAGCCCGAACCGGCATCCGGAAATCAGCAACAATGAAGAGTTGCTCGATTTCATTGAAAAAGTACGCAAGATTACCGGCAAACCCACCGGGTTTAAATTTGTTATGGGTGACCCGTCATGGATTGATGAATTGATCGACTGCATCCTGACGCGCGGAGAAGAATACGCTCCCGACTTTATTACTCTGGACAGCGCTGACGGCGGAACTGGCGCAGCACCGCAGCCGTTAATGGATTACGTCGGTCTGAGAGTGACTGAAAGCTTACCGATGCTTATTGATAAGCTCACCGAAGCAGGCCTGCATGGCCGTGTTCGAGTGGTTGTCTCCGGTAAAATGATCACACCGGCCGATGTTGCCTGGGCTATTGCTATGGGCGCAGACTTTGTGACCTCAGCGCGGGGCTTTATGTTCTCGCTGGGCTGCATTCAGGCCATGCAGTGCAACAAAAACACCTGCCCAACAGGAGTCACTACCGACGACCCTAAGTTAATGAGAGGGCTTGATCCAGAGGACAAATCGGTACGTGTCGCTAACTACCACAAGTACATGGAGTATGGTGTTAATATTATTGCGCATTCCTGTGGTGTGACTGACCCACGCCAGTTAAATCGGCGTCACGCCCGGGTTATTAAGCCTGACGGTGAAAGTATTAGTCTGGCCGAGCGTTATCCGTTACCCCCGGCCAGACGTCGTTAGTTTAGTTCAGGGTATTCACCGGCAGCAGTCGGGCTATTTCTTCTGCAATTTTACGGAAGGTCTGTCGGCGGCTGGTGGTTGGGCGGTAGACCAGACCTATATCGCGGGAGGCTTCCTGCCCGGTGGGCTTTAAGGAGACCAAATCGGTGTTTTCCAAAATGCCCTGGTCTATTGCCATTTGTGGAACAAAGGTAGCGCCTAAGCGGGCATCTGCCATTTGTACCAGGCTGTGCAGGCTGGTTGCTGTAAATGGGTTCATCTTAATCGAGTCGGTTAGCTGGCAGGCTGCGACCGCATGGCCGGTCATGCAGTGTTCTTTTTCCAGCAGGAAAATGCTGCGATCAGGCAGTTTATCGTAATCAACCGGCTCGCCGACGGTTTCCGCCAGCTCTTTATGCACCACTAACTTGAACGGGTCACGGCCCAGTATCCACTTCTGATTCCCCTGAATGTCCATCGGCAGCGCCAGCAACAGAATATCCAGCTCACCGTTACGTAAGCGATGCAGTAAATTCTGGGTCGTGTCTTCAGACAGTTGCAGCAGCAGTTTAGGGAACTTGTTCTGTAAGTTTTTACTAAGTTCACCGATAACAAAGGGCGCTATGGTGGGAATAATACCCAGCCTTAACGGTCCTTCCATAATGTTGCCTTGCCCCTGCGCGTAATGCAGTAACTCTTCTGAGGCGCTGATAATGTCCCGCGCTTTCTCCACAATTTCCTCTCCTAAGGCAGTAAACAGGAAAGATTTATGGTCACGCTCAATAAGCTGGCAGTCGAGCTGTTCTTCCAAATTTTGAATGCCACTGCTTAGTGTCGACTGGCTGACATTGCATTCAGCCGCCGCACGATTAAAGTTTTGTTCCTGGTGGAGAGCCAGTAAGTAGCTCAGGTTTTTCAGGCTCGGCAATTTACTCATAGGTTATCCGTTGCGTTATCTGTTTAATTGGTATTTCCGATTATCATAATCCGTTTTATTCGTTTTATCCAATCTGTCTCCGTCCGTACACTAGCTCTCGACTCGTTAAGGAACGAATACATTTTAAATCCCAATCAAGGAGACAATTTATGTTAACAGTAGGCGATAAATTACCAGAATTCAGCGTTATTGCGGCAAAACCTAAGTTCAATATGCCGGAAGAAAATGGCGAGAGCGCGTTTGAAACTATCGACAACAACAGCTTTGAAGGTAAGTGGAAAATCATTTTCTTCTACCCGAAAGACTTCACCTTTGTTTGCCCAACTGAAATTGTTGAGTTCGCAAAACTGAACGAAGACTTTGCTGACCGCGACGCGGTAGTTATGGGCGGCAGTACCGACAACGAATTTGTGAAACTCGCATGGCGTCGTGAGCACCCTGATCTTGACCGCCTGAACCAGTACTCTTTTGCTGACGACGGTTCTTTGGTCGACGGATTAGGTGTTCGTGACAAAGCTGAGAATGTTGCTTTACGTGCGACCTTCATTGTTGACCCGCACAACGTTATCCAGCACGTATCGGTAAACAACCTGAACGTGGGTCGTAACCCGGCAGAAATCGTCCGTATTTTAGACGGCTTACAGACCGACGAACTGTGCCCTTGTAACCGTGCACTGGGCGGCGACACGCTGTAATTGATGTCTGTTTTCACCGAACGAGCGCTGATGTAATAGCATCGGCGCCTGTTCCCCACTTTCACAGGATTTCAGGAGTAAAGCATGGCAATTGCAGATTACAAACAGCTATTGGGTGATCACAGTAAAGACACCAAACTCAACCTGTCGAGCTTATTTTCTAACGTTGAACAGTCGGGTTTAACCAGCGACCAGTTCTACGGTACAGCTCTTTCGCTGGTTTACACCCTGGCGAACGACGAGCTGACTCAGGCAGTGGAAGAAGAAGCCGAAGGCAAAATTGAAGAAAACGTTAAAACGGCAGCGAAAACCGCAGCCTCTTTAATGGCAATGAACAACATTTATTATCGCTTTTTGCACTTATCAAGCGATAAACAGTTTTCCAAGCTTCCTGCGGGACTGCGCATGAATGCAATGGCTAATCCGGGTGTGGATAAGGCCGACTTTGAGCTGTTCTCATTGGCGGTATCGGCACTGAATGGTTGTGGTATGTGTATTGATTCGCACGTGCAAACCTTGCTGAAGCATGACGTTTCAGCGCAAGCAATTCAATCGTCAATTAAGTTGGCGGCGGTACTTAATGCAGCCTTAACTGCACGCAAACTGTCGTAAACCCTCTAGGGGCTCCCCTTTGCCCCGTGCAACCTTTGCCCGTATCTTTTGGTGCGGGCTTTTTTATGCCTTTGGTGCTCCCCGGTTTATGTCCTACTCTTTAATAACAGACATTAAGGAGGCAACTATGTTGAGCATTAATGCTGACCGTTTAAAGAAAACCGTGCTGGATCTGTCCAAAATTGGCTATAACCAAACTGACCATGGGGTTTATCGCTGGGGTTTTACCGATGCTGATATGGAAGCTCGTCGCTGGATGATGGAGCAAGCTAAAGCTGAAGGCTTTGAGACCTTTATGGATGGTGCCGGTAATGTGTTCTTTGGTATTGGCGATTACAGAAAAAAACCAGCCATTCTCACGGGCTCGCACCTGGATACTGTTCCTGCAGGGGGAATATTCGACGGGGCGCTCGGGGTTTTAGCGGGCTTCGAAGTTTTGCGCTCGATCAAAGAAAATGACGTGAAATTAGCGCATCCTGTATGGGTTGTTGGTACCGCCGAAGAAGAAGGCCGATTTGGCGGTATGATGGGCTCTCAGGCTATTGCGGGAGTTCTGAACCCGGACTGGCTAATGTCGGCTCACGATGCTGATAATGTTTATTTGAAGGACGCAATGGCCGCCCACGGTATGGACGTTATGGATGCGCTGGATGCTGCCTGGCCTCCGGAGCGGCTAAAAGCCTTTTACGAACTGCACATTGAACAGGGGCCGGTGCTGTTCCAGAAAGAGATAACCATTGGCGCAGTGGAAGGTATTTCCGGGGTGTTTAAATGGATAGTTCACTTAAAAGGTAAAGCCGACCACGCTGGTACAGCGCCCATGAATATGCGCAGTGACGCCTTTATGGGGTTGGCCGATTTTGCTCATGAAATTGAGCGCATTATTGCCGAAGATGGCACCGATAAAACGCGCATTACTGTAGGTAAGGTCGATTTGAAACCCGGTAGCCCGCATACCGTGCCGGGTGAAGCGGTATTTACTATTGTGGGTCGCGACATGAGTAACGATGTAATGAAAGAGCTGGCAGACTCCTGCAACAAGGCGTTGTCAGCAATAGCCCGCAAACACCGTTTGAAGTTTGAATACGAACAAGTCAGCTGGCTGAATCCGCAAGCCTGTTCAGAAAAGCTGACAAAACAGATACAGGATATGGCCAAAGCGCGGAATTATTCGTGCCTGAAAATGCCCAGTGGCGCGGGGCATGATGCTCAGTTTTTTACCGAAATTACAGAGTCCGGGCTAATATTCATACCGTCTGTAAATGGGGTCAGTCATGCACCCGATGAGTGGTCGCACTGGCATGACGTAGAAGCTGGTTGTAACATACTTTTTGATTGCATTATTAATTCAGCTCAGTGAGCTGCGCAAATAGTTAAGATCCGTTATACTGTGCGCACCTCGCCGTGACACTATGTGGTATTGCTCATGGAACAAAAAATAACGGTTCAGTCCGCCGACAAAGTTAAAATTCACCGTCCCGATGGACAAAAGCACAACGACAACTATTCCCCCCGCAGTCGTATTTATGTGCGTGATATAAAAGGTGCAATGGAATACTTTCGTCGAGGGTTTGGCTTTCTTCTGCTGGCGGTCTTCGCCCTCATTCCCTGGCTGACCTATCAGGGAGAACAAGCGGTTCTGCTTGATATTATGGAGCAGCGTTTCCGCATTTACGGTTTAACCTTGTGGCCGCAGGACTTTACTGTCGTTGCCTGGTTTGCCATTGTCGCGGCGGTTGCGTTATTTTTTGTGACGACGGTTTTTGGCCGGGTCTGGTGCGGCTTTATGTGTCCACAAACCACCTGGACTTTCATTTTCATGTGGTTTGAGAAAAAGTTTGAAGGTCCGCGCAATAAGCGTATTAAACTGGATGAGCGTAAAATGGACTTTGATAAGTTCTGGCGCAAAGCCGGTAAACAAACGGGCTGGGTGCTGGTCGCGCTGTTAACCTCAATGACCTTTGTTGGCTACTTTACCGACATCCGCGAACTTTTCCTGAATTTCTTCACCCTGGATGCCGGTTTCTGGGCAACGTTCAGCGTGCTTTTCTTTGCCTTCTGCACCTATGGTAACGCAGGTTATATGCGGGAGATTATGTGTACGCATATGTGCCCTTACGCGCGTTTCCAGTCGGCCATGTTCGATAAAGACACTTACACGGTGTCTTATGATGCTGAGCGTGGTGAGCCCCGCGGGCCGCGTTCACGTAAGGCCGATCCGGCTGAAAAAGGCTTAGGTCACTGCATTGACTGCTATATGTGTGTACAGGTTTGCCCTACTGGTATCGATATCCGAAACGGTCTGCAATATGAGTGCATTGATTGTGGCGCCTGTATCGATGCCTGTAATGACGTTATGGATAAAATGAACTATCCCAAAGGCCTTATTCGCTTTACTACAGAACGTAATTTGGCAGCCAAAGACAAGAAAGAGAAAACCAACCCGTGGCGAATGAAAAGTATCGGCTACTTTATTATGGTTCTGGTGGTGAGTACTGTTTTGGTGTGGGACGTTGCAACTCGGGTGCCTCTGGAAGTCGATGTATTGCGGGACCGCAATCAACTGTTCAGAGAAAACATTGAAGGGCAAATTGAAAACGTCTTTACCTTAAAGCTGGTCAATAAGTCGCAACAGGACATGACTTACCGCGTGGAAGTTAAAGGTTTTGATGAGTTCGAGTTAATTGGCGATTCTACGAAACAGGTTTCTGCGGGTGAAGTCGGAACCTTGCCGGTAACCGTAGCGGTTCCACCATCATTATTAGAAGGTCAGGTCACAGAGTTTTACTTCGTGGTCACAGCGGTCGATAATGCGGATATAACTAATACGCATCAGAGCCGCTTTTTATATGAATGATTTTACAGAGAACGCGTCGGACTTTGCTTTTCAGGGACTGACGCCGGATCTGGTTGTTAATGCCTTAGAAAGTGTCGGTTTGTATCCCGCATCGGGCTTGCTGGCACTTAATAGCTACGAAAACCGGGTTTATCAGTTTGCTGACGACGATCGCAAACGTTACGTGGCAAAATTCTATCGCCCGCAGCGCTGGCGCACAGAGCAAATTAACGAAGAACTGGAGTTTGTTGAGGAACTGGCGCAAGCCGAGGTTCCGGCGGTTTCGGCTCTGGAGCTTCAGGGAAAGCGTCTGCACGAGTTTGAAGGCTATCGTTTTTGTGTGTATACAAGCATTGGCGGCAGAGCCTTTGAGCCGAATGACCTGGACGAACTTGAGCGACTGGGCCGTCAAATAGGCCGTATGCATGCGGTGGCTCAGGCAGGCAAGTTTAAAGTCCGGGAAACCATTGACTATGAAGGTTTTGTGGAACAGTCCGTGGCCGAGCTACACCAGTCCGCTTTATTGCCCGCTGAATTAAAAGACGCCTTTTTTGCCATTCTTGATCCCTTAAGTGAGCGCTTACGTTCTACACCTTTGCAGGACTTCGAGTATCAGCGTCTGCATGGCGACTGCCATATTGGTAATATTCTGCAGTATGAAGAGCAACTGACTTTTGTCGATTTTGATGATTGTCGTTCCGGGCCTGCGGTTCAGGACTTATGGATGATGCTGAACGGATCGCATCAGGAGCAAACATTACAGATGGATGCCCTGCTGACTGGCTACGAAGATTTCTGCGAATTCGATACGGCGCAATTGATATTAATTGAACCTTTGCGCAGTTTCAGAATCATTCAATATATGGCATGGTTATCACGCCGGTGGCAAGATAGTGCCTTTCAGCGCGCGTTTCCCTGGTTTGCAGAAAGCCGGTATTGGGAGCAGCAGATTCTGGCACTGAAAGAACAATTGGCGGGGCTGGATGAAGCGCCGCTAAACCTTGGCTTTAACGGCTAGTTTGAGTAGATAGTTTTAACAGATAACAGGAAATGATAATGAAAAAGTGGTTAATGGGTTTTGTCGGGGCATTAATGGTCGCAGCGGGTTTTGCTCAGGCTCAGAATTTTGAAGAAGGTGTCCACTACGAAGTGGTGGCCGATGAAGCGACCAGCAAGCCGGAAATTGCAGAGTTTTTCTCATTTTACTGCGTGCACTGCTACCGCTTTGAACCTATTGCAAAAGAACTGAAATCTGAATACCCGGATGCTTTCAAGAAGGCTCATGTGTCGTTCATTAGTCCTCGCGGTAACGTGGGCGAGACCATGACTCAGGCTTTTGTCGTTGCGCAAAAACTGAATAAGGAAGAAGAGATTGCCGCGGCTATTTTTGATTACAACTTTAATAAAAATAGCATGCTGACCAGCAAGCAGGACATTCGTAATGTGTTTATTGTTAACGGTGTTTCCGGTGATGAGTTTGATAAAGCTATGGCGAGCTTCACTGTGCGCGCTGCGGCGTCTAAAATGGATCGCCGGGCAAGCAACTTAGGGGTTAACGCAACGCCAACTTTTATCGTTAACGGTAAATACAAAATGCTGCCACAGGGGTTCCGTGACAGCGATAATTTTCAGGAAGACTTTTCTGATTTAGCCGGTTATCTGTTAGAAAAGTAACTCAGGACTCCGGTTTATAGTCACAATAAGCGCCTTCTTTGTTTTCAGAGAAGGCGTGGTTGTTATTCAAGTACTGATAATTCTTCAGTCCAAAGTCTGGCATCACACTGTATAAATACTCGATAATTGAGCTTTGTACCGCTTCGTATTTCATCCAGTCCGTTTGTTTACAAAACGCATAAATTTCCAGCGGTAACCCTGCTGCTGTAGGCTGCATAAGGCGAGCCATAATAGTCAGATCTTCTCTTACCTGTTTGTGGTTCCTTAGATAATTGTCAGTAAATACCCGGAATACAGTTAAGTTACTTACCGGTTTGTCGAGTTCATTGGCATTTAGCCAGTCGTCAGCGGACTGATTAAAATGCTTTTTAGCAAGTTCTTCTAACTGTTCGTTCGACAGAATTTTAGAGCTGTCCAAATCAATCATTAGTGAACGTCTCATGCGCCGCCCACCTGTATTGATCATTCCCTGCCAGTTTTTAAACGACTCGTGTATTAATACATAAGTGGGCAAGTAAACAATGGTTTTATCCCAGTTCTCAACTTGCACGGAAATTAGGCCGACTTCCTGAACCGTACCATCAACCCCGTGATCAGTCAGCTCAATCCAGTCCCCAATAGCAACCATACGGTTGGTCGCCAATTGCACTCCGGCAACAAAGCCCATTAGGGTATCCCTGAAAACCACCATAAGAATGGCGGTCATGGCGCCGAAACCACTTAGCAAGTACATAGGCGATTTGTTCATAATGATGGCAATAGTGATGAGAATCGCCATGAGTACCAGTATCAGTTTTATGACCTGAATGACTCCGGTAATGGGGACCTCACGTGCTTTATAAGTATAGTCATAGGCAATGGAAACGACGTTGGCCAGAGCTGTCAGAATACTGGTAATAACCCAGGTCAGATAAACACCAACAACGGTACGTAGCGGGGACTGCCAGCTTTCAAAGTCATCGATAAACAGGATCGGTATGAAACTGTGTATCAGGATAACCGGGGCTAAGTTTGCGCAACGCTTAAAAAGGCCACTGTTAACCAGCGATTTATACCACCGCTCGGGCGCCCTTTTTAACAAGTGCTCTATGGCATGATCGATAAGCCAACGCGCTATGGCATAGGTAATGTAACAACCAATTAGAACTAATAGAGAGCTGATAGCCAAGCTCAGTTCTTGTAGGTTGCTTTCGATACCGAATTTTTTTAGCCATTCTTTTACAAACTCGAAGTCCATTATAAAACTCTCTTAGCGTGTGCCGTGAATTTCCTTACGCATTTCGTCGATGGTTTGGTCTTTTTCCTGCCAGCGCGTATTCAGCCATTGCTGAAAATGAGCTCTGAAAGCTTTATCACTGGCATAATCGCCAATTAAATCCTCGGTAATCGGCCGTGTCTTTATATCAACATAGACGTTTTTCAGCTGTCCGCTTAATAAATGCCAGACTACCGGGCGTTTGTCGGTTCCCGGGTAGACTATAGTGATATCCAGAATGGCTTCAAACTGACCGCCCATAACTTGCAAAGAGAAGGCCGTTCCGCCTGCTTTAGGCGGCAGCAGGTTGCTAAAAGGGCTGTGTTTTTTCGCGTGCTTCTCTGGAGTAAATCGCGTGCCCTCACAGAAATTGACCACAGTTGTAGGAATGTGACGGAATTTGGCACAGGAGCGCGTTGTTGTCGCAATGTCTTTGCCTTTTAAATGCGGTTTTTTCTCCAGCAACTCTTTTGAGTAGCGCTTCATAAAAGGCATATCCAGTACCCAGCAACCCCAGCCAATAATGGGTATCCACATAAGTTGTGACTTTAAAAAGAAGCGCGGCATAGGCATGTGGCGACGAGTCAAATGCATTAACACCAGCACATCGACCCAGCTACGATGGTTAGCCATAACCATGTACCAGCCTTTTTCGTGGATATCGAGGTCACCTTTAATGTGCCATTCCATGCGTTGAGTCAGCTGGAACATCATTGACATACAGTACGCCCAGACTCTGAATAGAGCATTCCCCAGAAAAGAACAAATGCGCTGAGGCGTTTTAAAAGGCAGTAACACTTTAAAAATACCAATACTAATAATCGAAACACCAATAATAGCGGTGGTGATTAATCCCCATGAAAAGTTAATAACGACTCTGAAGGGAATGAGTATTGATGTCAGCATGCTGCCCTATCCTAATTAGAAACAATGAGATAAATAATAACTGAAGCCAGTAATGATGTCTGTTGGTAACGAGTAAAAATTAATGATACTGTATATATGTACAGTATTCGGAGGTTTTATGCAGACAAAGCTTCAGACTCTTATTCAGCAAGGGCTTGTTTGGCATGGTCAGGTGACCGATAGCCAGGCCGCAACCTTAAGCTCTGGTTTTTCGTCGTTAGATACGGCGCTGGGCGGTGGCTGGCAATATCCGGGGTTGCATGAATGGCAGTTGCCAACTCCTTTTTCGGAGCAGGCACTATTGTTGCCATTAATACAGCGTGCGGTGCAACAAAAGCAGTCAGTTTTCTGGGTAAACCCTCCGGCCTGGTTGTCGGCTGCTGGCCTACATCATTATGGACTTAATGAGTCTATGCAGGTGGTTGTTCAGACCAGTGCAGAGAAAGCGGCCTGGGCGTTTGAGCAGATACTGCAGACAAAAAATGCGCTGGCTTTAGGCTGGTTTGCGCAAAAAGAAACGACAGCTCAATCTGTTCGCCGTTGGTATAAAGCTACCCAAACCGGGCAGATGGGCGTGGTATTGAGTGAGCCCGCTTTAAATGAAGAGGCGCGGGCTTATTCTAACCGCGTACGGTTAAAGCTTGATGAAGCAGGAGTCACGCTCGACGTACTAAAACGCAAAGTGGGCTGGCCACTGGAAAACGTTGTTCTGAACTAATGTGGTTATATTGTCATTTCCCCCAACTACTACTGGATAATCGGGTGCGCTTACAGCCTGACAGCAACACCCTGCCGCTGGCACTTTACCAGTTACAGGGTAACCAGTCGGTTATAGTGCAGTGCAACACCTTGGCGCGGGAGGCTGGGGTCAAAACCTCTATCCAGACGGTTATGGCAATATCGCTTTGTGAGCAACTGCAACTGGTTGAATATATTCCGGAGCGTGAGCAGCAGGTATTGCAGCAATTAGCCACCCGACTTTACCAATGGGCAGCTAAGTTAGTTTTGTATCCACCCAAAGGTCTGGCAATTGAGTTGAGTAGTCTGGCGCAGTTGTATGGCGGGATGGATTCGGTATTTAACACGTTATCCCGAGAGGTTGATGCGCTGCCAATTAAGGCTCAGCTGGCAGTCGCGGATAACCCTTTAGCCGCTCAATTATTAGCAGAATATGACTGCCCGGTTTCGTTAAACCCCAAAGAGTCTACACAGCTGCTGGCTCAGCTACCTATTGGTGCTGCCGGTTTAGGAACAAAAACACAGAAGCATTGTAAAGCCGCTGGTTTTCGTCAGCTGGGAGAGCTCATACAGTTATCGGGAGATGAAGTCGGCCGGCAGTTGGGCCTGGAAACACAGTTATATCTGGAGCGAATTCAGGGTCGCCAGCAGCAAAGTTATAATTTTTTCACTCCACCGGAAAGTTTCCGGCAAAGCCTGGATCTGGTCACTGAAATTCCTCACTGGCAAGGGTTGTTGTTTCCGCTAAAAAGACTGTTCGGTGAGCTGGAAGATTTTCTCTATCAGCGGCAAAAAGTAACCCAGCAGGTTAGTATTGAACTGCATCACCGATATGAACCTCCTTCTGTTGTTCCCGTCGCTTTAGCTGAACCCGGCTGGCGGGGGCAGAGTTTTTTGTCGTTACTGCAGTTAAAAATGGAATCTATACCCTTGCCAGAAGCGGTTATAGAAATTACGTTGGTGGCTAACGAGCTATTGCAGTCTGAACAGCACAGCAGTCACTTTTTTGGTGTGCAGCAACACCGGCATGAAACACTGCAGCTTATTGGCCGGTTACAGGCTAAGCTTGGCAACAATGCCGTGTTCTCGCCAGCCATGAATGACGACCCTCGCCCCGGTAATAACGAATTTCGACGCCCGGCAGGGGAAAAGCCTCAAATTTTATCTGCGGCGCCTAAGCGGCCTCTTTGGCTATTACAGCCTCCGCAGCCAACTTCAATTGATTTATGGCAACTACGTCACGGGCCGGAACGCAAAGTCTGTGGTTGGTGGGACGCTGGTGACATAGCGCGCGATTACTGGATTGCCCGGGACAAGTTTCAGCGTGTGGGTTGGCTCTATTTTGAGTCCGGACAATGGTATTTGCATGGTTGGTTCAGCTGATATGTTCAAAGGTTCCGGTGGAAAACCTTTTGCTGAGCTACACAGTTTAAGCCATTATAGTTTTTTGCGCTCAGCCGCTTCGCCGGAGGAACTGGTGAGGCACGCAGATGATCTGGGTTATGCCGCCATAGCAATAACTGACGAATGCTCTGTGGCCGGTATTGTAAAAGCCTATCAGGAGTCAAAAGCGCAGGGTATTAAACTGATTGTGGGTAGTGAATTCAGGGTGACGGAAGTGGGTACGCTGGTTGTGCTGGCGCCAACCCGGGAAGCCTATGCGGAGCTTTGTAAAAAAATTACACTGTTCCGTAGTCGCAGCGAAAAAGGCCATTATCAGGCCAACATCGATGATTTTTTCGACGGGTTCTCTCAGTGTCTTTTATTGTGGCAGCCGGACTTTTCTCAGGCCCAGCTTCTGGCCATTGGTGAAAAGTTGAAATCGGTATGGCAGCAGCGCTTTTGGCTACTATACGAGCGGCATTACCAGGCTGACGATGAAAGGGCTTTTCAGGCTATGGTTGAGCTACAACAGGCCGTTAAAGTGAAAGTCACCTGCGCTGGTGGCGTTCGCATGGCAACCATTGAACAACAGCCGCTGTATGACATTCTGAACGCGATTCAACATGGTGGCTCTTTAGCGCATCAGCCGGGGTTAGCCAGTAACAACGCGGAGCATCATCTGCGAAGCCTGAGTGAGTTGCAACAGTGCTACCCGCAAAAGTGGCTAGCCGAAACACTGGTTATTGCTCAGCAGTGTCAGTTTTGTCTGTCCGAACTTCGTTACGAATACCCCGTCGAACTGGTTCCTGAGGGCATGAGTGCCTCCGGCTATTTAAAGCAGTTAACTGAACAAGGCGCTCGCTGGCGTTATCCGCAAGGTGTGCCCGAGTCGATAAAAGCGCTTTATTTAAAAGAGCTAAGCCTGATAAAAGAGCAAAGCTACGAGCCTTTCTTTTTAACCATTCATGACTTAGTTCGTTTTGCCCGTGAGCAGGGAATCTTATTTCAAGGGCGTGGTTCGGCAGCAAACTCGGTGGTTTGTTATTGTCTGGGCATTACCGCGGTTAACCCGGCGCAAATTCAGGTGTTGTTTGAACGTTTTATTTCTAAGGAACGGAACGAACCTCCCGATATCGATGTGGACTTTGAGCACGAGCGCCGCGAAGAAGTCATTCAGTATATTTACCGCAAGTACGGTCGGCAGCGCGCAGCGTTGGCTGCAACGGTTATTACCTACCGTTTTAAAAGTGCTTTTCGTGATGTTGGCAAAGCTCTGGGCTTTAGTGAGCAGCAACTGCAGTATTTCCGTCGCAACTTAGACCGACGCGACAAAGAGCAAAGCTGGCAGCAACAGCTAGTGCAACAGCACCCCGAAGTCACAAATTCAGTACGGGGCCAGCACCTTTTACAATTTACTGAGCAATTGATGGGTACTCCCCGGCATTTGTCGCAGCATGTCGGCGGTTTTGTTATCGCTGCCGATGACTTGTCACGGCTGGTTCCGGTAGAAAATGCCTCGATGACGGACCGAACGGTTATTCAGTGGGACAAAACCGACCTCGAAAGCCTGGGCTTATTAAAAGTGGACGTGCTGGCGCTGGGCATGCTGACGGCTTTACGGAAAATGCTGACGCTTATTAATTCGCGCTATGAGCCGCAACTGACCATGGCAACCATTCCGCAGGAAGACAGCCGGGTTTATCAGCAGCTACAAACCGCCGATTCTATGGGGATTTTTCAGATAGAATCGCGGGCGCAAATGAACATGTTACCGCGACTAAAGCCCAAAACCTTCTATGATCTGGTCATTCAAATTGCGATAGTCCGGCCCGGCCCCATACAAGGCGACATGGTGCATCCATTTTTACGTCGTCGCGCAGGTCTGGAAGAGGTTGATTACCCTAGCAACGACGTAAAGTCGGTATTAGAAAGAACGCTGGGCGTACCTATTTTTCAAGAGCAGGTAATTAAGTTGGCTATGGTCGCGGCTGGCTTTAGTGGTGGCGAAGCGGATCAGCTTCGTCGGGCTATGGCGTCATGGGGGCAAAATGGGCATTTAACCCGCTTTGAAGACAAGCTTATTAACGGCATGCTGGAGCGGGGCTATAAGCAGGAGTTTGCAGAACGCTTGTTCCGGCAAATTTGTGGCTTTGGACAATATGGTTTTCCTGAGTCTCATTCTGCCAGTTTTGCTAATTTAGCTTATGTGTCGTCCTGGTTTAAGACCTACCACCCGGCTGCTTTTTATGTCGGCTTACTGAACAGTTTGCCTATGGGTTTTTATTCGGCATCGCAGTTGGTACAGGACGCACAACGCCACGGCGTAGCGTTTTTAGCTGCGGATATTAACGCCAGCGACTGGGACTATTGTTGGTTGCCTAAAGAAGATACGAACTCTGATGAGACTGTACGCATGGGCTTAAGGCAAATTCAGGGCCTATCCGAAAGCAGAATAAAACATACGTTGACGCAAAGACCGGAGGACGGTTTCACCAGCATGCATGAGTTGCGACAAAACGGATTACGGGACTCCGATATCAACGCCCTCGCCCGCGCCGACGCATTAAAGAGTATTGCAGGACATCGGCATCAGGCACATTGGCAAAGCTTGTCTATGAGTGACCAGCAAATGCCGTTGTTTGAGAATGTAAAGGATCGCCCTGCCCGCCAACTGCCCGCGCCTGATGAGCCGGACAATATAAAAGCGGATTATGAATCGACCGGATTGACCTTAGGCCGCCACCCATTAGCTTTGCTGAGGAATAACCCTGAATTAAAAAACTGCGTTATGGCCCGCGATCTAATGACCTGCCGCTCAGGGCAAGTACTGACTCTGGCCGGCTTAGTCACCTGCAGGCAAAGGCCTGGCACCCGTAGCGGCGTCACTTTTTTAACTTTGGAAGATGAAAGCGGAAACAGCAATGTGGTGGTCTGGGCGAATACCGCTCGCCAATTTCGACAATGCTTCCTGACCAGCAACCTGCTTTGGGTAAAAGGCATTGTCGAAATTCACGATGGTGTGGTGCATGTTATTGCAGGCCGGTTAAAGGATTTATCCGGCCTGTTAAGTTTCACTCGACTGGAAAGCCGTCGTTTCCACTAAGCTTTCATTAACTTAAGAAACTGGACTCACCTGTAAAAGGTAGTCGTCTTTTAAATCGACGTAGTTTTGTGCCGATTGGCTTAAAAAGTTCTCCTCACCGCTATTAAGGCGTCTTTTCTTTTCAACTGGGCTGCCGACATATAAGTAGCCACTTTCTAAGCGTTTGCCCGGAGGAACCAGACTACCGGCTCCAATAATGACATCATCTTCTATGACGACATCATCCATTATAACGGCTGACATGCCTACTAATATGCGGTTACCCAGTTTGCAACCATGCAACATACAATGGTGGCCTACGGTAACTTCGTCCCCAATAACTAAGGGATGCCCATCAGGGTTGGCTTTGGATTTACGCGTAACATGAAGAACGGTTCCATCCTGAATGTTGCTACGCTTACCAATAGTAATACGGTTAACATCGCCTCTTGCTGCGACCATAGGCCATACGCTGCTGTCATCGCCTATTGTAATATTACCGACAATGACCGAACTGGGGTCCAGGTAAACGCGTTCACCGATAACTGGTTCATATTCACAGTAACTACGGATATCTGCCATAAGTGTGCTCCTGAGTTAAAAGCTGTTACAACCTTTATAGCAGATAGAGGTAAATAGGTCATGTCTGGCCTAAGTTTGGCGAGAAAAGCAGCGTGTTGCTGAAACTTTACGCAGTCAGTAAAAAAACAGTTAGAAAGGTGCTAAAAGCGCTTGACGGGACGAGTTAAATCTCTAAAATGCGCTCCACGTTCAAGGCAGGCAACGAAGCCGCCGAAAACCTAAGTTTTCTAAAAAATCTTTTTTCAAAAAAGTATTGACGGAAAACACACGGTGTGTAGAATACGCACCTCTCGCAGCCAAGGTTGCTGAGAAACGCTCTTTAACAATTATATCAAGCCAAGCAAACTGTGTGGGCACTTGCAGAAGTTAAGCAAAACGAAATATTTGTATTGCAACTTTTGAATGAGTGTTCAGCAAGGTTTCGAAAGAAGCCAAGCAAAAACGCGTAATTCATTGAGTTGATTGAACTACTTTTAATTGAAGAGTTTGATCATGGCTCAGATTGAACGCTGGCGGCAGGCCTAACACA